>NZ_JAOWHW010000134.1:0-32950 GCF_030332425.1 Citrobacter sp. Cpo142
GCATTCGACCAGATCGATAACGCGCCGGAAGAAAAAGCTCGTGGTATCACCATCAACACTTCTCACGTTGAATATGACACCCCGACTCGCCACTACGCACACGTAGACTGCCCGGGCCACGCCGACTATGTTAAAAACATGATCACCGGTGCTGCGCAGATGGACGGCGCGATCCTGGTTGTTGCTGCGACTGACGGCCCGATGCCGCAGACTCGTGAGCACATCCTGCTGGGTCGTCAGGTAGGTGTTCCGTACATCATCGTGTTCCTGAATAAATGCGACATGGTTGATGACGAAGAGCTGCTGGAACTGGTAGAAATGGAAGTTCGTGAACTTCTGTCTCAGTACGATTTCCCGGGCGACGACACTCCGATCGTTCGTGGTTCTGCTCTGAAAGCGCTGGAAGGCGAAGCAGAGTGGGAAGCGAAAATCATCGAACTGGCTGGCTTCCTGGATTCTTACATCCCAGAACCAGAGCGTGCGATTGACAAGCCGTTCCTGCTGCCTATCGAAGACGTATTCTCCATCTCCGGTCGTGGTACCGTTGTTACCGGTCGTGTAGAGCGCGGTATCATCAAAGTTGGTGAAGAAGTTGAAATCGTTGGTATCAAAGAGACTGCTAAGTCTACCTGTACTGGCGTTGAAATGTTCCGCAAACTGCTGGACGAAGGCCGTGCTGGTGAGAACGTTGGTGTTCTGCTGCGTGGTATCAAACGTGAAGAAATCGAACGTGGTCAGGTACTGGCTAAGCCGGGCTCTATCAAGCCGCACACCAAGTTCGAATCTGAAGTGTACATTCTGTCCAAAGACGAAGGCGGCCGTCATACTCCGTTCTTCAAAGGCTACCGTCCGCAGTTCTACTTCCGTACTACTGACGTGACTGGTACCATCGAACTGCCGGAAGGCGTAGAGATGGTAATGCCGGGCGACAACATCAAAATGGTTGTTACCCTGATCCACCCAATCGCGATGGACGACGGTCTGCGTTTCGCAATCCGTGAAGGCGGCCGTACTGTTGGTGCGGGCGTTGTTGCCAAAGTAATGAGCTAATTGCCGAATAACATTTGACGCAATGCGCAATAAAAGGGCATCATTTGATGCCCTTTTTGCACGCTTTCACACCAGAACCTGGCTCATCAGTGATTTTTTTTGTCATAATCATTGCTGAGACAGGCTCTGAAGAGGGCGTTTAGTCCGAAACGCACCAGAGCATTTCGGTTTGGATCGCCTCGCTTACGCGGGGTGAAAATGTTTGTAGAATACTTCTGACAGGTTGGTTTATGAGTGCGAATACCGAAGCTCAAGGAAGCGGGCGCGGCCTGGAAGCGATGAAGTGGGTTGTTGTCGCTGTATTGCTGCTTGTAGCTATCGTTGGCAACTACCTCTATCGTGACATGATGCTGCCGCTGCGTGCGCTGGCCGTAGTGATTCTGATTGCCGCAGCGGGTGGTGTCGCGCTGTTGACAACAAAAGGTAAAGCGACCGTTGCTTTTGCCCGTGAAGCGAGAACCGAAGTCCGTAAGGTCATTTGGCCAACTCGCCAGGAAACATTGCACACCACATTAATTGTGGCTGCGGTTACCGCAGTAATGTCACTGATCCTGTGGGGACTGGATGGTATTCTGGTTCGCCTGGTATCCTTTATCACTGGCCTGAGGTTCTAAGATGTCTGAAGCCCCTAAAAAGCGCTGGTACGTCGTTCAGGCGTTTTCCGGTTTTGAAGGCCGCGTAGCCACGTCGCTGCGCGAATATATCAAGTTACAAAATATGGAAGAGCTGTTTGGCGAAGTCATGGTGCCGACCGAAGAAGTGGTCGAAATCCGTGGTGGCCAGCGTCGCAAGAGCGAACGTAAATTCTTCCCGGGCTATGTACTGGTCCAGATGGTGATGAATGACGCAAGCTGGCACCTGGTGCGCAGCGTGCCGCGTGTGATGGGCTTTATCGGCGGTACATCTGACCGTCCGGCGCCGATCAGCGACAAAGAAGTTGATGCGATCATGAACCGTCTGCAGCAGGTTGGCGATAAACCACGTCCGAAAACGATGTTTGAGCCAGGTGAAATGGTTCGCGTTAGTGACGGTCCGTTTGCTGACTTTAACGGTGTGGTTGAAGAAGTGGACTACGAGAAGTCCCGCCTGAAAGTCTCTGTTTCTATCTTCGGTCGCGCGACCCCAGTAGAACTGGACTTTGCCCAGGTAGAAAAAGCCTAAACAGCGATCAAAAAGGCGGCGATTTAATCGTTGCACAAGGCGCGAGATTGGAATACAATTTCGCGCCTTTTGTTTTTATGGGCCCTGTCCGTAAAACGAATTTAATCACGGGGAGCCTCCTTGAGGCGCTATAACCCAACTAGAGGAATTTAGAATGGCTAAGAAAGTCCAGGCCTACGTCAAGCTGCAGGTTGCAGCTGGTATGGCTAACCCGAGTCCGCCGGTAGGTCCAGCACTGGGTCAACAAGGCGTGAACATCATGGAATTCTGCAAAGCGTTCAACGCAAAAACTGATTCCATGGAAAAAGGTCTGCCGATCCCGGTTGTTATCACCGTTTACGCTGACCGTTCTTTCACTTTCGTTACCAAAACGCCTCCGGCAGCAGTTCTGCTGAAGAAAGCGGCTGGTATCAAGTCTGGTTCCGGCAAGCCGAACAAAGACAAAGTGGGTAAAATTTCCCGCGCTCAGCTGCAGGAAATCGCGCAGACCAAAGCTGCCGACATGACTGGTTCCGACATTGAAGCGATGACTCGCTCCATTGAAGGTACTGCACGTTCCATGGGCCTGGTAGTGGAGGACTAAGAAATGGCTAAACTGACCAAGCGTATGCGCGTGATCCGTGACAAAGTTGATGCAACTAAACAGTACGACATCAACGAAGCTATTGCTCTGCTGAAAGAGCTGGCCACTGCTAAATTCGTAGAAAGCGTAGACGTTGCCGTTAACCTCGGTATCGACGCTCGTAAATCTGACCAGAACGTACGTGGTGCAACTGTACTGCCGCACGGTACTGGCCGTTCCGTTCGCGTAGCCGTATTTGCCCAGGGCGCAAACGCTGAAGCTGCTAAAGCTGCAGGCGCTGAGCTGGTAGGTATGGAAGATCTGGCTGACCAGATCAAGAAAGGCGAAATGAACTTTGACGTTGTTATTGCTTCCCCGGATGCAATGCGCGTTGTTGGCCAGCTGGGTCAGGTTCTGGGCCCGCGCGGCCTGATGCCAAACCCGAAAGTTGGTACTGTAACCCCTAACGTTGCTGAAGCAGTTAAGAACGCTAAAGCAGGTCAGGTTCGTTACCGTAACGACAAAAACGGCATCATCCACACCACCATCGGTAAAGTGGATTTTGACGCTGACAAACTGAAAGAAAACCTGGAATCTCTGCTGGTTGCGCTGAAAAAAGCGAAACCGACTCAGGCTAAAGGCGTGTACATCAAGAAAGTTAGCATCTCCACCACCATGGGTGCTGGTGTTGCCGTTGATCAGTCCGGTCTGACTGCGACTGTGGCGAACTAATATTCGCCTTTACGTGGGCGGTGATTTTGTCTACAATCTTACCCCCACGTTTCTGTTTAAATAAACAGAACTCTATGCGAGTCATTTGAATTGTAGCAAGGCAGCAATTGAGTGAATCGCCGGGAGTGTAGTTAACTACATGACCGGTGTGAACGAGAGCAGCTAACGCGGCTACGGTTCAAAGGGCGAAGCCATAGACAAGATTTGTTCGTTGGAGCCTGGCCTATCCAGGCCTCCGTCGAAGACCGCAGGTGTTTCGTAAGAAACTTAATGCCCTGCGTAGACGGTGACAGAACGCTAAGATTATTTCTGATACTCTGGCTTGTTTCTGCTCACCGTATTTAGACGCTCTCTCAGTTGGGGAGAGTGAAGTGAGTTCCGGAACATGGGTTCCGGCAAACATCCAGGAGCAAAGCTAATGGCTTTAAATCTTCAAGACAAACAAGCGATTGTTGCTGAAGTCAGCGAAGTAGCCAAAGGCGCGCTGTCTGCAGTAGTTGCGGATTCCCGTGGCGTAACTGTAGATAAAATGACTGAACTGCGTAAAGCAGGTCGTGAAGCTGGCGTATACATGCGTGTTGTTCGTAACACCCTGCTGCGCCGCGTCGTTGAAGGTACTCAGTTCGAGTGCCTGAAAGACACGTTTGTTGGTCCGACCCTGATTGCATACTCTATGGAACACCCGGGCGCTGCTGCTCGTCTGTTCAAAGAGTTCGCGAAAGCGAATGCAAAATTTGAGGTCAAAGCCGCAGCCTTTGAAGGTGAATTGATCCCGGCATCGCAAATCGATCGCCTGGCAACTCTGCCGACCTACGAAGAAGCAATTGCACGCCTGATGGCAACCATGAAAGAAGCTTCGGCTGGCAAACTGGTTCGTACTCTGGCTGCTGTACGCGATGCGAAAGAAGCTGCTTAATCGCAGTTATCTTTCTCAAGCATCTGCTTACGTATAAACTTATTCTGATTTTCAGGAACAATTTAAATGTCTATCACTAAAGATCAAATCATTGAAGCAGTATCCGCTATGTCCGTAATGGACGTTGTAGAACTGATCTCTGCAATGGAAGAAAAATTCGGTGTTTCCGCTGCTGCTGCTGTAGCTGTAGCTGCTGGCCCGGCTGAAGCTGCTGAAGAAAAAACTGAATTCGACGTAATTCTGAAAGCTGCTGGCGCTAACAAAGTTGCTGTAATCAAAGCAGTACGTGGCGCAACTGGCCTGGGTCTGAAAGAAGCTAAAGACTTGGTAGAATCTGCTCCGGCTGCCCTGAAAGAAGGCATCAGCAAAGACGACGCAGAAGCACTGAAAAAATCTCTGGAAGAAGCTGGCGCTGAAGTTGAAGTTAAATAAGCCAACTTTTCTGGTTGCAGCCTAAGAAATTAGGCTGATGGCTGGTGACTTTTTAGTCACCAGCCTTTTTGCGCTGTAAGGCGCCAGTAGCATTTCACACTGTTTGACTACTGCTGTGCCTTTCAATGCTTGTTTCTATCGACGTCTTAATATACTGCGACAGAGCATCAGTTCTGTGTAAATCGCAATGAAATGGTTTAAGCGTGATAGCAACAGGCATTGCGGAAAGTATTCGATTTTCCGGTCAACAAAATAGTGTTGCACAAACTGTCCCTTCGTCGGACAGATGGGTCGACTTGTCAGCGAGCTGAGGAACCCTAATGGTTTACTCCTATACCGAGAAAAAACGTATTCGTAAGGATTTTGGTAAACGTCCACAAGTGTTGGACATACCTTATCTCCTTTCTATCCAGCTTGACTCGTTTCAGAAGTTCATCGAGCAAGATCCTGAAGGGCAGTATGGTCTGGAAGCAGCTTTCCGTTCCGTTTTCCCGATTCAGAGCTACAGCGGTAATTCCGAGCTGCAATACGTCAGCTACCGCCTTGGCGAACCGGTGTTTGACGTTCAGGAATGTCAGATCCGTGGCGTGACCTATTCCGCACCGCTGCGCGTAAAACTGCGTCTGGTGATCTACGAGCGCGAAGCGCCGGAAGGCACCGTAAAAGATATTAAAGAACAAGAAGTCTACATGGGCGAAATTCCGCTCATGACTGACAACGGTACCTTTGTAATCAATGGTACTGAGCGTGTTATCGTTTCTCAGCTGCACCGTAGTCCTGGCGTCTTCTTTGACTCCGACAAAGGTAAAACCCACTCTTCGGGTAAAGTGCTGTATAACGCGCGCATCATCCCTTACCGTGGTTCCTGGCTGGACTTCGAATTCGATCCGAAGGACAACCTGTTCGTACGTATTGACCGTCGCCGTAAACTGCCTGCGACCATTATTCTGCGTGCACTGAACTACACCACTGAGCAGATCCTTGACCTGTTCTTTGAAAAAGTTGTTTTCGAAATTCGCGACAACAAGCTGCAGATGGAACTGGTGCCGGAACGCCTGCGTGGTGAAACCGCCTCCTTTGACATTGAAGCTAACGGCAAAGTCTACGTCGAAAAAGGCCGTCGCATCACTGCGCGCCACATTCGCCAACTGGAAAAAGACGATATC
This sequence comes from Citrobacter sp. Cpo142, assembly GCF_030332425.1. Taxonomy (NCBI): domain Bacteria; kingdom Pseudomonadati; phylum Pseudomonadota; class Gammaproteobacteria; order Enterobacterales; family Enterobacteriaceae; genus Citrobacter; species Citrobacter sp. Cpo142. The sequence goes on from NZ_JAOWHW010000134.1 coordinate 6,020, forward strand.
AAACATATCGAAGTTCCGGTTGAATACATTGCTGGTAAAGTTGCGGCTAAAGACTACGTTGACGAATCTACTGGCGAGCTGATTTGCGCAGCTAACATGGAGCTGAGCCTGGATCTGCTGGCTAAGCTGAGCCAGTCTGGTCACAAGCGTATCGAAACGCTGTTCACTAACGATCTGGACCACGGTCCGTACATTTCTGAAACTGTACGTGTTGACCCAACCAACGATCGTCTGAGCGCACTGGTAGAAATCTACCGCATGATGCGTCCTGGTGAGCCGCCGACTCGTGAAGCTGCTGAAAGCCTGTTCGAGAACCTGTTCTTCTCCGAAGACCGCTATGACCTGTCTGCGGTTGGTCGTATGAAGTTCAACCGTTCTCTGCTGCGCGACGAAATCGAAGGTTCCGGTATCCTGAGCAAAGACGACATCATCGAAGTGATGAAGAAGCTCATCGATATCCGTAACGGTAAAGGCGAAGTCGATGATATCGACCACCTCGGCAACCGTCGTATCCGTTCCGTAGGCGAAATGGCGGAAAACCAGTTCCGCGTTGGCCTGGTACGTGTTGAGCGTGCGGTGAAAGAGCGTCTGTCTCTGGGCGATCTGGATACCCTGATGCCTCAGGATATGATCAACGCCAAGCCGATTTCTGCAGCAGTGAAAGAGTTCTTTGGTTCCAGCCAGCTGTCTCAGTTTATGGACCAGAACAACCCGCTGTCTGAGATTACGCACAAACGTCGTATCTCTGCACTCGGCCCAGGCGGTCTGACCCGTGAACGCGCAGGCTTCGAAGTTCGAGACGTACACCCGACTCACTACGGTCGCGTATGTCCAATCGAAACGCCTGAAGGTCCGAACATCGGTCTGATCAACTCCCTGTCCGTGTATGCACAGACTAACGAATACGGCTTCCTCGAGACTCCGTACCGTAAAGTGACCGACGGTGTTGTAACTGACGAAATTCATTACCTGTCTGCTATCGAAGAAGGCAACTACGTTATCGCTCAGGCGAACTCCAACCTGGATGACGAAGGCCACTTTGTAGAAGATCTGGTTACCTGCCGTAGCAAAGGCGAATCCAGCTTGTTCAGCCGCGACCAGGTTGACTACATGGACGTATCCACCCAGCAGGTGGTATCCGTCGGTGCGTCCCTGATCCCGTTCCTGGAACACGATGACGCCAACCGTGCATTGATGGGTGCGAACATGCAACGTCAGGCGGTTCCGACTCTGCGCGCTGATAAGCCGCTGGTTGGTACCGGTATGGAACGTGCTGTTGCCGTTGACTCCGGTGTTACTGCAGTTGCTAAACGTGGCGGTACTGTTCAGTACGTGGATGCTTCCCGTATCGTTATCAAAGTTAACGAAGACGAGATGTACCCGGGCGAAGCAGGTATCGACATTTATAACCTGACCAAATACACCCGTTCTAACCAGAACACCTGTATCAACCAGATGCCTTGCGTATCTCTGGGCGAGCCGGTTGAACGTGGTGATGTGCTGGCTGACGGTCCGTCCACCGACCTCGGTGAACTGGCGCTGGGTCAGAACATGCGCGTGGCATTCATGCCATGGAATGGTTACAACTTCGAAGACTCCATCCTCGTATCCGAGCGTGTTGTCCAGGAAGACCGTTTCACCACCATCCACATTCAGGAACTGGCATGTGTGTCCCGTGACACCAAGCTGGGGCCAGAAGAGATCACCGCTGACATCCCGAACGTGGGTGAAGCTGCGCTCTCCAAACTGGATGAATCCGGTATCGTTTATATCGGTGCGGAAGTGACCGGTGGCGACATTCTGGTTGGTAAGGTAACGCCGAAAGGTGAAACCCAGCTGACGCCAGAAGAGAAGCTGCTGCGTGCAATCTTCGGTGAGAAAGCGTCTGACGTTAAAGACTCTTCTCTGCGCGTGCCAAACGGTGTTTCCGGTACGATTATCGACGTTCAGGTCTTTACTCGCGATGGCGTAGAAAAAGACAAACGTGCGCTGGAAATCGAAGAGATGCAGCTGAAGCAGGCGAAAAAAGACCTGTCTGAAGAACTGCAGATCCTCGAAGCTGGCCTGTTCAGCCGTATCTACGCTGTGCTGGTTTCCGGTGGTGTTGAAGCTGAGAAGCTCGACAAACTGCCGCGTGACCGCTGGTTAGAACTCGGCCTGACCGACGAAGAGAAACAGAATCAGCTGGAGCAACTGGCTGAGCAGTACGACGAACTGAAACACGAATTCGAGAAAAAACTCGAAGCGAAACGCCGTAAAATCACTCAGGGAGACGATCTGGCACCGGGTGTGCTGAAGATTGTTAAGGTTTATCTGGCGGTTAAACGTCGGATCCAGCCTGGTGATAAGATGGCAGGTCGTCACGGTAACAAGGGTGTAATCTCTAAGATCAACCCGATCGAAGATATGCCACACGATGCTAACGGTACGCCGGTAGATATCGTACTGAACCCGCTGGGCGTACCATCGCGTATGAACATCGGTCAGATCCTTGAAACCCACCTGGGTATGGCTGCAAAAGGTATCGGCGATAAGATCAACGCCATGCTGAAACAGCAGCAGGAAGTCGCTAAACTGCGCGAGTTCATCCAGCGTGCTTACGATCTGGGTTCAGATGTTCGTCAGAAAGTTGACCTGAATACCTTCAGCGATGAAGAAGTTCTGCGTCTGGCTGAAAACCTGAAAAAAGGTATGCCGATCGCAACGCCGGTATTCGACGGTGCGAAAGAGTCTGAAATCAAGGAACTGTTACAGCTGGGTGGCCTGCCGACTTCCGGTCAGATCACACTGTTCGACGGTCGTACCGGTGAGCAGTTCGAGCGCCAGGTTACCGTTGGCTACATGTACATGCTGAAACTGAACCACCTGGTTGATGACAAGATGCATGCGCGTTCTACCGGTTCTTACAGCCTGGTTACTCAGCAGCCGCTGGGTGGTAAGGCGCAGTTCGGTGGTCAGCGCTTCGGGGAGATGGAAGTGTGGGCGCTGGAAGCATATGGCGCAGCATACACCCTGCAGGAAATGCTCACCGTTAAGTCTGATGACGTGAACGGTCGTACTAAGATGTATAAAAACATCGTGGACGGCAACCATCAGATGGAACCAGGCATGCCGGAATCCTTCAACGTACTGTTGAAAGAGATTCGTTCGCTGGGTATCAACATCGAGCTGGAAGACGAGTAACTCTCGATCAAACAGGTCACTGGTGCTGGCGTAACAGCCAGCGCCAGATTGTGCTAACTCCGACGGGAGCAAATCCGTGAAAGATTTATTAAAGTTTCTGAAAGCGCAGACTAAAACCGAAGAGTTTGATGCGATCAAAATTGCTCTGGCCTCGCCAGACATGATCCGTTCATGGTCTTTCGGTGAAGTTAAGAAGCCGGAAACCATCAACTACCGTACGTTCAAACCTGAACGTGACGGCCTTTTCTGCGCCCGTATCTTTGGGCCGGTAAAAGACTACGAGTGCCTGTGCGGTAAGTACAAGCGCCTGAAACACCGTGGTGTGATCTGTGAGAAGTGCGGCGTTGAAGTGACCCAGACTAAAGTACGCCGTGAGCGTATGGGCCACATCGAGCTGGCGTCTCCGACTGCTCATATCTGGTTCCTGAAATCTCTGCCGTCCCGTATTGGTCTGCTGCTTGATATGCCGCTGCGCGATATCGAGCGCGTACTGTACTTCGAATCTTATGTAGTTATCGAAGGCGGTATGACTAACCTGGAACGTCAACAGATCCTGACTGAAGAGCAGTATCTGGACGCGCTGGAAGAATTCGGTGACGAATTCGACGCGAAGATGGGTGCGGAAGCTATCCAGGCTCTGCTGAAAAGCATGGATCTGGAGCAAGAGTGTGAAACTCTGCGCGAAGAGCTGAACGAAACCAACTCTGAAACCAAGCGTAAGAAGCTGACCAAGCGTATCAAACTGCTGGAAGCCTTCGTACAGTCTGGCAACAAGCCAGAGTGGATGATCCTGACCGTTCTGCCGGTTCTGCCGCCAGATTTGCGTCCGCTGGTTCCGCTGGATGGTGGTCGTTTCGCAACGTCGGATCTGAACGATCTGTATCGTCGCGTTATCAACCGTAACAACCGTCTGAAGCGTCTGCTGGATCTGGCTGCGCCGGACATCATCGTACGCAACGAAAAACGTATGCTGCAGGAAGCGGTTGACGCCCTGCTGGATAACGGTCGTCGCGGTCGTGCGATCACCGGTTCTAACAAACGTCCTCTGAAATCTTTGGCCGACATGATCAAAGGTAAGCAGGGTCGTTTCCGTCAGAACCTGCTCGGTAAGCGTGTTGACTACTCCGGTCGTTCTGTAATCACCGTAGGTCCATACCTGCGTCTGCATCAGTGCGGTCTGCCGAAGAAAATGGCACTGGAACTGTTCAAACCGTTCATCTACGGCAAGCTGGAACTGCGTGGCCTGGCCACCACCATCAAAGCCGCTAAGAAAATGGTTGAGCGTGAAGAAGCTGTCGTTTGGGATATCCTGGACGAAGTTATCCGCGAACACCCGGTACTGCTGAACCGTGCACCAACACTGCACCGTCTGGGTATCCAGGCATTTGAACCGGTACTGATCGAAGGTAAAGCTATCCAGCTGCACCCGCTGGTTTGTGCGGCATATAACGCCGACTTCGATGGTGACCAGATGGCTGTTCACGTACCGCTGACGCTGGAAGCCCAGCTCGAAGCGCGTGCGCTGATGATGTCTACCAACAACATCCTGTCTCCGGCGAACGGCGAACCTATCATCGTTCCGTCTCAGGACGTTGTATTGGGTCTGTACTACATGACCCGTGACTGTGTTAACGCCAAAGGCGAAGGCATGGTGCTGACTGGCCCGAAAGAAGCTGAGCGTATCTATCGCGCAGGTCTGGCCTCTCTGCATGCGCGCGTTAAAGTGCGTATCACCGAATACGAAAAAGATGAAAACGGCGAATTCGTTGCGAAAACCAGCCTGAAAGACACGACCGTTGGCCGTGCCATTCTGTGGATGATCGTACCGAAAGGTCTGCCTTTCTCCATCGTCAACCAGGCGCTGGGCAAGAAAGCTATCTCCAAAATGCTGAACACCTGTTACCGCATTTTGGGCCTGAAGCCGACCGTTATCTTCGCTGACCAGACAATGTATACCGGTTTTGCATATGCAGCGCGTTCAGGTGCATCTGTTGGTATTGATGACATGGTCATCCCAGAGAAGAAACACGAGATCATCTCTGAAGCGGAAGCTGAAGTTGCTGAGATCCAGGAGCAGTTCCAGTCTGGTCTGGTAACCGCGGGCGAACGCTATAACAAAGTTATCGATATCTGGGCTGCGGCGAACGATCGTGTATCCAAAGCGATGATGGATAACCTGCAAACTGAAACCGTTATTAACCGTGACGGCGTAGAAGAGCAGCAGGTTTCCTTCAACAGCATCTACATGATGGCCGACTCCGGTGCGCGTGGTTCTGCAGCACAGATTCGTCAGCTGGCCGGTATGCGTGGTCTGATGGCGAAGCCAGATGGCTCCATCATCGAAACGCCAATCACCGCGAACTTCCGTGAAGGTCTGAACGTACTCCAGTACTTCATCTCTACTCACGGTGCTCGTAAAGGTCTGGCGGATACCGCACTGAAAACAGCGAACTCCGGTTATCTGACTCGTCGTCTGGTTGACGTCGCGCAGGACCTGGTTGTTACTGAAGACGATTGCGGCACTCTGGAAGGTATCACCATGACCCCGGTTATCGAGGGTGGTGACGTTAAAGAGCCGCTGCGTGATCGCGTTCTGGGTCGTGTAACTGCTGAAGACGTTCTGAAGCCGGGTACGGCGGATATTCTGGTTCCACGCAACACGCTGCTGCACGAACAGTGGTGTGATCTGCTGGAAGAGAACTCCGTAGACTCCGTTAAAGTCCGTTCCGTTGTATCTTGTGACACTGACTTTGGTGTATGTGCGCACTGCTATGGTCGTGACCTGGCGCGTGGCCACATCATCAACAAAGGTGAAGCAATCGGCGTTATCGCGGCACAGTCCATCGGTGAACCGGGTACACAGCTGACGATGCGTACGTTCCACATCGGTGGTGCGGCATCTCGTGCGGCTGCTGAATCCAGCATCCAGGTGAAAAACAAAGGTAGCATCCGTCTGAGCAACGCGAAGTCGGTTGTGAACTCCAGCGGTAAACTGGTTATCACCTCACGTAACACCGAACTGAAACTGATCGACGAATTCGGCCGTACCAAAGAAAGCTATAAAGTGCCTTACGGCTCCGTTATGGCGAAAGGTGATGGCGAACAGGTTGCTGGCGGCGAAACCGTAGCAAACTGGGATCCGCACACCATGCCGGTTATCACCGAAGTGAGTGGTTTCGTCCGCTTTACTGACATGATCGACGGCCAGACCATTACTCGTCAGACCGACGAGCTGACCGGTCTGTCTTCTCTGGTGGTTCTGGATTCTGCAGAGCGTACTGCGGGTGGTAAAGACCTGCGTCCGGCACTGAAAATTGTTGATGCTCAGGGCAACGACGTTCTGATCCCAGGCACCGATATGCCTGCTCAGTACTTCCTGCCGGGTAAAGCGATTGTTCAGCTGGAAGATGGCGTACAGATCAGCTCTGGTGACACCCTGGCGCGTGTTCCGCAGGAATCCGGTGGTACCAAGGATATCACCGGTGGTCTGCCGCGCGTTGCGGACCTGTTCGAAGCACGTCGTCCGAAAGAGCCGGCAATCCTGGCTGAAATCAGCGGCATCATTTCCTTCGGTAAAGAAACCAAAGGTAAACGTCGTCTGGTTATCACCCCGGTAGACGGTAGCGAACCGTACGAAGAGATGATTCCGAAATGGCGTCAGCTCAACGTGTTCGAAGGTGAACGTGTAGAACGTGGTGACGTGGTTTCCGACGGTCCGGAAGCGCCGCACGATATCCTGCGTCTGCGTGGTGTGCATGCTGTAACTCGTTACATCGTTAACGAAGTTCAGGACGTATACCGTCTGCAGGGTGTTAAGATTAACGATAAACACATCGAAGTTATCGTTCGTCAGATGCTGCGTAAAGCCACCATCGAAAGCGCTGGTAGCTCCGACTTCCTGGAAGGCGAGCAGGTTGAATACTCCCGCGTCAAGATCGCAAACCGCGAGCTGGAAGCGAACGGCAAAGTGGGTGCAACGTTCTCCCGCGATCTGCTGGGTATCACCAAAGCGTCTCTGGCAACCGAGTCCTTCATCTCTGCAGCATCGTTCCAGGAAACCACGCGTGTCCTGACCGAAGCAGCTGTTGCAGGTAAACGTGATGAACTGCGCGGTCTGAAAGAGAACGTCATCGTGGGTCGTCTGATCCCGGCAGGTACTGGTTATGCGTACCACCAGGATCGTATGCGCCGTCGCGCAGCGGGCGAACTGCCAGCTGCACCGCAGGTAACTGCTGAAGATGCGTCTGCCAGCCTGGCAGAACTGCTGAACGCAGGCCTGGGCGGTTCTGACAACGATTAATCGTTGCCGACCATAATAAAAAACCCGCTTCGGCGGGTTTTTTTATGTCTATGTTATTTCTGATGGCGATTATCAGGTCTACGAAACCATCCGGCAGTGTCATTAATTTACCGGTGGTAACCGCCGATAAAGCTCAATCATATCGCCGGCCAGATCCTGAATCACCATGGCATTCATCAAGTGGTCCTGCGAATGAACGGTGATGAGATTAACCGGTAGTTTGCCGGTACCTTCATCAATGCCGATCAGCTGGGTCTGGATTTTATGTGCCTGTTTGACGTACTCGCGTGATTCCGTCATTGCTTGTTCTGCAGCGGAGAAATCACCCTTACGAGCCAGTTGCAGTGCCGTCAGGGCCTGGCTGCGTGCAGCGCCAGCGTTTACCAATAACTCCATGATGATCGTTTCTAACTCTTCCATACCATCACTCCAGTAGTTTCAGCGCCTTATCCAGTACCGCATCGCCTTTCATCATGCCGTAATCCATCATGTCGATAACGGCGACCTTTTTGCCTAGTGGGTCGGCGATCGCCTGTAGCTTGGCCTGTTCATACTTAACCTGTGGACCGAGCAAAACGATATCCGCTGTAGCGATATTCTCTTCAAACTCGGCCACCGGGAAGGCTTTGATGGTGACGTCGACGCCTTTTTTCTGGGCGGCATCTTTCATCCTTTGCACCAGCATGCTGGTGGACATTCCGGCGGCACAGCATAAAACGATGTTTTTCATAAGCAGTCTCGATCAACATGTGTGAATTGATAATTATCGCGAGCCAGCTATAGCAACAACTGCTTTGCAACGAATGTGTGCAAGGCATCACAAAGAAAGCCGCTTTTTCTGAAACCGGTTACAAAAAGAGGCAGAACCCTGCGATCTGGACCAGGGCCAGCGGCTTTTTGACTCGCTTATCACATGCTGGAATATATAATTACTGTCAATAAATACATGTTATAAAAAACAGTATTGACAGCGTTTTTTAAACCCGTATGTTAATACTTAACAGCGGAGAAATTGTAGTTTGCTGTTAACGTAGTAAGTGTTAGTAGAGCTTGATTGGGGTTTGCGATAAAGGCCACGAAGTATTTTTTGTATGGGATAGTCGATGCTGAAAACGCTATTTTTTCACTTCGACAATGCTTTCAGGCCACGTAGTTGATATATCTAATCGCAAAAAATCAGTAAAGCGCGACGATGTAACGCCATGATTTTATAGTAATTGTTTGTGATTTCAGCTTTTCTGGTTATCACAAGGGAAATAAGGCAACGCATCAAAGAGTATAGGTCGCGAGGGGAAGTGTACTTGTTTAGGTCACCAGCCTTGAGTTCTATTATCAAGCGGGTGGAATGTGTTTAACGGTAAATAGAGGAAAGCTTTAGTTAGTATCAATATCCAATATTATCTTTAGTAAACGTGTACATTTTAAAGTAGTACCATCAGCAGTATTAAATCGTTAAGTTTATTAATGTTAAATTTGAAGTGTGTAGTAACGTAAAGCCCTGACTGCAATAGTCGGGGCTTTTGTTCATTGTAGATCAAGCTGTTATCCAGGATGCTTAGCCGCGATGGTTCAACATTGCATCACTCAGTGGGTATTAAAAAAATTAATGCTTGCTTAATGATTAGAAGTAGGTCTACTATAGCGGCATCGGTTTGGAACACAGACCTTATGCAAGCAGTTTTAGTAAAGCAGTTCTCAGTTCAAGCGTTATCCTCAGATACTCTTCTTCATGAGCCTCCTCCCTAAGTGCCCCATAAGTTAATTTCTGCAAAACAGGCCATCTTCGCTGCATAAGCAGCTCAAAAACATGAAAGGAAGTATCTATGTCTAACAAAATGACTGGTTTAGTAAAATGGTTTAACTCTGATAAAGGCTTCGGTTTTATCACTCCTCAGGATGGTAGCAAGGATGTGTTTGTGCATTTCTCCGCTATCCAGAGTAACGATTTTAAAACGTTAGACGAAGGTCAAAAGGTGGAGTTCTCCGTGGAGAATGGCGCTAAAGGCCCGTCTGCTGTTAACGTTGTCGCGCTGTAATCGCCGATAATTTCACGAACGCTTACGATAGCGATGAAGGCCAGAGCCCGAGCAGTTAAGTGCCAGTGAAGAAAAAACCCGCGAAAGCGGGTTTTTTTGTTTATGCGATCGCTCCTGACTTACGGTACCTGTGAAGCGCGCCCCAGATAGCTGTCCCAGTCTTTCCATACTGGCTGTAATCCCCGCGCCATGAGTGCTTCAGCAACGGCTTCTGGGCGACGATCGTCGTGCGGGGAGAACTGTTCCAGTTCAGGGTGGTTATCAGCATAACCACCGGGCTGGGTTTTTGAGAAGGCGCTGACGTTGTTGATCGCCAGCGGGATCACATGGTCACGGAACCATGGCGATTCGCGGGTGGAAAGCGACAGCTCAATTTCTGGCGCCAGTAAACGAAACGCGCAAATGGTCTGGACCAACTGTCGCTCATCCATGATCGATGCAGGTTCAACGCCTCCGGTGCATGGGCGCAGGCGAGGGAAGGAGATGGAGTAGCGGCTCTGCCAGTAATGCTGCTGCATCCACAGCAGATGTTCAGCCACCATATAGCAATCAACCCGCCAGCTGTCGGACAAACCAATTAACGCGCCAAGACCGATTTTGTCGATCCCTGCGCGGCCCAGCCTGTCCGGCGTTTCCAGGCGCCAGAAGAAATCCTGCTTTTTCCCTTTTAAATGGTGACGAGCGTAAGTTGCCTCATGATAACTCTCCTGATACACCATCACGCCATCCAGCCCCAGCGTCTTTAGCTCGGCATATTCAGCTTCTGATAACGGCTGTACCTCCATCTGTAAAGAGGCAAACTGGCGGCGAATGGCGGGCAAATGGCGACGAAAATAATCCATCCCCACTTTGGCCTGATGTTCACCGGTGACCAACAGCAGATGCTCAAAGCCCAGCTCACGGATAGCCGCACACTCCCGTGTTATCTCATCTTCGTCCAGCGTTTTGCGTTTGATACGGTTGCTCATCGAAAAACCGCAGTAGGTGCAGTCGTTGGCGCAAAGGTTGGAGAGATACAACGGCACGTAAAAGCTCACCGTGTTGCCAAAACGCTGGCGGGTGAGCTTCTGCGCCCGCTGCGCCAGCGGCTCCAGATAATCGGCGGCGGCAGGAGAGAGCAATGCCATCAGATCGTCGCGACTAAGATGCGAAGCGTTGAGGGCACGCTCCACGTCAGCGGCGGTTTTACCGTTGATACGCAGGCGGATGTCGTCCCAGTCCAGCTGTCGCCAGCGGTCACTGAACGTTTTCATGCGAAGGCCTCCAGGAAACCGGTTAACGGGCTGGTGGGATTTGCCTGCGAACTTTTCCTTCCGGGTACCGCCTGGCGTGCCAGTAAGCCAGCTTCAACGGCCAGACGGAAGGCGGTTGCCATCATCACCGGGCTGTCGGCTACCGCGATAGCCGTGTTGACCAACACTGCGTCGGCGCCCATTTCCAGCGCCTGTGTGGCGTGGCTGGGGACGCCGATGCCTGCATCAACCACCACCGGCACGGTCGCCTGTTGGATAATAATCTCCAGCATCGCTTTGGTTTCCAGCCCCTGATTAGAACCGATGGGCGCGCCGAGCGGCATCACCGCCGAACAACCAACCTCTTCCAGCCGTTTGCATAGCACCGGATCTGCGCCACAGTAAGGCAGCACCACGAAGCCCTTTTTCACCAGTGCTTCTGCAGCTTTCAATGTTTCTATTGGATCGGGTAACAGCCAGCGGGCGTCCGGATGGATTTCTAATTTCAGCCAGTTTGTGCCCAACGCTTCACGCGCCAGTTGGGCGGCGAAGATGGCTTCTTCGGCGGTTTTTGCTCCTGAAGTGTTGGGCAACAGCGTCACACCAGCTTCTATCAGCGGCGCCAGAATGGCGTCGTTGTGCTGACGTAAATCCACGCGCTTCATTGCCAGCGTCACCAGTTGGCTGCCGGAGGCGCGAATCGCCTCGACCATCAGCTGCGATGAAGCAAATTTTCCGGTGCCGGTGAACAGATGCGAATCAAACGTTTTGTCGGCAATACGTAACATATCAACCCCCTGCAATAACCTGAAAAAGCAGGATCTGGTCGCCTTCCTGCACGATTTGCTGCTCCCACTGCTCGCGCGGCAGGATCTGCTGATTGAGCGCCAGCGCCGCGCCCGGTTTAAGCTGATTAAGCGCAGTGAGCAACCCGCTGACGGTTTGTCCTTCGGCGCACTGCATCGGCTCATCATTGAACTGAATCTGCATGTTGCCCTCCGCATACCGGGCAGCCGCTGGCACGTCGTAGTGCGAAGCTGCGCCACTGACTGGTTTTACCGTCAAACAGGCGTAGCTCTCCGCTGGGCGTCTCAATACCGCTGAGCAATTTAATCGCTTCCAGCGCCTGCAAGGTGCCCATTACGCCCACAACCGGCCCGACGATACCGGCGGTACGGCAATTGCGTTCGGGCTCTACATCGTCCGGCCACAGGCAGCGGTAACATCCTTGTTCCCACGGGGGCGTCAGTACCATCAGTTGGCCGCCAAAGCCGACGGCGCTGGCGGTGACGAGCGGGGTGTTGAGCGTTACGCAGGCGGCGTTAATTTCCTGGCGCGTGGCCATGTTATCGGTACAGTCGAGCACCACATCGGCACGCGCTACCGCATGCCGAAGCGCATCGCCTTTCAGTCGCTGCTGGAGTGACACCAGCTCGATATCCGGGTTGAGCCGCGTCAGGCGCTGCTGGGCAACCTGCGATTTAGAACGTGCGATATCATCAGTGGTAAACAGGATCTGGCGCTGCAGATTGCTCAGATGAATGTCGTCATCGTCTACCAGCGTCAGTTTTCCGATGCCTGCTCCCGCCAGATACAGCGCGGCAGGCGAACCTAACCCGCCTAAACCGACAATCAGCACATGGCTATCGAGTAGCTTTTGCTGGCCTTCAATGGCGATATCGCCGAGCAGGATCTGTCGGCTGTAACGCATAAAGTCGCGGTCATTCATCGCCCACTCCCGCGATATCCAGTAGTTGGGCCGTAGCGACCTGCCAGTCAGCCGCCTGGGTAATGGCGCTGACCACGGCAATGCTGCCGACGCCGGTCGCCAGTACTGCCGGGGCGCGCTCAAGGCTGATACCGCCAATGGCGACGGTCGGGTAATCCGCTAATCGTTCAATATGGTTTGCCAGTTGCGTAAGTCCCTGCGGGGCGGAAGGCATCTGTTTGGTTTGCGTGGGAAAGACATGACCCAGCGCGATATAAGAAGGTTTAGCGGCGAGCGCGACGTCGATCTCCATATCATCGTGAGTGGAGACCCCCAGGCGTAGACCCGCCGCCTGGATCGCCTTCAGGTCGGTGGTTTCAAGGTCTTCCTGGCCCAGATGTACGCCGTAAGCGCGGTGCTTAATTGCCAGACGCCAGTAGTCGTTGATAAACAGGCGGGCGTTATAGCGACGACCCAGTTCAATGGCGGCCATAACGTCGGCTTCGACCTCTTCATCACGCTTATCTTTAATGCGCAGTTGGATTGTGCGTACGCCCGCCTGCAGCAAGCGTTCAATCCATTCCACGCTGTCTACCACCGGGTAAAGCCCGAGGCGAAACGGCACGGTCGGGAAATCAGGCTGGTACATTACGCCTCCTCTTTTTTGAGGTAGATTTCGCCGCCTTTGGCTCGGAAGTTCTCCGACATATCCGCCATGCCGACTTCAATCGTTTGTGCAGCAGCGTAGTCGCGAACCTCCTGGCTGATTTTCATCGAGCAGAACTTCGGCCCGCACATGGAGCAGAAGTGGGCGACCTTGCCGGACTCCTGTGGCAGTGTTTCATCGTGGTAGGCGCGGGCGGTGAATGGGTCGAGCGCGAGGTTAAACTGGTCTTCCCAGCGGAATTCGAAACGCGCTTTCGACATGGCGTTATCGCGGATCTGCGCGCCTGGATGACCTTTTGCTAAGTCAGCTGCGTGGGCGGCAATCTTGTAGGTAATCAACCCTTGCTTAACATCTTCTTTGTTCGGCAGGCCGAGGTGCTCTTTTGGCGTGACGTAGCACAGCATCGCGCAGCCAAACCAGCCGATCATCGCTGCACCGATCCCGGAAGTGAAGTGGTCGTAGCCCGGTGCGATATCGGTGGTCAACGGTCCTAAAGTGTAGAACGGTGCTTCATGGCAGTGCTCCAGCTCTTCGGTCATGTTGCGCTGGATCATATGCATGGGCACATGACCTGGGCCTTCTATCATCACCTGCACGTCGTATTCCCAGGCGATTTTGGTCAGCTCGCCCAGCGTATGCAGCTCGGAGAACTGCGCTTCGTCGTTCGCATCCTGAATTGAACCTGGGCGCAGGCCGTCACCCAGCGACAAAGAGACGTCGTAGGCGGCGCAGATTTCGCAAATCTCGCGGAAGTGTTCGTACAGGAAGTTCTCTTTGTGATGAGAAAGGCACCATTTCGCCATAATTGAACCGCCGCGTGAGACAATACCGGTCAGGCGCTTGGCGGTCATCGGCACGTAGCGCAGCAGCACGCCCGCGTGAATGGTGAAGTAGTCGACGCCCTGTTCGGCCTGCTCCAGCAGCGTGTCGCGGAAAGCTTCCCAGGTGAGATCTTCGGCGATCCCGTTGACCTTCTCCAGCGCCTGGTAGATCGGCACAGTACCGATCGGTACCGGACTGTTACGCAGGATCCACTCGCGGGTTTCGTGGATATAGCGACCGGTGGAGAGATCCATCACCGTGTCAGCGCCCCAGCGCGTCGACCACACCAGCTTCTCTACCTCCTCTTCAATGGAGGAGGTGACGGCAGAGTTACCGATGTTGGCGTTAACCTTCACCAGGAAGTTGCGACCGATAATCATCGGCTCGGATTCCGGGTGGTTGATGTTGGCAGGAATAATCGCGCGGCCCGCGGCCACTTCATCACGCACGAATTCCGGCGTAATGTTTTCCGGCAGGCGTGCACCAAAGTTCATCCCCGGATGCTGGTGGCGAAGCACTTCACTGCGAATGCGCTCGCGGCCCATGTTTTCACGGATGGCGATGAACTCCATCTCTGGGGTCACTATTCCCTGGCGGGCGTAGTACAGTTGGGTGACTCGTTTACCCGCTTTGGCGCGCTTTGGCGTCAGCAGGCCGGTGAAACGCAGATCGTCCAGGCCATCGTCGGCCAGACGTTCTTTGGTATAAGCGGAACTCCGGTCGTCTAATTCTTCGCTATCGTTACGCGCCGCAATCCACGGCTGGCGCAGCTTTGCCAGGCCCTGCTGGACGTTAATCGCCACGTCAGGATCGCCATACGGTCCGGAGGTGTCGTATACCGGAACGGCTTCGTTCTCTTCGAACTGCGGGTTGTCTTTGCTACCGCCAGTCAGCGTCGGGCTGAGCTGAATTTCGCGCATCGGAATGCGGATATCCGGCTGCGAACCGGTAATATAGATGCGTTTTGAGTTAGGGAAGGCGGTCCCTTCCAGGGTATCGATAAAGTGTTGGGCTTGAGCGCGCTGTTCGCGGCGTGATGGTTTAGTAGTGGCAGACATAGCTCATTCCAAATAAAAGTAAGGATATGGCTTGTCAGACGACGGATGAAGCAAGAGAGAAGCTCGCCCGGGGGCGATGCTATTGTAGATTGACTCTTGTTCCCTTCGCAGGTTTTAACCTGATCAGGTTCCGCGGATCCCGAATTAACGGTCTCAGCCTTTTCCACTCATGCTGCTGTGGAAAATAAGCACTCCGACAAGAAGTAACCTCAATAAAGAGGTAATGAATGTAAACTACGCGTTAATGCCGCAAATCTCAAGCATGACGTTTGAGAGTGCTACTCTCGTGCATTGCGTCAAATACCAGCATGATCAGCTTATCTTCCAGCACGAATCGGGCTTCTAGTGCCTCGCCGAGATCCGATAAAACCTGTTGAAATTCAAGGAAGTTATCATGATCAATCGCAGTTTCCAGGCTGGAGTCATAGTAGTCCATGATCAGCTGCGTATTGGCTTCCAGCAGCGGCCAAATTTTTGTGGCTTTTAAAAGCTGCCCGTTCCCTTCCAATTTATGGAGAATACGTTCATAAATACTGAAGTGTCCGGTGGAGAGGTAATCGACCAGGCTCTGACAAAAATCATCCAGCGCCTTTTCATTGAGTCGCATGTACGATTCTTTGCCAGGCTTAATGCCAACCAGATTGTAGTAAGCCACGAGCAGGTGCTTACGTACATGTAGCCAGCGATCAACCAGTTTATTACTTCCTCTGACGTGCTCCGTCAGGCTTTCCAGCTGGTTTAGCATGATTGACTCCGCAAGATGGTGTTTAGGAACTGCTCACCCGTAAATGTAAAAATAATGTAAACAACATGCCTGTGAAGCAAAGGTTGCGCAAGAGATATGGATCGTATAATTGAAAAATTAGATAGCGGCTGGTGGATCGTCAGTCATGAGCAAAAGTTATGGTTACCTCATGGCGAGCTACCTTATGGCGACGCAGCCCGTTTTGATCTGATTGGTCAGCGCGCGCTGCCAATAGGCGAGTGGGAAGGGGAGACTGTCTGGCTGGTGCAGCAGCAGCGTCGACACGATATGGGGTCGGTGCGCCAGATCATTGACCAGGATGTTGGCCTGTTTCAACTGGCCGGACGCGGCGTACAGCTGGCGGAGTTCTATCGCTCGCATAAATTCTGCGGCTACTGCGGCCATCCCATGCACCCGAGTAAAACGGAGTGGGCGATGCTCTGTAGCCACTGCCGTGAACGTTATTACCCGCAAATTGCTCCCTGCATCATCGTCGCTATTCGCCGAGATGATTCCATCCTGCTTGCCCAACATGTTCGCCATCGTAACGGCGTGCATACCGTACTGGCGGGTTTTGTCGAAGTAGGTGAGACCTTAGAACAGGCGGTGGCGCGTGAAGTTATGGAAGAGAGCGGCATTAAGGTGAAAAACCTGCGCTATGTCACTTCTCAGCCGTGGCCATTCCCGCAGTCTTTGATGACCGCATTTATGGCGGAGTATGATAGCGGCGAAATCGTCATCGACTCGAAAGAGCTGCTGGAAGCGAACTGGTATCGCTATGACGATTTACCGCTCTTACCCCCGCCGGGTACTGTCGCGCGTCGATTGATTGAAGACACTGTGGCAATGTGTCGGGCTGAGTACGAGTAAAGAGCGAGTGGTGATACACTGATGGACTGACGCAATAAGGAACTGCAAAAATGACCGAACTGAAGAACGATCGTTATCTGCGTGCGCTGCTGCGCCAGCCCGTTGATGTCACTCCGGTATGGATGATGCGCCAGGCAGGCCGCTATCTACCGGAATACAAAGCTACCCGTGCCGAAGCGGGCGATTTTATGGCGCTGTGCAAAAATGCCGAGCTGGCCTGCGAAGTCACGCTGCAGCCGCTGCGTCGCTATAAACTTGATGCCGCGATCCTCTTCTCGGATATCCTGACGATCCCGGATGCGATGGGACTCGGGCTGTATTTTGAAGCAGGAGAAGGTCCACGCTTCACCTCTCCGATTACCAGCAAGGCTGACGTCGACAAACTGCCGATCCCGGACCCGGAAGATGGGCTGGGGTACGTGATGAACGCGGTGCGTACTATCCGCCGTGAACTGAAAGGCGAAGTGCCGCTGATCGGCTTCTCCGGTAGTCCGTGGACGCTGGCGACCTACATGGTTGAAGGCGGCAGCAGCAAAGCCTTCACCGTGATTAAAAAGATGATGTACGCCGATCCTAAAGCGCTGCATCTGCTGCTTGATAAGCTGGCGAAGAGCGTCACGCTGTACCTGAACGCGCAGATCAAAGCGGGTGCGCAGTCGGTGATGATTTTCGACACCTGGGGTGGCGTGCTGACCGGTCGCGACTATCAGCAGTTCTCCCTGTACTACATGCACAAAATTGTCGATGGCCTGCTGCGCGAGAACGAAGGTCGTCGCGTACCGGTGACCCTGTTTACCAAAGGCGGTGGTCAGTGGCTGGAAGCGATGGCGGAAACCGGCTGTGATGCGTTAGGTCTCGACTGGACCACTGACATTGCCGATGCGCGTCGTCGTGTTGGTCATAAAGTGGCGCTACAGGGCAATATGGATCCGTCCATGCTGTATGCGCCGCCAGCCCGCATCGAAGAAGAGGTGGCGACAGTTCTGGCAGGATTCGGTCAGGGTGAAGGGCATGTCTTTAACCTGGGCCACGGCATTCATCAGGACGTCCCGCCAGAACATGCGGGTGTCTTTGTGGAGGCGGTACATCGGTTGTCCGAACAGTACCACCGCTAAGGAGTCATCATGGGTCTCGCGTCATTACGCGCGCAGCAGCTTGAACTGGCTTCTTCAGTGATCCGCGAGGATCGTCTGAAGAACGATCCGCCGGATCTGATCGGCGGGGCGGACGTTGGGTTTGAGCAGGGTGGTGAAGTGACGCGAGCCGCAATAGTCTTACTGAAGTATCCCACGCTTGAACTGGTCGAATACAAGGTGGCGCGTATCGCCACCACCATGCCCTACATACCCGGATTTCTCTCCTTTCGTGAAACTCCCGCGCTGATGGCCGCCTGGCAACTGCTCTCGTACAAGCCAGATCTGCTGTTCGTTGACGGTCATGGCATTTCTCACCCGCGTCGTCTGGGCGTGGCCAGCCATTTTGGCCTGCTGGTGGACGTGCCAACGATTGGTGTGGCGAAAAAACGATTGTGCGGCAAGTTTGAACCGCTCGCTGCTGAACCTGGTGCGCTAGCGCCGTTGCTGGATAAAGGCGAACAACTGGCATGGGTCTGGCGCAGCAAAGCGCGCTGTAACCCGTTGTTTATTTCTACGGGCCACCGCGTGAGTATGGACAGCGCACTAGCGTGGGTTCAACGCTGTATGAACGGCTATCGTTTGCCGGAACCAACACGCTGGGCGGATGCGGTGGCATCCGAACGCCCGGCTTTTACTCGGCTTGCAGCAAAAACGCCCCATATCGGGTAAACTGCGGCTAATTTCCGTATTTGAGAACTCATCATGTTACAAAATCCGATTCACCTGCGTCTGGAGAAGCTGGAAAGCTGGCAGCACGTCACGTTTATGGCTTGTCTGTGCGAACGCATGTACCCAAACTACGCCATGTTCTGCAAGCAAACTGAATTTGGCGATGGACAGATTTACCGCCGAATTCTGGATCTGATTTGGGAAGCGCTGACGGTTAAAGACGCGAAAATCAATTTCGACAGCCAGCTGGAAAAGTTTGAAGAGGCCATTCCTTCTGCAGACGATTACGATCTGTACGGCGTTTATCCGGCGATTGATGCCTGTGTGGCATTAAGCGAACTGATGCATTCGCGTCTTAGTGGTGAAACGCTGGAGCATGCAATTGAAGTGAGTAAGGCTTCGATTACGACGGTTGCGATGCTGGAAATGACTCAGGCTGGTCGCGAAATGACCGATGAAGAGCTCAAAGAGAACCCTGCCGTTGAGCAAGAATGGGATATTCAGTGGGAAATTTTCCGACTTTTAGCCGACTGTGAAGAACGCGATATTGAGCTGATAAAAGGGCTGCGTGCAGACCTGCGCGAGGCTGGCGAGAGCAATATTGGTATAAATTTTCAGCAATGACACCACAAAACGTGATTTAACGCCTGATTTGTCGTGCCTGAAGGCTTCCCATCTGCCCCCGGTCTGGTCTACATTTGGGGGGCGAAAAAAAGTGGCTATCGGTGCGTGTATGCAGGAGAGTGCTTTTCTGGCATTTCCGTCGCACTCGATGCTTAGCAAGCGATAAACACATTGTAAGGATAACTTATGAACAAGACTCAACTGATTGATGTAATTGCAGACAAAGCAGAACTGTCTAAAACACAGGCTAAAGCTGCTCTGGAATCCACTCTGGCTGCTATTACTGAGTCTCTGAAAGAAGGCGATGCTGTACAACTGGTTGGTTTCGGTACCTTCAAAGTGAACCACCGTGCTGAGCGCACTGGCCGCAACCCGCAGACCGGTAAAGAAATCAAAATCGCCGCAGCTAACGTACCGGCATTTGTTTCTGGTAAAGCACTGAAAGACGCGGTTAAGTAATTCGCGTGGCAGTGAACAGTTTTAACGAAGGGGCGGTTTCGCCCCTTTTGTCCATCTGGCGTCATACGCTTTGGCTTTCAGGTGTTCTGTTACTGTCTGCCTGCGGTAGCCATTCTGAGCTTCCTCCTTTCACGGCCAGCGGCTATGTTGGCGATCAGGGGGCGGTACGCATTTGGCGTAAAGACTCCGGTGACGATGTTCACTTGCTCTCGGTATTTAGTCCGTGGCGTAAAGGCGAAACCACTACCAGTGAATACCGCTGGCAGGGTGATTCGCTCTCTCTGATAGAACTCAACGTTTACAGTAAACCGGCTGAACATGTCCGTATACGCTTCGATGACCGGGGCGAACTCAGCTTCATGCAGCGTGAAGTCGACGGGCAAAAGCAGCAGCTTTCCAGCGATCAAATCGCGCTTTACCGCTATCGCGCCGATCAAATTCGCCAGACCAGCGATGCGCTGCGTCAGGGCCGGGTGATATTGCGTCAGGGACGTTGGCATGCGGATAACACGGTCACAACCTGTGAAGGTGAAACGCTGAAGCCAGACCTGGAGTCGTGGGCGATAAACCATATCGAGCGCCGCCAGAGACATTCATCCGTAGAGGTGAGTGTGGCATGGCTGGAAGCGCCCGAAGGGTCGCAGCTACTGCTGGTCGCCAATGAAGATTTTTGTCACTGGCAGCCTACAGCCAAAACTTTCTGAAAACCTGAAGACAGGTAATCAGCAGGCCTGATCCCTATAGCGTCATCAGGCATTAAGTCTTTTACCAGTGCCCCATTCCCATATGGCCGCCGCCGCGATGGTTACCGCCACCGCCGCATCCGCCATAGCCCATACCCGCGCCACGTGGCACGCCAGCCTGCGCCATTGCGACATCGCGTTTAACGCGCTGCTCGTCCAGAGACTGATTCAACGCTTCCATCTCTTTTGCCACGGCATTAATTTTTGCCGTGTCCGGCGAGCTGGCCGTTAATAGTGCATTGTACTCATAACGTTTGGATGTCAGCTGTTGACGCAACGCGCTGGTCTGGGAGTAGTAATCATCATAGATTTTCTGCGCGGCAGCCTGCTGTTCAGCGGTCATTGGGGTACCGCCCCGTTGCTGCATTCCGTCGCCATATCCCCAGTGATTCTGCGCCAGTACCGGGGTGGAGCCCAGTGCGATAAGAGAAAGTGCAATCAGCGCCAGTTTGTTGTTCCGTTTCATGGTTCGTTCTCCTGTTGGTTAGCTTACATTCCCTTTTGCATCTTCCGTGCCAAAGCGGCAATCCCAGTCCTGCGGGCGTTGTACTCGCTGTCTTTGCAGGGAAACGAGTAAAAATGACTCGCCAGAACGCGCCTGCGGGTCATTTTTACCCGTTACTTTCAGCTGTTTGTGTCTGAGGGCAGGGTTATCAGGGGGAAAAAATGGCATGATTTCTGCTGTATACCTGCAACGATGAAAGGAACTGGCGGGGTGAAGGGAGAACGTATGCGTCTTTATAAGGATACGGTGGCAAAGTGGTTGAGCCGACTCTTGCTGGCGGCAATCCTGATTTTGGTCGGCTGGTTTTCGATTATGACCATTCGGGACTATGGGCGGGAAAGTGGTGCCGCGCGGCAAACGCTACTGGAAAAAGGCAGTGTGCTTATTCGCGCTCTGGAGTCTGGTACGCGCGTAGGCATGGGGATGCGCATGCATCATGCACAACAGCAGACGCTACTGGAGGAAATGGCCGTACAACCTGGCGTGCTATGGTTTGCCGTCGTCGATGAGCATGGTGTCATTATTACCCACAGCAATTCCGCGATGGTCGGTAAAACGCTCTATTCATCGGATGTCCTGCGACAGCTTAGTCCAGGGGAGCAAGAAAGCTGGCGGAATATTGAGATCCCGGTGGGAGACGGTGAAAAAACGCCAGCCCTGGAAATTTATCGCCAGTTTCAGCCGATGTATGGTCCAGGACGCCACGGCATGGCGCGCTGCGCCAGCAATGATGGGCAGCTTATTACCCCTGCACAAACCATATTTATCGCCTTTGATGCCAGCGATCTGGCCGCGACTCAGGCAAGGGAGTGGCGTAACACCCTGATAGTCCTCTCTGCGCTGGCGGCTGTGTTGCTGGCCACCGTGCTGACGTTCTTCTGGTATCAGCGCTATCAGCGCTCGTACAAAGAACTCCAGGATGCGATGAAGCGTAAAGAAAAACTGTTAGCGCTCGGGCACCTTGCGGCTGGAGTGGCGCATGAAATTCGTAACCCGCTTTCATCGATCAAAGGGTTAGCGAAGTATTTTGCCGAGCGAACCCCGGCAGGAGGCGAGTCGCACGAGCTGGCGCAGGTGATGGCGAAAGAGGCGGATCGTTTAAATCGGGTGGTGAGCGAGTTGCTGGAGCTGGTGAAACCTGCGCATCTGACACTGCAACAGGTGAATCTTAATGAGGTCATCACCCACTCATTACACCTGGTGAGTCAGGATGCGGCAAGCCGGGAAATCCAGCTCCGCTTTTCGGCCACTCCTACGCTCCCCGCTATTCAGGCCGATCCCGACCGACTGACCCAGGTTTTGTTGAATCTGTATCTGAACGCCATTCATGCGATTGGTCGTCAGGGTACGATCACGGTTGAAGCGAGTGAAAGCAGTGCCGATCGCGTTAAAATTGTGGTTACCGATACTGGGAAGGGGATTGCGGCGGAACAGCTGGAGGCCATTTTTACGCCTTACTATACGACCAAAGCTGACGGAACCGGCCTCGGGCTGGCGGTAGTGCAGAACATTATCGAACAGCACGGTGGCACCATTCAGGTGGCAAGCGTTGAGGGCAAAGGCGCGACCTTTGCCCTTTGGCTGCCGACCAAAGCGAAACAACAGGATTAACAAGGATGACGCGCGGAAAAATCAATATTCTGGTGGTAGATGACGATATCAGCCACTGCACCATTTTACAGGCGCTGCTGCGCGGCTGGGGTTATGAGGTCGCGCTGGCCTATAGCGGGCGAGCGGCGCTGGAACAGGTGCGCGAACGCGTATTTGATTTAGTGCTGTGTGATGTACGCATGGCGGAGATGGACGGCATCGCAACGCTGAAAGAGATTAAAGCGCTGAATCCGGCGATTCCGGTCTTGATCATGACGGCGTTCTCCAGCGTGGAGACCGCCGTCGAGGCGCTTAAAACCGGGGCGCTGGACTACTTAATCAAGCCGCTGGATTTTGACCGTCTGCAGGAGACGCTGGAAAAGGCGCTGGCGCATACGCGGGAAACGGGCACTGAACTGCCATCAGCGTCGGCTGCGCAGTTTGGCATGATTGGCAGCAGCCCGGCGATGCAGAAGTTGCTCAATGAAATCGCGATGGTTGCGCCCTCGGATGCCACGGTGCTCATTCACGGAGACTCCGGCACGGGTAAAGAGTTGGTAGCCCGGGCGCTGCATGCCAGCAGCGCCCGTCGCGATAAACAGCTGGTGACGCTCAACTGCGCGGCGCTTAATGAATCGCTGCTGGAGTCCGAACTTTTTGGTCACGAGAAAGGGGCGTTTACCGGGGCGGATAAACGGCGGGAAGGTCGCTTTGTGGAAGCTGATGGCGGCACGTTATTTCTTGATGAAATCGGTGATATTTCACCGCTGATGCAGGTGCGTCTGCTGCGGGCTATCCAGGAGCGAGAAGTGCAGCGCGTTGGCAGCAATCAGACTATTGCCGTTGATGTCCGGCTGATCGCCGCCACGCATCGCGATCTAGCAGAGGAAGTCAGCGCCGGGCGCTTCCGTCAGGATCTCTACTATCGCCTGAACGTCGTCACCATTGAAATGCCAGCGCTGTGCCAGCGCCGGGAAGATATTCCGCTGCTAGCCGAACATTTTCTCCAGCGTTTTGCCGCGCGTAACCGTAAAGCGGTGAAAGGCTTTACTCCGCAGGCGATGGATCTGCTGATCCACTACGACTGGCCGGGCAATATTCGTGAACTGGAAAATGCGATTGAGCGCTCGGTGGTGCTGCTGACGGGGGAATATATTTCCGAACGCGAGCTGCCGATGGCGATTGCCGCGACGCCGATAAAAACGGAATTCAGTGGCGAGATCCAACCGCTGGTGGATGTCGAAAAAGAGGTGATTCTGGCGGCGCTGGAAAAAACGGGCGGCAATAAAACGGAAGCCGCCCGTCAGTTAGGCATTACGCGTAAAACGCTGCTGGCGAAAATTTCGCGTTAGCGTTGCTCGCGTTCAATGGCGCGCCAGCCGATGTCGTTACGGCTGAAGCTGCCATCCCAGCGGATGTCGGTCATCAGGGCGTAAGCGCGTTTCTGCGCTTCAGCCACAGTATGACCCAGGGCGGTGGCGCACAGCACGCGACCGCCGCTGGTCAGCACGCGATCGTCTTCGGCGAGTTTAGTGCCTGCATGGAACACTTTTCCGTCTTCTACTTCTTCCAGCGGCAGACCGTGGATCTCATCTCCGGTGTTGTAGTTGCCCGGATAACCTCCGGCAGCAATAACGACACCCAGCGAGGCGCGCTCGTCCCACTCGGAGGTTTTCTCATCCAGCTTGCCGTCGCAGGCAGCCAGGCAAAGCTCCACCAGGTCCGATTTCATGCGTAGCATGATCGGCTGGGTTTCCGGATCGCCGAAGCGGCAGTTGAACTCGATAACCTTCGGATTGCCCTGTTTGTCGATCATCAGACCCGCGTACAGGAAACCGGTGTAGGTATTCCCTTCCGCCGCCATACCTTTTACGGTTGGCCAAATAATGCGTTCCATGGTGCGCTGATGCACTTCATCAGTTACCACCGGCGCTGGTGAGTAAGCACCCATACCGCCGGTGTTCGGGCCAGTGTCGCCGTTGCCTACGCGTTTGTGGTCCTGGCTGGTGGCCATCGGCAGCACGTGCTCGCCGTCGACCATTACGATAAAGCTCGCTTCTTCGCCGTCGAGGAACTCTTCGATAACGATACGGTGGCCCGCATCGCCAAAAGCGTTACCTGCCAGCATGTCATGAACGGCGGCTTCAGCTTCTTCCAGCATCATCGCCACGATAACGCCTTTACCGGCGGCCAGACCGTCGGCTTTGATGACGATCGGCGCGCCTTTCTCACGCAGATAGGCCAACGCTGGCTCAATCTCAGTGAAGTTCTGATATTCCGCCGTCGGGATCTGGTGACGGGCGAGGAAATCTTTGGTGAAGGCTTTGGAGCCTTCCAGCTGTGCAGCACCTTCGGTTGGCCCGAAGATCTTCAGGCCAGCGGCGCGGAACGCATCGACTACGCCAATCACCAGCGGCGCTTCCGGGCCGACGATGGTCAGGTCAATTTTCTCGTTCTGGGCAAAGCTCAGCAGAGCTGGAATATCGGTGACGCTGATAGCCACGTTCTGCAACGCGGGCTCCAGTGCGGTACCGGCGTTACCCGGTGCGACAAAAACGGTATCAACCAGCGGGGACTGTGCGGCTTTCCAGGCCAGGGCGTGCTCGCGCCCGCCGTTGCCAATCACTAATACTTTCATCGTCTGCTCCGTGGATTAATGGCGGAAGTGGCGCATGTCGGTAAAGATCATCGCGATACCGTGTTCATCGGCAGCGGCAATGACTTCGTCATCACGGATAGAACCACCGGGCTGGATAACGCAGCTCACGCCAACGGCGGCGGCAGCATCAATACCATCGCGGAACGGGAAGAAGGCGTCAGAGGCCATTGCAGAGCCTTTCACTTCCAGACCTTCGTCAGCCGCTTTAATCCCGGCGATTTTTGCGGAGTACACGCGGCTCATCTGGCCTGCGCCTATGCCGATAGTCATGTTCTCTTTGGCATAAACAATGGCGTTGGATTTCACGAACTTGGCGACTTTCCAGCAGAACAGTGCATCGCGCAGCTCTTGCTCGGTCGGCTGACGTTTGGACACCACGCGCAGTTCGCCTTCGCTCACCATCCCCAGATCCCTGTCCTGAACCAGCAAACCGCCGTTAACGCGTTTGAAGTCGAGGCCCGGTACACGTTGTGCCCACTGACCGCAGGTCAGAACGCGAACGTTCTGTTTGGCGGCGGTGATTTTCAGTGCGTCTTCGGTTGCGGACGGGGCGATGATCACTTCCACGAACTGACGGGAGATAATTGCCTGCGCGGTTTCGGCATTCAGTTCGCGGTTGAAAGCGATGATGCCGCCGAACGCGGAGGTCGGGTCGGTTTTATAGGCGCGGTCGTAAGCGTCGAGAATAGAGGTACTTACCGCCACGCCGCACGGGTTAGCGTGCTTAACGATCACACAGGCTGGCTCGCTGAACTCTTTCACGCACTCCAGCGCCGCGTCGGTATCTGCGATGTTGTTGTAGGAAAGCGCTTTGCCCTGTACCTGCTGTGCGGTGGCAACGGACGCTTCTTTAATATTCTCTTCTATATAGAAGGCAGCCTGCTGGTGGCTGTTCTCGCCGTAGCGCATATCCTGCTTCTTAATAAAGTTCAGGTTCAGCGTACGCGGGAAACGCCCGGCGGCCTCTTTGCTCTCACCGTGGTAAGCCGGAACCATGCTGCCGAAGTAGTTGGCAATCATGCTGTCGTAGGCGGCGGTGTGTTCGAAGGCTTTAATCGCGAGGTCAAAGCGGGTTTCCAGAGTCAGGGAGCCTTCGTTGGCATCCATCTCTTTAATAATGGCGTCGTAGTCGCTGCTCTTCACAACGATCGCTACGTCTTTATGGTTCTTGGCAGCGGAACGCACCATGGTCGGGCCGCCGATATCAATGTTCTCTACCGCATCTTCAAGCGAGCAGCCTTCACGGGCGACGGTCTCGGCGAATGGATACAGGTTTACAGCCACCATATCGATAGGGGCGATACCGTGCTGTTCCATAATTCCGTCATCCTGACCGCGACGACCAAGAATGCCGCCGTGGATTTTCGGATGCAGGGTCTTCACGCGTCCATCCATCATTTCCGGGAAGCCGGTGTAATCGGAAACTTCGGTCACTGGCAGACCTTTCTCCGCTAACAGGCGCGCAGTGCCACCTGTAGACAGCAGCTCCACACCACGTGCGGAAAGTGCCTGAGCGAATTCGATGATACCGGCCTTGTCAGAAACACTGAGCAGAGCGCGGCGGACTGGACGACGTTGTTGCATGGTAAATCCCCTGGATTTGACTATTACAGAGAGCGTTAGGTGAATTCTTGGCTAAAAACTCAGCTAACGCCCCTTACGGGGCATCCTTGTTTTGCGGGGACATTGTAACGAAAACGTTTGCGCAACGCTCGCGAATTTTTAATTTTCGATTTTGACCTCTTCTTTTTCTGTTGAAGGAGGCTGATATAACGAGAGGATCGTAGAAACGATCGTGTGGTTTGTGGATAACTCTGTGTGTAAATGGGTATAAGGCGGGGTTTCGCTGTGGAATGCAGCAGTCAGTCATTTTTCTGTCATTTAAGGGTTGCGGGCCGCAGGAAACTCCCTATAATGCGCCTCCA
>NZ_JAOWHW010000135.1:0-16261 GCF_030332425.1 Citrobacter sp. Cpo142
GCATCGATTCGTTCGCGGAAATCATCGGCAAGAGAGTCGATATTTACCGACGATTCCTGTGCGCTTTGCGTGGTTGTGACGGTGTCACCTGAGATATCAGCCAGGTTAACGTGTTTCGGTGCTGGGTTAATCTCTTTCTCAGTGCGTGGCTCAACTTCATCTGGACTGTAGACGCCGAGGATGACTTCTGGGCAGTACAGGCGAGCCCAGTACTTCACTGCCAGATAAGCGATCTGCTGCTTCGGCGCTGTTTTCCACAGTGGCGAGTTACGTGTGGTGATATCTGCCAGGTAGATTGGCTCGCCCCAGGTGATTTCGTCTTCTCCGCGCAGTACGGCGCCAACCCGGATAAACAGGCCTAATTCATCACGGCCGTCTTTTTTCCCGGCGATCTTCTCCCAGTCACCGCCGTATTCGTAATGGAAGCGACCAACGATGGCGCTTGAGCTGGAGATTACTGCGTTAACCAGTTGCGCTTCGTAACCCAGAACGCCGTTGACCAGGTGCGTTTTCTGGGCAACTGCATATGGGTTCATTCCCCACTGCATAGCCTGCATGACGATAGCCATACAGTCGGCGGGTTTCCCCGCCAGGTGTTTGGGGACGGTGACGGCAGACTGCGCCATCAATTCAGCGAAAGAGGTGAGCTGCCCGAGTGCCTGTACGTTGAACACAGCGTTGCTGGCGGAAATGGTGTTTGGTGCCTGCTCGGTCGTAATGATGTTGGTATTTTGCATGGTCAAATCCTCCATTAAGCCAGACGCAGCGCTTCAAGGCGGCGCAGGTCGAAGTCGTTCAGTTCGTCGGTGTAGTCTTCGGTTATCGGTGCAGACCAGCAATCGGTGTCATACGCATCTGCGAGTGCACGCATGGTGCGCTGATACTCCAGCAGCCCGAGATCGAGCAAATCTTCCGATGCCTCAATTACCGCCACCCAGTGGTAGCCCTCGTCTTTGTTGACGAAGATCCAGAAGAACTGATCAAAGTCGGCAACGGAGCAATACATGCCAGCGCTGAGGTGGTAGTCGCGGTCGATGATTTCCCGGTGCAGTTTGGCGCGCAAACCGTCTTGCTTAACGCGTCCCATGCTGATCGTCTTCAGGTCAACACCGATACGAACGCCGTTGATTTCAACCTCAAGGTCAGGGCGCACACGGACTTCCAGACCGGTTTCGTCGTCCATCCCGAAATAACTGGTTTCCACTGAACGGGAAGGATGGCGCAGCAGTTTCCCGGCTGATTCATGATTCAGTAGGGCTTGCTGAATTGCCGTGGCCAGCGTCAGTTGCTCTCTGGACAGGATGGTTTTCCCATCAGCGCTATCGCGCCATTGCTGCTCAAATTCATCAGCGAAAATGGCCTCCGGGCTGACCGCGCGTATCGCCGCCTGAAGTTCTTCTTTCTTACCGGTGAGCTTCAGTTGCTCGGCCTTTGGCTTATCCGCGTTAAATTCTCGAATGAACGCCTTCATGGAGTCGGTGGTGGTAAACGCCTCAGCCGGAATACCTGGGAATACCGCAAACTCTTCGTGGAGCTTTTCGGGCTCCAGGGCCAGGGTGTGCGCCAGGCTACCGAACGTCAGCGCCTCGCTGCTTTCGCGACGGATAGTCTTGGTCACGTGACGGCCGTGATAGAACATCAGGCTGACGCGTGCGTCTTTTACCTGGGTAGAGCTGATACCATTGGCTGCGTGATAAACCTCGTTCGGCAGACCTTCATAACGGCCAGGTTCGAAGTAAGCCGGGTACACAACAGCCGGTTCGTCTGATTGCGTTTCTGGCTCGGTTTGTGCCGAAACCGGTTCGGTTTGGTTTACAGAATCGCTATTTTGGGCGACAGAATCCGTATTCTGGTTCACATCGGCTTGCTGGCCGGTATGTGACTCTTCACCAGTTTCCAGACTGCTTTCGCCTGACTGCACTTCATTACCAGCCTGTTCTTCATCACTGACAGCTTCTTCCATCTGCACATTGCTGGTGGTTTCCTTATTAAGTGGTGAACGGTCATCTGTATGTGTTTGTTGATCACCCATCAGGCCATCAATGGAGAAAACTCCTGCGCCAAGATTCTCAACGCGAGGTTGATCCTGAGCGTTTGGTTCCTGCGCGCCAGCTACAGGCAACGGCCATAACTCAACCGCAGCGTTGAATTCAGCAGTCATCGTCTGGTTAACAAATTCCAGATGAGCAACAGGTGTCAGGTGAATATTCTCCGGCGCGATGCGTACCAGGTTAAAAATGGCTGTGCGGTTTACGCCCAGAACGCCTGGTTGATTGCGCAGGATGCTGCTCCATGATTTCCACGGTTCTTCTTTTTTGGCTACGATTTCTTTGGCGCGACGAAGAATGCTGCCTGGAATTTCGAAGTGGTTGAAGTCCATCGGCAGAAGGGCGCAGGCAATCTCTAAATCCAGTGTATCCAGCGTGTGATGTGCGCCATCGCCACGGTCGGTGACATATCCGCCATCGGCATTTGTACCGGAGTCAGTGCGCTGAACATTGCTGATGTTGTTACCGGCGGTCCATTCGCGCGCCAGGATGCCACGGTCGATGTATTCAGTTTTGAACCACACCGTCAGGAACTGGATAACTGTTGCCAGCTCCGGTTTTTTACCGTCGACAGGGAAGACTTTCTTAACGGCATTCACGACCTTATGAATATCGTGTTCAATGGCTTTTTTGAATGCTTCCACATTCTCAGCAGCCAGCAGCAGGTTCTGGATGTACGTGTTATCAGTGTCCATCTCAAGGCGGACAATCTCGTTTTTCTGCCCAGCGTCGATGTGATAGAGATATTCACCATCACCGATGAACTGAGCCAGTACGCGTTGGCGGAATGGCAGGGTGGCAACGACGATCAGGTTCGGCTGCTCTGACTGCTGAGATTCTTCTGCGGTGCTGTCTTCAATATCTGCGTCGTCGACAGACTCATCTTCAGCCTGTTGTTTAACATTCCAGGTGCGCTGGTCTTCGGCCAGTTCATAACGATCACACCAAGTGAAATCAACTTCACCTTCTTCCGGAAGGTCATCAACAACCGGGAAATCAGTGCGAATCGGTTTGGCGTAGTCCTTACCGCGACCCGTTTCGATGCCAGCATCTTCCAGTGCAACATCCAGCTGCAGGTTGGCGCGAGCCTCGGTTTTAGCAGTGAACCAAATCACTGCATCTTGCTTTCCGGATTTCTGAGTGGCTTTAACCACATAAAAGAATTCCATGTGAGATCCTCATTTTTGGGTGTTAGAATCCCCGGGCTATTGATAGCGCCCATTGGGTTAACTTTGGTTTTGATGTTGTTTCCGGTGTAACTTTGGTCGGTGCCACCGGACGTAGATCCCGCCTTGCGCGGGGTGTACGTTAGCCTTCGTGAGCCATCTGGTCGTGCGAAGCGCAACGTCTGGAACAGTACTCTTTCTCTTTGCGCGCCAGCAGTGAGCCGTTGCGATAGAGAAGGGTGCTTTTGATTACCTCTTCCGGTTTAACAGGTTTGCTGCAATAACCGCATTTCTTGTCTTGCATGACACTCTCCGTTAATGGCTGAGGCCATTCCCCAGACCGTTCAGATAAACTTCAACCAGCAAATCCCTGGTGTAAGTCATCTCAACGCCGCGATGCAGATACAAACGACCACGAGCATTAGCTGATGCCGTCCAGGTTGAATCCTTGTGTTTGACGAGCATTCCAGGCTGAACTGCGCCGCGGTTTACCGTCTGTGTACCGTAGTGCTGATGAACCATGATGTTCTCCACTATTGCTGAGTGAACTTCGCTGGTGGCGCCGTGATGCTGATCTTCACAGTTGAGCGTTTTAACTCTGCAGTTCACCACCGCGAAGCTCACTTCTGTTTTGCCTTATAGCCGGCCAGCTGAGCGTTAAACCTGATGCGCGTTATTCAATCCACCTCATCCCGGTCTTCGTATGCTCCGGGCCGCTACTTCGTGGGCTCCATGCCTGGGTGGTTCGTGGTGCGTCTTGGTGAGATAGATTAAATCACTGGTTTATATGAGTGTCAACTCAAGGTTAATATTAATTATAAATCTGCGGTTTATATGACTGGTTTTTGTGACGCGTCAACCGAATCGCAGGCAAAAAAAATCCCGACGCTAAGGTCGGGATCGGGGAGTTCGGGGTGGAGATTAGAGGAGGAGCTGGTGGGTTAGGATATACAAAACCCGGCACGGTGGCCGGGTTTATCAACATGATTTAGAGGTAGAGAAAAGATTGTGGGGCTTTTATGCCATCTCCCAAAGAAGATAATGGTAGAGGGACTTCAAATCTTTCGACTTCACCAACTTTTATAGCGTAAGCGGTCTCTCTGCCTGAGTAGTAACTATCAAAAAAATTCTTGGAGATGCCGGCGTATTTTTTGGTCTTTACCCATAAAGATTCTGGATCGTTTTTCAGTATTTCATCAATACTGAACTGGCCAACTATCTTACCAACTGGCATGGTTGCGTAAATCACAACTGTAGTTATGTTGTTGTTTTTAAAAATACCCTTCCTGAATTCAAATTTCTTTGTGCCATTAAGAATTTTTTCGGCGAATTCAGGTTTGATTGACAATAAAACTTTCATCTACCTTACCCAGTTCAAGAATTTTATTGAATTGCACATCAGACAATTCAAAATGGCTCCAGCGAAAACCTCTAGTGCCGTTTAATCCAACTTGATCTATTAAGGTAGCACGATTAGGGCGCTTTGGTAAAGCTAAGTTATAGGTAAATCTCAGTACGTAAGGATATTGTCTTTTTGAATAGTACTCACGTAATTCCTCTTCAGAAAAGACGCTAAATTTTGAACAGTATTTTACGAATGATTCTTCATCCGGGAAATCATCCATATGCCTTACGTTTTCTACAACACAAATAGAGCTTGCTACTGCTCTGTAATATGCAGGACCTTGATTATCACCAGTTCTGTATATAACAATTATGTCCCCGCGTTTCATGCCTGCAACGCTACGCATTCCACAGATATATATTTTGTGGATACTATTAGCATGGGAGACATCTTCAAGCATGTCAGGCGATTCAGTCACAAGTTTTGAATCGGGGAATAATCTTGTATGGAATGCTGGATAGATTGCCAGCAGAAACTTTCTTCCCTGCGATGATAATACCAAGGGATAGTCTAGGAGCACATCTCCATTAACATCGTGCATAGAGCGCGCGTAGACATACTCTTTACCATTAGCAGACTCTTTTTCTCCATGCTTATAAAAACCATAAGTCTGGAAAAGCCTGATTAAGTGTTCATGCTTTTCGAAAACAGTAACATAAATATCGTCTGACCCAGATGATATGGCATGATCAAATGCTTTTTTTAAAAAACGCTGCCCGCGAAGCGTTCCCTTTGATTCAAATTTGAATGTGCCTATTTTAAGGTGTTTTCCGTCAGGTAGGGATGGCGAAATGTCTTCGGCATCATCGTCCTCTTTCAAATACATGAATCCTTCGATCTGATGGGCATCATCATAGAGAACATAAGCAGACTCACCATTATTGGCCTTTTTTTTCAGCCATACCGGGAACTCAGTATAATCAGCCTTAAGAGAGTCGAAAAAAGAATCGTCATGATCAAATTCACTAAATTTTTCATACCTTAAGCTATCCATCCTTGCCCCTTCTTACGGTTAAGTCTAGTTAGTATTTGATTCGGGTTTGTCGCCTTTAATTCTGCGACTCATGTACTTCTCATACAACTCATCCAGTTCTTTCAGGCGAATCGCGAAGATGCGGAGCATGTTCTGTTGCTCTTCTTCCGGCAACTGGCGGTAGAGCTCCAGTAAGCGCTGTTCGTCAGGCTTGAGTCCGTCTTTCTCTCCGACATCCTCACCGAGTAACCATGCGACAGAGATTCCAACAGCATCGGCTATGGCCAGTGCTGATTTCTTACTAATCACGCCTTTTTTGAACCAGCCGTTTACCGCCTGAGGGGTCACTCCGGCTATGCGTGCCATGTCTGCTTTGGTAACGCCGCGATCAGTGATCTCGGTGAGGCGTTCTACCAGAACGAGGTTGGGTTCTTCTTTTCTCATAACGTCATTGTAAATACTTGGTTTATACACGCAATAAATCGGAAGTTTGCATGAAGTATAAATCTGTGGTTTACTCTTGCTATCAATAAGCAGGAGAAGCACATGTCCGCACTCGATAAAGCAATCAAAGCCGCTGGCTCTGCCAGAAAGCTCAGCCTGGCGCTGGGTGTGACGAGTATGTCCGTCAGTCATTGGAAAAATCGTGACCATGGAATCGTCCCACCAAACTACATTTTTTCCATCTTCAACCTGACCGGCGTAACTCCTCACGAACTGCGCCCAGATCTCTACCCAAATCCAACTGACGGTTTACCAAAGTAGGAGCATTAACTATGCAGACACTTACTTATCAGAATGATAGCGACATTACTCAAGGGGTAATGATAAATCGCGCTCAAGCGCGCAGGGGGCCGAGCCACGAAGATATTCGTGACGCGGTCCGCTCCTGGGCTGGCGCCGATGGTCAGGACGTAGTTACTGCTCTGATTATCGAAGAATACCAGGCACAGGGTGGTGACGACATCACTTTCCCTGACGATCTCTGTCGAAAGCGGCAGAAGCTGTTCCGCTTCCTGGACAACCAATTCGAAAGCGAACGGTACCGCGAGAACATCCGCCAGCTGACCCCGGCAATCCTCGCTGTCTTGCCGATTGTGTACCGCAGTCGCCTGCTGCCAGAGGACAACATCATGGCTCGCCTGGCGCGTATGGAGAAGGAAACCAGCGAAGCGAAGATTGCTGTCGCGATGGATGCGCCACGGCATCAGAAGCTGAAAGAGCTGAGTGAGGGGATCGTGGAGATGTACCGCGTTGACCCTGGCTTAACCGGGCCGCTGATGGAGATGGTGCAGATGATGCTGGGGGGTGTATGACTGGCTCAAAAATGGCGAAAGCCGCGGTGCGCGAACACCAACGGCTTTCAGGTGCAAAAACTGAGCGTAATTGCGGAGAACAGTATGTCAAATACTGCTGAAATATTCAAATTCCCCACGCAACAAGGGAAACAGGAGAGCAGCATGGCTGAGCTGGAGAAAGGCTATTTGCGCCTGGCCAACCAGATTCAGGATGCCCTGTGTATCGTCGAACTATCCGGGCGTGAGTTCCGGGTGCTGAACGCTATCGTTCGTCTGACCTATGGCTGGTCTAAGAGTTCGGACCGCATCGCCAATAGCCTCATTGCAGATAAAACGACGCTGAAGGTGAAGCACGTATCTGAAGCCGTGTTGAGCCTTGCCTATCGGAACATCATCATCCTGCGCCGCATTGGGCAAACCAGATACATAGGGATTAATACCAGCCTGGATAAATGGGCGTATACCAAGCCAAATTGCATGAAGTGTCCAGCGGTGTTTCCTGCTGCTGAAGTTGTCACATGGGTTATTACCATCCCTGAATTCAGGGATAGCAATTTTACCCATTCAACCATCCCTGAAAACGGGGATAACCATCCCCAAAAACAGGGAGAGGTATCCCTGAAAACAGGGAACACCAAAGACATTCTTCCAAATACAAATATAAATACAGATCTAAACCAACCCAAACCCTTCCCTTCCGGAAGGGAATTTCGGGATTACGTTGCTGGGCTACTCGAGGGGAGATTATCGGGCGATTCGGCATCGGAATTTCACGATTCGGCGATCGCCGCGTTACACGCTGCCGGATTGAATGTTCACCGTGAGTATCCTGTTTCTGAGCGCGGTGATGGGCGCGGAGGAAGGATTGATATCGTCGTGACTGATGGAAATGGGGTTCGGTGTGGTATCGAGCTTGATCGAAATTCCCCACGACAAAAATCACTACTGAAACTTGGCGCAGTTGAGATGGGCATTTGCTTGTTACGCCGTAGCGACATCGTAAGGCGTACTGAACAGGGCGTTCTGATCATCGGCGGTTCTGAATCTTCAAAAAAAGATAGGTCTGCAAAATTCAACCCGCTGGATGTCGAGCTTCCCGAATGGCTGAATGCTGCGTCGTGGAAAGAATGGGTCACATATCGCCAGCAGTCAGGCAAGTCCATTAAAACCGAGCTGACCGTCATCAAGGCTTTCAGCCTGCTGAAGGCCTGCCTGGACGAAGGACATGACCCGGTTGATGTGATCAACACCAGTATCGCAAACGGGTACCAGGGACTGTTCAAACCGAAGTTCGCTCTCAACGACCGAAAATCGGGCAGGGATGTGAACCGCATTTCTGAGCCAGATAAAACCATCCCAACCGGATTCAGGGGGTAACGGTGAAAAACATTGTTAATTCCGGCAGCGCTCTTGAGCGCCTGAAAAAACTCATACCGCCAGGCGTTCAGCCTAAGTTCACCAGCGCAGCAGAGCTTCTGGCGTGGCAACGGGAAGAAGGACTGAAACATTGCGAAGAGCTCGACAAGCTGAATCAGAAAGCGCGTACAGACAAAATCTTCGGTCGCTCTGGCATCCAGAGCCTGCATCGCAGCTGCACGTTCGCCAACTACGAAGTATCCGGTGAGCAACAGCGCAAGGCCTACACCATGGCGAAAAGCTACGCGCAGAACTTTGGGGCTGGCTTTGCGAGTTTTGTATTCAGTGGCGGCCCTGGTACCGGGAAAAACCATCTGGCAGCGGCAATCGGGAATCATCTCCTGTCCGGTGGCAAATCTGTGTTGGTGGTGACAATCCCTGACCTGATGCTGCGTGTTCGCGAGTGCTATGACGGTGGCCAGTCAGAGGCTTCACTTCTGGATGACCTCTGCAAAGTCGATTTGCTGGTACTGGACGAGGTCGGTATTCAGCGCGGAAGCAGCGGTGAGAAAGTCATCCTGAATCAGGTTATCGACCGTCGGCTGTCGTCGATGCGTCCGGTTGGTGTTCTGACGAATCTGAACCACGACGAACTTCTCGGCGCGTTGGGTGCACGGGTTATCGATCGCCTCCAGATGGATGGCGGGATGTGGGTGAACTTTGACTGGGGCAGCTACCGCAAGAACGTTAGCCATCTCCGGATCGTTAAATAACCTCGAGGGAAAATCACTATGGCAAGCAAATCACTGTGGGCAATCGTCGATTTCCTTCGGGTTAACCAGACCATAACGCCTCGTCAGGTTCAGCACCTTCTGGGATGCGACTGCAAGAAAGCACACAACCTGCTGCTTCACCTGACACGCAAAGCGGTAGTTATCCGTACTGGCGAACCGCATCGCCCTGTCTACATGTTTCAGCCCGGCGGGGAGTTGAACATTAAGCAGATCAAATCGAAAGTGAGAAGAAACATGGTCACGTCAGTATGCCGCACAAGTCCGACAATGCAGCGCGTTCTGGCGTTTTACGGGAGAGCATCAGCATGAGCAGCAGAGATAAATTTGAACAAGCCATTAAGGCCCGCTTTGGTGACCTAATTGATTACCGGACATGCAAAAACTCTGATGGCGAGTACATGGCCTGGGACATGCAGGTTGCATGGTGGGCATGGCAAGCAGCAGAAACAGACATGGCAGTACAGCTCGCTAACGCCGAGAGCAAGTGCAGGGATCTGGCGGGGGTAGCTGCTGAAAACGCGGCGCTGAAAAAAGCGGCCGATTTCGCCACTGCACCGGATATGTGGATTGAGCAGGCTGATGGAATGCTGGATTACCGGTATTGCGAGTGGTACGTCGACGTGCTGAAGGCTGCAATGGAAACCCCAGCGACCGACGCTTTCCTAGCTGAAGTGCAAGCAAGTTCGCGTAACGAGGGTATCAACTATGCCGCCAGCCGCCTGGCTGCTGCGTACAACCACGGCTTTATTGATAAGCCACTGGCAGAGGTAAGCGACGTTGTCCGCATGATTCTCGATGCAAAAGACGAATTAGCCAATGCCACAATTCCACCCGCAGACGGTTTATCCGGAGAGTATGCCGAGAAGTCGTTAGCAGAGTTCGCCGCCCAAATTCGCAAAGGAGCCGCGCTATGAGCAAAGTAACTTTCGTCGTCGAGTTTGAGGATGGAAAAGAGCCAGCAGTGAGCGCCGGTATGACAATCTTTGGTGGAAAGCTCTCGGCTGTCTCATGGAGCAATGCGCTGGAAGAAAAAGTATTCTCCGTGCATGAATGCCTTCCATCACCCAATGACACGGTTCTGCTTTTCGATTCAACCGGTGAAGGATGGCTGATTGGTTGGCGCTCAATGTGGATGACCTTCGGGCAGAAAGAGACTGGAAGTTGGCAATGGACTTTCCAGAACGGTGATATCGATATCGGCGATGTTGTTATCACTCACTGGGCGCCAATGCCAGAGGAACCGGAGGCAGCCCAATGACAGCACTCAACAAACAGGCGTTGCGCCAATTTGCAGAGAAAGCCACCCAGGGCGAATGGTGGTCTGATGTTGTCGAAACTGACGGCGAATACGGCGAGGGTGAAGACAGAGCGTCTGGATACCACTCATACGCGGTTTACGTCGGTAGCGAGTCTTTGCTAGACATGACCAATTCCACAGCAGCGTGCATTCACGAAGAGTGGGATCACGATTACCACATGGCTTGGGATGAGACAGCCAAACGCAACGCTGAATTCATCGCCGCCGCTAACCCGGACACCGTTCTGGCGCTGCTGGATGAAAACCTCCAACTACAGCGCGACAAAGATTCTCTTGAAGCAGTTTCGATTGCTATGCGTGACGATATGCGGGATGCGCGTGAAAAGCTGGAAGCCGCAGATAAAACATCAGCGGCACGACTCGAAGCTATAGACCGTACTCACAAAATGTTCCAGCGTGAAAGAGACCGAGCTGATGCCGCAGAGAAGCGCATAGCAGAACTGGAGGCGCGGAAGGTGGCAGTGAAACAATTCGATGACTTCCAGATTGTCCACTATGGCGGTTCTGAGGATTACGCGAAGGGTTATACCGACTGCCAGAACAACTACAACAAAGCGATTGCCGCCGCTGGCATTGGCGTGAAGGGAGAGTGAGATGGGAAAGTTCACACAAGATTCAATCAGATTGGCGATGCTCGGGTCGTTAGAGGGTTATGTATTTTCGGTAGTCGATTCAATTGAGTTTGATATCGGTAGAAAGCTAACCAGCGATGAGCAGAAGCTGGTTTATAGATTCGTTGAAGATAAGATTAACAGGGCCACAAAGGAGGTGGCTGAATGATTGCCGCAAATTACACTTTGCATCTTCATTGCGACTGTGAGAAATGCACAGCAAAGCAATGGGGTAGTCCTGATTTTGGTGAGTACGTTGGTTCATCGTGGTCTGGCTGCGCTAAAGAGGCGCGGTCACATGGCTGGCGTATCAGCAAAGATAGAACTCGCGCTTTCGCACCCGGTCACAAGATTTCGAGGACTAACTCATGACAACTAACAACCACCCGGCGCACGGTCCTGTATCACTCGATCGCCTGCACCAGATACGCGAAATACTCAGCAAAGCAGCAGCACAAAGCGACGGCGGTAATATCGGCTACGCAATGGCTGATGCTGTGAAGGTTATTGATGGAGTTCTGGAACGTCGAAAGGCTGATAGAGCGGAGCCGGTAGCGTACATCTCGCAGAGCAACCTCGATTCGCTGTGCAAAACAAAAGGCCAGAAGATCCCCTG
Organism: Citrobacter sp. Cpo142; assembly: GCF_030332425.1. NCBI lineage: Bacteria > Pseudomonadati > Pseudomonadota > Gammaproteobacteria > Enterobacterales > Enterobacteriaceae > Citrobacter > Citrobacter sp. Cpo142. Next base: position 11,586 of record NZ_JAOWHW010000135.1, read on the forward strand.
ACATTCTCAAGAGTAGTAACTCTACTACGTAGGATGGTAATATCAGCGTAAATGTCATTTAGCTTATCAGTAGGTTAAAATGTTAGTAAAAGCCAGTGCAAATGGGAAAACTCTATTAGAGTCAGGTAGTTTTCATAGCATTATTAATCCATTGGTGACTTCCGAACCTCTAAAACTTGTTTATGACGGATTATCCATTTCAATTGAAACAGAAATTTTGCCCGAAAGTGAGTCTAATAAACAGGGGGTTAATGCCTACATTAGGAATGGAGAAGTCTTTTTCGTTCATAAGGTAATTGTACCTATTATGAATGAAGCTGTAGGTCTTGTTATCCCTGCTGAGATTGGTAAAAAATCTAATGGATTGAAATTGTTTTTAGCTTGGCATTCTTTTATCAGAAAAATCGGTGATAACCAAATTTCTGTCATTACTAACTTTTCTCTTTATGAGGGGGCGTAATGTCGGAGCCTTTTGTTGCATCTCAACCGGATATACCCAACAACACCGAAACCACAACTCCTTCTGTACATCAAGGTGGACTAGGCGGCGTTAGTGTTGCAGGAACGATTGCCAAAGAGATCGGAACTGGTGAGCACGCAAAAGACTCATTCATTTGGACAACTCTAAAATACTGTTTCTATCTAGGTGGGGTGTTTAGTATTTGTTTATTGCTTGTTTTTTTCCATTTTTCATTCGATCTCGATTCGCCTGAAAAATTTGACATTGTAAGCGCCCTTAAAGATGTCTGGTCAATATTTACTCCAATACTTACTTTGGCCCTGGGATATGCATTCGGCAAAAGAGAAGCTTAAATTATTTAGTTTAACAACCCGCTTCGGCGGGTTGTTTAGTTTTGTATCGATCGAAAAAATCGATCGATACCGCGAACATTAATCCAATAAACTGATTGATTGCTGTTAACAACCACAGCACAAAAAGATAACCCACCCGGCAATACACTTCATTCAAAACCACGTTTAAATCTGACGGATTCTGGCGTCACTCCATGACGAGCAGTGTCGAAGCAATGCACTCAGGTATTTAGCGGCGTCATTTTTTCCATGAGTTATTGTTAAACGTAAACATCATTGTTTGCATAAAGGTAGCGATAAACTTTATTTAAAATCAGTGAGATAAGGACTATTGCGTAACCGTAATTTTTTGTGCAGACTTAGTCTAAATAGATAAATGCTGTTTATGCATACAGTTGTTTTGGGGTATAGTTAAGATGTTGCAGTAAATATTTTTATTTTTCTTCCAGCCAACCTATTAGGAAATTTTCGCCATTTGATATGTTGGTTCTGTGGACGGGATTATCCCGCTGGAAGAGTGAAATTTGTTGATAGCAAAGAGGGGGTTTTGTGAAGGAAAGTCAGGAGCAAGGCGATTGGTACGACATTATCAGACGTTCTGATGGAAAGCTTATGGCCTCAATGCCACTGGATCGTCAGTATCTCGTCTATAGCAGAAATGGCCTGGTGTCATGCCGTCCATTACTGGAGGATGAAGGGGTCTTCAACCTTTCGTCCGGGACTCGTTTTCTTCGCCGACTTGGCTACCGCATAATGCAACCCTCTGATATCATAATATCAACGGATTGAGCACCCGTTAACCTGATGCGCCACGGAGAGAAACCATGGCGCACGAACTACAACTAATCAAGCAGTCCTCAGGAATCCTGATCCCGGCCACACCCGAGACCAGCGATTTACTGCAATCAAAATTCAAACTCGGTGCTGTGTTGGTGGCCGAGTTCCGGCAGGCACGCAACCCGGCCTTTCACCGTCGCTTTTTTGCGCTTCTCAATCTAGGTTTCGAGTACTGGGAACCAACCGGCGGAGCGATCTCAAGTAACGAGCGCAAGCTGATCACCGGCTACGCCAAATACCTTGCCTCATTCGGAGGAAGCGAAACAGCTCTTTTGGATGCTGCCGAGCAGTATCTGGAGCAGGTGGCCAGTCGCCGAATTACCAATGGGATCAGCCTGTGTAAATCCTTCGACGCGTACCGTGCCTGGGTAATTGTCGAGGCCGGCCACTACGACGCAATTCAACTACCTGATGGAACTCTTCGTAAACACCCCCGCAGCATTGCCTTCGCCAACATGGAGGAAACCGAGTTCCAGCAGTTGTACAAAGCCGCGCTCGATGTTCTGTGGCGCTGGGTATTGTCCAGGGCATTTAAGGATCAGCGTGAAGCGGAAAACGCCGCATCGCAGCTAATGAGCTTTGCGGGGTGATGGCGATGAAATTTTCCTGGTTCCACCATCACGAATGCACAACCGAACAGGCCGAAGAACTGGTGGCCAGTTACCGCCGTCGTGGCGCCACGGTAGAACGCAGCCTTAATCGCGACAACATAACCTGGACTGTCAGTGCAAAATTACCTGAATGCGAGCATCCGGCGCGTACACCAAGAACCTTTCGACAAAAGGTCTGGGGGTGATTATGGCTAAGTTACCTCGCCGTAAGTGTGCCAATAAGGAATGTCGCCAATGGTTCCATCCGGTGCGTGAAACCCAGACCGTTTGCGGTTACGAGTGCGCCAGCGCCGTCGGCAAGGAGCAGACCAGAAAAGCCCGGGAGGCAGCACAGCGCAAGGAGTCTGCCAAAAAGCGCGCCACTGAGAAAAAAGAGCGAGCCGCCTGGCGCCAGCGTAAAGCTGCAGCTAAGCCGCTGAAGCACTGGATTGACCTGACGCAGCGCGCCGTAAATGACATTTGCCGCGAGAAGGAGTTGGCAGAGGGGCGGGGCTGCATTTCCTGCGGAACTAAAACGGCGTTCGCCTGGCATGCTGGCCATTATCGGACTACGGCAGCCGCTGGGCATCTGCGCTTCACTCGCTTCAACATCCATCTTCAGTGTGATGTCTGCAACGTCTACAAATCCGGGAACATCGAAGCATACCGAGCCGCGCTGGTGGAACGTTATGGCGAAGAGCTGGTACTAGCGCTCGAGAACAATAACGCTCCGCATCGTTGGACTATTGAAGAACTGAAGGAAATCAGACTGACCGCGCTGGCTGACCTGCGCGCGCTGAAAAAGCAGGAGGCAGCATGACATTCGAATCCTATTTTGCCGATCACCTCCGCGTTCGTTGGCAACGATTGCGCTTATACCACTTTCCGGGCTCTGTGCTGACGGATTACCGAATACTGAAGAACTACATCAAAACCATAGGCGGTGCAGTATGAATACTCAATTTCTCGAATACGTGCGCCAGCAGTTGATGGTGGCCACCGCCGATTTAAGTGGTGCGACGAAAGGGCAGTTGATAGCCTGGCTGGAGAACGCGCAGTTTGATACGGGAACGTATAAACGTAAGAAGCCTCGAGTCCTGGATGAAGTGACTGGGAAAATGATAACTCTGGATAACCCACCAATACCGGGTAAACAGTCCCATGCTAAGGGCTCGCATATTCCCCTGGTGCAGCCGGTTGAGTATTCAACGGCATCGTGGCGCCGCGCGCTGATGTCACTCGAAGAACACCAAAAGGCCTGGCTGCTGTGGAACTACAGCGAGAACGTGCGCTGGTGCTATCAGGTGGAAATCACTCAGTGGGGTTGGCAACAGTTCAGCCAGCAACTGGCCGTGAAGAGGGTGGCGAAGAAGACTATCGACCGGTTACGTCAATTGATATGGCTGGCGGCGCAGGATGTGAAAGCGGAACTGGCGGGGCGTGATGTCTATCAGCAACAGGACTTAGCCGCTATGTGTGGTGTCAAACCGGACAACTGGAGCCACAACTATGCGGACTACTGGCGAGTTATGTGCAGCATCTTTAAGAGGCTCGATACCGAATCTCTGCGTTGTGCTGTGAGAACACGATCACAACAAAAGGCGACTTATTCGCAGCAGGGTATTGCAAAAGTCAATTAAATAGCATACATTTCGTGTAAATCTGATATTGTGCCATTGTTGTATGCATTGGCAGTAAATGAGTTTTCGAGCCCGAGGTTAACGCCTTGGACTTTTGCGTTTCTGGTACTGACTGATAAAATAGAGGCACATGGCTACTTACCACTCATGTGCTGTGCCGCCACTAGCTCATCGTGATAGAGCATCAACCTTCTAAGTTGACGGTACGAGGTTCAAGTCCTCGGTGGCGGACCAACGCCGACTTAGCTCAGTAGGTAGAGCAACTGACTTGTAATCAGTAGGTCACCAGTTCGATTCCGGTAGTCGGCACCAGAATCCAATGGATAGTCAGTCCGAGCATGACTCTAAATAAGGCAAGCGGTGACTGTGGGGAACAGACCCGCAAAACAGCGGCTATCGTATAATGGCTATTACCTCACCCTTCCAGGCTGATGAAGCGGGTTCGATTCCCGCTGACCGCTCCATTTTTGAATGGTCGCTGCTTTTTGCAAAATTGCTGTGTAAAAATACTGACCTTTTGGTTCAGCGCTCATCCAAAAGCACTCCGTTAAAATCCTGATAACCGTGGGTGGTTTGTTGGATGGAGTGCCTCTGAACAATAAAACTCTCGTCATAAAGGCTGCGCATTGCGTGGCCTTTTTCATTTCAGGCTCACGGGAATCATCCGTGACGTGCTTTGTTGATAAATCCAGCCCGTGAAGCCTGACCCTTTCATCACACACAGCGCCATCCGAAAAATCGGAGGTGAGGCTATGACCAGAATGAGCACCATTTACAGCAGACTTTCATATGGAAC
>NZ_JAOWHW010000136.1:0-79140 GCF_030332425.1 Citrobacter sp. Cpo142
ATGTGCAGATGGAAGAAGCTGTCAGTGATGAAGAACAGGCTGGTAATGAAGTGCAGTCAGGCGAAAGCAGTCTGGAAACTGGTGAAGAGTCACATACCGGCCAGCAAGCCGATGTGAACCAGAATACGGATTCTGTCGCCCAAAATAGCGATTCTGTAAACCAAACCGAACCGGTTTCGGCACAAACCGAGCCAGAAACGCAATCAGACGAACCGGCTGTTGTGTACCCGGCTTACTTCGAACCTGGCCGTTATGAAGGTCTGCCGAACGAGGTTTATCACGCAGCCAATGGTATCAGCTCTACCCAGGTAAAAGACGCACGCGTCAGCCTGATGTTCTATCACGGCCGTCACGTGACCAAGACTATCCGTCGCGAAAGCAGCGAGGCGCTGACGTTCGGTAGCCTGGCGCACACCCTGGCCCTGGAGCCCGAAAAGCTCCACGAAGAGTTTGCGGTATTCCCAGGTATTCCGGCTGAGGCGTTTACCACCACCGACTCCATGAAGGCGTTCATTCGAGAATTTAACGCGGATAAGCCAAAGGCCGAGCAACTGAAGCTCACCGGTAAGAAAGAAGAACTTCAGGCGGCGATACGCGCGGTCAGCCCGGAGGCCATTTTCGCTGATGAATTTGAGCAGCAATGGCGCGATAGCGCTGATGGGAAAACCATCCTGTCCAGAGAGCAACTGACGCTGGCCACGGCAATTCAGCAAGCCCTACTGAATCATGAATCAGCCGGGAAACTGCTGCGCCATCCTTCCCGTTCAGTGGAAACCAGTTATTTCGGGATGGACGACGAAACCGGTCTGGAAGTCCGTGTGCGCCCTGACCTTGAGGTTGAAATCAACGGCGTTCGTATCGGTGTTGACCTGAAGACGATCAGCATGGGACGCGTTAAGCAAGACGGTTTGCGCGCCAAACTGCACCGGGAAATCATCGACCGCGACTACCACCTCAGCGCTGGCATGTATTGCTCCGTTGCCGACTTTGATCAGTTCTTCTGGATCTTCGTCAACAAAGACGAGGGCTACCACTGGGTGGCGGTAATTGAGGCATCGGAAGATTTGCTCGATCTCGGGCTGCTGGAGTATCAGCGCACCATGCGTGCACTCGCAGATGCGTATGACACCGATTGCTGGTCTGCACCGATAACCGAAGACTACACCGACGAACTGAACGACTTCGACCTGCGCCGCCTTGAAGCGCTGCGTCTGGCTTAATGGAGGATTTGACCATGCAAAATACCAACATCATTACGACCGAGCAGGCACCAAACACCATTTCCGCCAGCAACGCTGTGTTCAACGTACAGGCACTCGGGCAGCTCACCTCTTTCGCTGAATTGATGGCGCAGTCTGCCGTCACCGTCCCCAAACACCTGGCGGGGAAACCCGCCGACTGTATGGCTATCGTCATGCAGGCTATGCAGTGGGGAATGAACCCATATGCAGTTGCCCAGAAAACGCACCTGGTCAACGGCGTTCTGGGTTACGAAGCGCAACTGGTTAACGCAGTAATCTCCAGCTCAAGCGCCATCGTTGGTCGCTTCCATTACGAATACGGCGGTGACTGGGAGAAGATCGCCGGGAAAAAAGACGGCCGTGATGAATTAGGCCTGTTTATCCGGGTTGGCGCCGTACTGCGCGGAGAAGACGAAATCACCTGGGGCGAGCCAATCTACCTGGCAGATATCACCACACGTAACTCGCCACTGTGGAAAACAGCGCCGAAGCAGCAGATCGCTTATCTGGCAGTGAAGTACTGGGCTCGCCTGTACTGCCCAGAAGTCATCCTCGGCGTCTACAGTCCAGATGAAGTTGAGCCACGCACTGAGAAAGAGATTAACCCAGCACCGAAACACGTTAACCTGGCTGATATCTCAGGTGACACCGTCACAACCACGCAAAGCGCACAGGAATCGTCGGTAAATATCGACTCTCTTGCCGATGATTTCCGCGAACGAATCGATGCTGCTCAGGATGTTGATAGTGCAAAAGCACTGCGCGCTGATATCGAAAGCGCGAAAGCCACTCTCGGGTCCGCCCTATTCACTGAGCTGAAGAACAAAGCGGTGAAACGCTATTACCTGGTTGATTCACGTAACAAGGTTGAGGCCGCGATCAACTCCCTACCGACTCCGGACGAACCGGATGCAGCAGCGCGTTTCGGGGAAGTTGAGCGAGTTCTGGCAACGGCGAAACGTCATCTGGGCGACGAGCTGCACGATCAGTTCAGCATTACCCTGGCAGATATGAAACCGGAATACGTGGGCTGAGGGAGGCGGGAGGGTTCGCCCTCCCGGTAACGAGATGAGTAAATCATTAAATGCACGTTGCATCCGCCGTTGGGAAGTCGAGTTTAAACCTCTCTGCGATTCAAAGGTGAATCCGTACTGGCGCAAGCGTGATCTGCGCGGGTATATCCGCGAAGCGGCGCTCACCACTGCTTACAACATGGTTGAGAGCATGGCTGAGAACAACGCCAAATTTGACTATGACGGCACGACTATTGGCTGGTCGCCTGAGTTCTCAGCCTGGTATGACGAACGCCGGGAGCAGTACCTCAAAGAAGCGCGTGACTACTTGGACGAAGAAGCCACCAACGAAGAGATAGACGAAGAGATCGAGAACGAGCTGGAGGCCTGGAATGATTGAGCGCGGCATGATTTTTAACGGGGAGATGGTGCGCGCCATTCTCGACGGCCGGAAGACGCAGACGCGTCGGATCATGGCGATTCAGCCAGAGCATTCAGAGCTGGGATTACGCCGAGTGATTGACTCCAAAAATGGCAGAGATAACGGGAAGTATTTTTGGTCGCAGTCCGATGCGTGCGGCCTGAAGGCCCGCTCAAAAGTGTTCGGTTGTCCTTATGGAGAAGTTGGCGATCGCATCTGGGTGCGAGAGACGTTCCAGGGGCCGCTTGTTTCTGAGGAGTTATTCGAAGAATACCGAGCCCATCCTGAAAAGTTCGAAACGCCGCAATACTGCGAATATTCCGCTGATGGCGGTGCCAAACCTGAATACTGTGATCTTGACGATAATCTCCGTCACGGTTGGCGGCCGTCGATCCATATGCCGCGTTGGGCCAGCCGCATTCTGCTGGAGATTACTAACGTTGGAGTGCAGCGCCTCCAGTCAATCAGCCCGAACGATGCTGCGCGTGAAGGACTGGTTAAGCTACCTGCCACTGGCCGGTATTGCATAAATCAGGTGGATCAATATTTCGGTGGTGCAAGCCATGATGCTCGCGAAGTATTTTCCTGGCTGTGGGCATCCATCTACGGCGAAGAAAGCTGGAATGCTAACCCTTGGGTCTGGGTTATTGAGTTTAAGCGTATCGAAGGGGGCGACCATGCGACTAATTAACCGGGCCAATCAGCAATCCCCGTTAGCGCATCAGGCATGCGACATCGCGCTGGCCACTCATCACGAACGTTACGGCGACTATGGCCGCAGCAAGATGAAGGAGACGTACACGGTGAGAGTTGAAGGAGTGAAGGTCTGGGTGGAAGTGGTGAACCGTAAGGCTAGCTACGTGGCCACAGCGATGACAGGTATGCGTCGTTTGCGCGCGCTGCCGGGTCAGGTTTCTTGATATTACTTTTGGAAATGGCCCAGTTCGGGCCATTTGAGAAAAATGATGGATGATATTTTGCTGACGTCAGACCTGACCAGTCGATACAAAATCTCACGTAAAACCCTTTGGTCATGGCAAAGCACAGACACGATGCCGCGGGGTTTTGCGAAGCCGTTCCCCGCCCCGGACTTTCCCGGTAATCCTAACCGCTGGAAGTCGGAGTCAGTCAAAGAGTGGGAAGGTGTGAAACAGCCAATTAACTGAACGGCTCACCGATGATGTTTTCAAGATGGCTCTGCCAAACGTGGAGCCAGTGTTTTTGATCATCGATGTAGTCATGCAGGTTATAGTGCGCCATCACACCAACCATTTGGTGACCAAGTAACTTTTCAATCACATGCGGCGGACAGCCAAGTTCTGAAAGATTTGTTGCGATTGTTCTTCTCATATCATGGAGAGACCAGGGCTCCATGCCGGATTCTGACCAAATATACCTGGCATAGTTCGAAGCAACTGGCGGATGAACCGGGACGTCTTTAATTTCCCCATCCAGTAAGCGCTGTGAAGTGACTAAATGCTTTGTGTTGATCTTCTCAAGATGATTTTTTACCAGTCCCACCGCAGCATCAGAAAGAGCCCTTCTCATGTGCACTCGCGTTTTGTAACTTCCAGCAGGAACTATCCATTCATTTTCATCCAGCTTGAACCATGACCTTTCGCTCAACCGAATCTCTGCCGTCCTACAGCCGGTCAACATAATAAATTTCACAAGAAACACGGACTCTATGGACATGCGGTTTTGCAGCCACCGATAAATAGCCACCAGTTCACGATCATCCAAGCGCCGCGTTCTCTTTTTCGGTTTTTGGCCAACGTCAGTGGGTAGCAATCCCTCGAGCGGATTGGTCGATATTACGCCTCGGTTAATACAGAACCTGAATGAGCGTTTGCACAGCGAAAGCATATAATGAGCCATCACCCTGCTTTCAATCTGATCAAAAACATCTATCCAGTGCCTTTTTGTCGAATTGTCTACTTTGACGTTTCGCATCGGCTCGGCGATATGCTTGGCAAATACCAACTGATAATAATCTGTCTTTGTCAGTTGATTAGCGATGCAGTGTTTCTCGATCCAATAATTGAATGCTTCCGATACGGCCATGGAACCTTCGCGGGTCAATTTCTCCAGCTTTACTTGCTCTCGGGGATCGAGTCCTTCAGTAAGCCAGGTTCTGAATTGCTGACGCCTTTCCCTTGCCTGAGCAATACTCATTGCTGGATAATCGCCGACATTGAGTTTTACAGCTTTGCCAGCCCATCTGTACCGGTAGAAGAAAGAGACCTTTCCGGCCTGACTGATCCTTGCGTTGAGTCCGTGAGAATCTGAAATAGTTTCGATATCATCGCGTTTCTTGCCAAGGGCCTTCCTGAGCTTTGTGTCAGTGATCATTGAATGGGTACACATTTGGCTTTTGAGTACGCAAAAGTGTACACAAAACTCATTGCTCAAAGATACCCGCAATGTAACACTTGTACTCGGAGTGTGATAATTGGAAGGCTGAAAGGCAGGCGGCAGAAGGGTTCAGCGTAACAGAACGTTTTTGTGCGAAATTCTTCGAAATGGGCTGAATGACAATACAAAAAAGTATTTTAAAAACAGAACGCAAAGCAGACATTGGGCACCGCCAGCGGTGCCCTTTTGGGATCAGATGCTGTGGATCGCAAACAACAACGAGTTACGCTGGTGGTTGAGAATGCACTTTCTGATAGTGTGGATACGCATATTACGACGCGATTGTCCTTCAAGCCAACGTGCTTTACGGCGGCTAGCCTGACGCAGCATCCGCCAGCGTCCCACTTCCGTTCTACTACGCTTCATGTTTACTACTCTTTCAGTCACTGAGCGACCATTATAACGCCAGACCGAATGCAGACCAGTGGTTTTCCCTTGTTTTTATTTGCCAGATTAATCCTGATGCGTAAACTCTTAACAATACGCTTTCAAAAGGATTTTTAAATTTATGACAACCTTCTACACCGTGGTGAGTTGGCTGGTCATTCTGGGTTACTGGGTACTCATTGCTGGCGTAACATTACGCATTCTAATGAAACGACGCGCAGTGCCCTCCGCAATGGCCTGGCTGTTGATCATCTATATTCTGCCATTGGTAGGGATCATTGCTTATCTGTCCTTTGGTGAACTCCACCTGGGTAAGCGACGTGCCGAACGCGCCCGGGCAATGTGGCCGTCAACGGCCAAATGGCTGAACGATCTCAAGGCCTGCAAGCATATTTTTGCCCAGGAAAACAGCAGCGTCGCCTCTTCGTTATTTAAACTGTGCGAGCGCCGTCAGGGAATAGCCGGGGTTAAGGGAAACCAACTGCAGTTGCTCACCAGTTCAGATGACGTGATGCAGGCGCTGATCCGTGATATTCAACTGGCGCGCCACAACATCGAAATGGTGTTCTACATATGGCAGCCTGGCGGTATGGCCGATCAGGTAGCCGAGTCGTTAATGGCTGCCGCGAGACGTGGCATTCACTGTCGCCTGATGCTGGACTCCGCTGGCAGCGTGGCGTTCTTTCGCAGCCCTTGGGCGGCGATGATGCGTAACGCAGGTATCGAGGTTGTAGAAGCGCTGAAGGTGAACCTGATGCGTGTATTTTTACGCCGTATGGACCTGCGTCAGCACCGCAAAATGATCATGATAGATAACTACATTGCTTATACCGGCAGCATGAACATGGTCGACCCGCGTTTCTTCAAACAGGATGCGGGTGTCGGGCAATGGGTTGATTTAATGGCGAGAATGGAAGGTCCTGTCGCCACTGCTATGGGCATTGTCTATTCCTGCGACTGGGAAATTGAGACCGGAAAGCGCATTTTGCCTCCGCCACCAGACGTCAATATCATGCCGTTTGAGCAGGCCAGCGGCCACACCATTCACACTATCGCCTCAGGTCCTGGTTTCCCTGAAGATTTGATTCATCAGGCGCTGCTTACCGCTGCTTATTCAGCGCGTGAATATTTAATTATGACCACCCCCTACTTCGTCCCCAGCGACGATCTGTTGCACGCGATCTGCACGGCAGCGCAGCGTGGGGTTGACGTCAGTATCATTCTTCCACGTAAAAATGACTCCCTGCTGGTTGGCTGGGCAAGCCGGGCCTTTTTCACCGAGCTGCTGGCAGCTGGCGTTAAAATTTATCAGTTCGAAGGTGGCTTGCTGCACACCAAGAGCGTACTGGTCGATGGCGAGCTGAGCCTGGTCGGGACGGTTAACCTGGATATGCGCAGCCTGTGGCTCAATTTTGAAATCACGCTGGTCATTGATGATGCCGGATTCGGTGGCGATCTCGCGGCAGTGCAGGATGATTATATTTCGCGCTCACGCCTGCTTGATGCCCGTTTGTGGGTAAAACGACCACTCTGGCAGAGGATAGCAGAGCGACTGTTTTACTTCTTTAGTCCGTTGCTGTAAAACGTGCCCATCAGACAGTAAACAGGTAGTCATTATGGATATGGATTTGAACAATCGCCTGACCGAAGACGAAACGCTTGAGCAGGCTTACGACATTTTTCTCGAACTGGCTGCGGACAATCTGGATCCAGCCGACATCATTCTGTTCAATTTGCAGTTTGAAGAGCGTGGCGGTGCCGAGTTGTTCGATCCGGCAGAAGATTGGCAGGAGCATGTCGATTTTGACCTGAACCCTGACTTCTTTGCCGAGGTGGTGATTGGTCTGGCAGATACAGAAGACGGCGAGATTAACGATATTTTTGCGCGCGTTTTATTATGTCGCGAAAAAGATCATAAGCTCTGCCATATTCTCTGGCGCGAATAATCAAACAAAAAAGCTGCTCTCGCAGCTTTTTTCATTTTTAGCCCGGTAGTTTACTTCCGCAGCGGTTACAAAATTGCGCACTATGTTCATGCTGCGCCTGCTGGCACTGCGGACATTTTCGTTGGTGCCCGCGCTGCTGGAACGCACTGCTCATGTGCGTGGTAATCAATCCCGTCGGTATTGCAATCACCGAGTAACCAATCAGGATAAGCACAGACGCCACCATGCGCCCCAACGGTGTGTGTGGCGTGATATCGCCATAGCCGACGGTGGTTACAGTAACAATCGCCCAATACACCGACGCATTCAGCGTAGTAAACCCATATTTTGGCCCTTCAATCAGATACATCATCGCGCCAAAAACCACCATCAGGATGGCGATAAAGGAATAGAACAGCATCAGCTGATGTCGGGCGCTTTTTAACGCATTCCAGAACACCCGTAGAGAAGGCATGAAGCGTAGCAGCTTGAGAATACGCAGAACGCGCAGGACACGCATCGCTCGCCAGGCGAAAACATAGCTCAGACTGATTTCCGGCCATAGCCACATCACATACAGCGGCAGAATGGTGGCAAGGTCAATTATCCCCCAGAAGCTGAACACATATTTAGCGGGGTTGGCCCAGCAACATAAGCGCAGAAGATATTCGAGGGTGAAGACCAGAGTAATAAAGATCTCCAGCCAGACAAAAATGCGCCATTCCTCAAAGGTTAAATGGTATTGCGTCCCTACTCCGGACTCAATGAAGATAACGATAACGCTGAGCAAGGCAAATAGTGCGCACATACCTTCAAAGCGACGCCCTGAACGGGTATTTAAATCAAATAATTTGCGATAGAGCGCACGGCGGACAGAAGAGACTAAACCTGGCACAGATACCTCACCAAAAAAAGGGCTGACCTTTGTCAGCCCTCGGGATTATAGCGGGTCTACTTTCAGGCAGGAAACTGCATGTCGGAAACTTCCTTCCAGAACCGGGCGCGTTTTTGCGCATTCCGGTCCAGCAATCGGGCAGCGCGTACGGAACACGCAACCGGAAGGAGGATTAATCGGGGACGGTAACTCGCCTTCCAGCAACTGAATAACCTTATTCCTTTCCTGATCCGGATCGGGGATTGGCACCGCAGACATCAGCGCTTTGGTATAAGGATGCAGCGGGTTATGGTACACCTCATCATAGGTCCCTAATTCCACCGCGTGTCCGAGATACATAACCAGCACACGGTCGGAGATATGTTTAACCACAGCGAGGTCGTGAGCAATGAAGATTAACGATAATCCCATTTCGCGCTGAAGCTGTTGCAGAAGATTAACCACCTGGGCCTGGATTGATACATCCAGCGCTGAAACCGGTTCATCGCAGATAATCAACTTCGGTTCGAGGATCAGCGCGCGGGCAATACCAATACGCTGACACTGGCCACCGGAAAACTCATGTGGGTAGCGGTTAATCAGGTTAGGCAATAGTCCAACCTTCATCATCATCGCCTTCACACGGTCGCGGACTTCCTGACCAGGAAGATTCGGATGATAAGTTCGCAGCGGTTCGGCAATGATTTCACCAATGGTCATGCGCGGGTTTAACGATGCCAGAGGATCCTGGAAAATCATCTGGATATCGCTGCGTACTTCCCGCCACTCATCGGGTTTCATGCCCAGTAAATCTTTACCCAGCCAGGCAACCTTTCCATCGGTGGCCTTCACCAGGCCGATAATCGCACGGGCAAAGGTCGATTTCCCGCAGCCTGATTCACCGACCACGCCCAGGGTTTCGCCCTCATATAGTCGCAGGGTTACGCCATCAACCGCCTTCAGGGTTTTAGTCGGTTGCCAGAACCACTGTTTGCCATCTTTAATATCAAAATGGACTTTAAGGTCGGCAATCTCAAGGAGCACTTTACGTTGTTCGGTCACCGCATTCATACCAGTTCCTCCACCGGCTTAAAGCAGGCACGCAGGCGGCCTGGACTAAACTCCTCCAGTGGCGGAGCACTGCTACAGATTTCCATCGCATGCGGGCAACGCGGCTGGAATGGACAGCCTTTTGGTAGACGCAGCAGGTTCGGTGGGTTACCCGGTATAGTGAGCATCTCTTCCCCTTCTGCATCCAGACGAGGTACGGCATTTAGCAAACCAATCGAATACGGATGAACGGGCTTATAAAAGACATCCCTCGCACTGCCGTATTCCATAGTACGTCCGGCGTACATCACCAGGACTTTATCGCAAATACCGGCAACAACCCCCAGATCGTGGGTGATCATGATAATCGCGGTGTTGAATTCACTTTTCAGTTCATTCAGCAGCGTCATAATTTGCGCCTGTACCGTTACATCAAGCGCAGTGGTCGGTTCATCGGCTATCAGTAATTTGGGCCTGCACAACAGTGCCATGGCGATCATTACGCGCTGACGCATACCACCAGAGAATTCATGCGGATACATTTTCATACGCTTACGCGCTTCCGGCATCTTCACCGCATCCAGCATTCTGACTGACTCTTCAAAAGCTTCCGCTTTGCTCATGCCTTTATGCAGCATCAGAACTTCCATCAACTGCTCCCCGACCCGCATGTATGGATTGAGGGACGTCATCGGGTCCTGGAAAATCATCGAGATTTGCTCGGCGCGCAGTTTGTTCAGTTCACGTTCCGGTAAATTCAGAATTTCACGCCCGTTGAACGTTGCGGAGCCCCCGATACGACCATTTGCCGCCAACAGGCCCATCAGGGCAAAGGCCGTTTGCGATTTACCCGAACCGGACTCCCCGACAATACCCAACGTTTCTCCGGCTCGCAGAGAAAAGTTTAAATCGTTGACCGCAGTAACATCGCCGTCGGGGGTAGCAAACGTCACGCGCAGATCTTTTACGTTCAGCAGTGCGTTAGCCTGTTGTTGCGCGAGCGGCGCGGTTGAGGTTTCAATTACGCTCATGGCTGCACTCCTTAACGGTCTTTCGGGTCGAGGGCATCACGCAGGCCATCGCCAATAAAGTTAAAACAGAACAAAGTGACCACCAGGAAACCAGCCGGGAACAGCAGCAGCCATGGTGAGACTTCCATAGAGTTGGCACCATCACTGAGCAACGCGCCCCAGCTACTTAACGGCTCCTGCGTACCTAATCCCAAAAAGCTCAGGAAGGATTCAAATAGGATCATGCTCGGCACCAGCAATGAAGCGTAAACCACCACCACACCCAGCACGTTCGGCACAATATGGCGGATAACGATACGCACGGTAGACACCCCACCCACTTGCGCCGCTTCAATAAACTCTTTGCGCTTGAGACTTAGCGTTTGCCCACGCACGATACGCGCCATATCCAGCCAGGAGACCATCCCGATAGCAACAAAAATCAGCAGAATATTTTGCCCAAAGAAGGTGACCAGCAGGATCACGAAGAACATGAACGGGAAGGAGTTGAGGATTTCCAGCAGACGCATCATCACCGAGTCGATTTTTCCGCCGAGGTAGCCCGACAGAGAACCGTACAGCGTACCAACAACCACCGCGACTAACGCCGCCGCAATGCCGACCATCAGCGAAATGCGCCCGCCAATTGCCACACGCACCAACAGGTCGCGTCCCGACGAGTCAGTACCGAAATAGTGGCCTGATTCCGTATCCGGTGCACTGGACATCATGCCCCAGTCGGTATCGAAGTAGGTAAACTGCGACAACATCGGTGCCAGCGTTACGAACAGCGCAATAATTACCAGCACCACCAGGCTTGCTACCGCCGCGCGGTTATGCATAAAGCGTCGACGCGCGTCCTGCCACAGGCTACGGCCTTCGACCTCCAGCTTTTCACTGAAATTCTCCAGCGCCTCGCTGTTTTTCTTACTTAACATCATAGCGAGCTCCAGTATCAGTAACGAATTTTCGGGTCGATAACGGCATACAGCACATCGACAATCGCGTTAAACACGATGGTCAGCGTACCCACCAGTATGGTCAGACTAAGAACCAGCGAATAGTCGCGGTTTAACGCCCCATTGACGAACAACTGGCCAATACCCGGCAAACCATAAATGGTTTCAATAACCATCGAACCGGTGATAATGCCGACAAATGCCGGTCCCATATAGGACAGCACTGGCAACAGCGCTGGTTTTAACGCATGACGGAAAATAATCCGCCGCATCGGCAGCCCTTTAGCGCGCGCGGTACGAATAAAGTTAGAGTGCAGTACTTCAATCATCGAACCGCGAGTAATACGTGCGATACTGGCGATGTAGGCCAGTGACAAGGCCACCATCGGCAGGATCATAAATTTCAGCGCCCCGCCGTTCCAGCCCCCGCCGGGTAGCCATTTCAAGGTTATGGCAAATATCATGACCAATAAGGGAGCGACCACGAAACTGGGGATAACCACCCCGGTCATAGCCACCCCCATCACCGTATAGTCCCAACGTGTATTTTGCTTCAGCGCGGCTATCACTCCGGCGCTAACACCGACGAGTACCGCCAGAATAAAGGCTGCCGCACCCAGCTTCGCAGAAACCGGAAAGCTCGAGGCAACGAGGTCGTTAACCGTGTAGTCTTTATATTTAAAGGATGGTCCAAAATCGCCGTGCGCCAGCTGTTTCAGATAGCTGAAGTACTGCGTCGAGATGGGATCGTTAAGATGATATTTCGCTTCAATATTCGCCAGCACCTCTGGCGGTAACGCGCGTTCCCCGGTGAATGGGCTTCCGGGCGCAAGGCGCATCATAAAGAATGAAATCGTAATAAGAATAAACAGCGTCGGAATCGCTTCCAGACAGCGACGTAATATAAATTTTAACATTGCCCGTACCTTCTGGCGTGTGCCTTTATACCCGTCATACTTCAAGCTGCAAGTGCGTTGGCTTTACTCGCTCACGCCAGTCACTTACTTAAGTAAGCTCCTGGCGATTCGCTGCGTTGCCGCCTTCCTGCAACGTGAAGTGTTTAGGGTATACCTCTCTTTGTCTAAAGAGGTATTTATAGTTCGAAGAAAAAGACACTGTGGGGCAACATGATCGCCCCACGTCTTGCCATTAATGCTTGATAATATACAAGTCTTTAACGTGGATATTATCCATCGGGTCTTTACCGGAGTATCCGCCAACCCATGGTTTCACCAGGCGGGCATTAACATAGTAATAAACCGGTACAATCGCAGAATCTTTATCCAGCTGCTGTTCCGCTTTCGAATACAGTTCGCTGCGCTGCGCTTCATCCGTCACTTTCAGCGTATCCGCAATCAGCTTATCAAATGCCGGGCTCTTATAGTGGACGGTATTATTGGAGCTGTCGGACAGCACCATATTCAGGAAGGACGTCGGTTCGTTATAGTCTGCACACCAGCCCGCACGCGAAACATCATAGTTGCCCTGATGGCGCGTATCGAGGAACGTTTTCCATTCCTGGTTTTCCAGCTTCACATTAGCACCCAGATTTTTCTTCCAGATAGATGCCGCGGCAATAGCCAGCTTCTTATGCAGGTCTGAGGTGTTATACAGCAGATCAAAGGTCAGCGGTTTCTCAGCGGTATATCCGGCCTCAGCCAGCAGTTTCTTCGCTTCTTCATTACGTTTTTCCTGAGACCACTTGAACCACTCTGGCTCAACCAGTTTCGCACCATCGGTGTATGGAGGAGTAAAGCTATATGCTGGCAGGTCACCCTGGTTTTTCACTTTATTGACGATAATGTCACGATCCAACGCCAGCTTCAGGGCGGTACGAACACGAACATCGTTGAACGGTGCTTTCTGGTTGTTGATTTCGTAATAATAGGTGCACAGATAGGGGTCAACGTGGACTTCGTTCGGGATCTCTTTTTTCAGTTTCTGGAATAACTCAATCGGCATGTTGTTATAGGTCATGTCGATTTCACCGCTGCGATAGCGGTTAACGTCAGTCACTTCAGAAGAAATAGGCAGGTAGGTTACCTGGTTAATAACCGTTTTGGCGTTGTCCCAATAGTTGGTATTACGCTCAAGCACAATGCGCTCGTTGACAACCCAGTCTTTCAGTTTATACGCACCGTTAGTAACGATGTTAGCGGGCTGGGTCCACTTCTCGCCGAATTTTTCAACAGCAGCTCTAGGAACCGGTGAAACGGAGGAGTGCACAAGCAGTTTGTAGAAATAAGGAACTGGTTCGCTGAGGGTGACTTCAAAAGTATGATCGTCGAGAGCTTTTACACCGAGATCGGTGATCGGCTTTTTACCGGCGATAATATCATCAATATTGACAATATGACCGTACTGCAAATAACTGGCATACGGTGATGCAGTATTTGGATTAGCCAAACGTTGCCAGCTATACACGAAATCTTGCGCGGTAACAGGCGTGCCGTCAGACCACTTTGCATCTTTACGCAGATGGAATGTCCAGACTTTAAAATCTTTATTCTCCCATTTTTCAGCCACGCCAGGCGATGGTTTGCCATCGACATCACTGATTAATAAACCTTCAAACAGGTCACGGTTAATGTTGGATTCAGGTACACCTTCGATTTTGTGGGGATCGAGTGACTGCACTTCCGAACCGTTATTGCGCACCAGAGTCTGCTTTTCAGCAAGCTGCACACCCGCTGGCACTTCTGCCGCCGTGGCAACATTTCCAGCGACTAGCGCAGTTAAGATCCCCGCAGCTACTAAACTTTTTTTAGTGATGTTAGTCATTGTGTTGTACTCCCTCATTATTATGGCTGGTTTTTTAACCAGACTGTTAATCCTGTCAGGATCCCTGTACGGCACCGGAGATTTTCTGCCGTCAGGTGGTTTATTGTTTTACTGCTTGCTATCACCGACTTTATTTATTCTGGCGATTCGTATGACCGCCTTGCGTCGATTCTCTACGTGCCTCCCCTGCCGGAAACACGCTATTACCCTGTTGAGAGAAACTAACTGCAAATGATTCTCATCAACGTGAATTATTCTGCATAATATCTGGCCGGAAAGTATCAAATGCGTTTCTTAACCGCCAATACATTTTACAAATTTGTTAACCAATTCTCTTTTATTGGAAATAAATCTCACTTAAAAAGTCTTACGAATGAAGATTCGTTATGGGAAATTCACAAAAATCAATACATTATGTCGACTATGGTGTTAACCATTCTGTCTGAAGTCAACGCCATGTCAAAATACACATAAATTTAACAATTGGTTATTAATTAGCACATTCATCTGAAATAAAGGCTGAAATAACTAATAACATTTCGATAATCCTTCAGCAAGCCCCAGAGTATGATGTTAATAAAATAACAGCAGTATCGGTCTTCACCGGGCGTACTGAGACGTGTTATATCTTTAGAATCAATGACTAACAGGAGAGTTAATCATCAGCATTTTTTATTATTGCTCTGCTGATTTTCAACTTTAGTGAGAAGTTTTACTGATAATGAAATGAAACGGAGCCGGACACGACTCCGTTTGCACAGAAGAGAGGTTTCAGGCCAGCAAACCAGGGAAAATGGATTTGATGCCTGTAACGATAAATTCGATACCCAAAGCCATTAACAGCAGCCCCATAATACGCGTAATGACGTTGATACCGGTTTGGCCCAACAGGCGCACTAACCATGGTGCCATGCGGAACAGCCCCCAGCAGCACAGGGCAAACAACGCAATCGCTACAAAAAAGCCAAACAGGTTAATCGCGCTATGATATCGCGTACCCCAAACAATAGTTGAGCTTATCGCCCCCGGCCCCGCCATCAACGGCAATGCCAACGGCACAACGCCGATACTTTCACGAATTGCGGTTTCTGATTTTTCCTGTTTGTTTTGTTTATCTTCCCCTAGTTTTCCGCTAATCATTGACATTGCGATAGTCACAACCAGAATGCCGCCAGCGATCCTGAACGAGTCAATTGAGATGCCGAAGAGTTGCAGAATACCATCACCAAGAAACAGCGAAGTCCACAGGATGATTGCGACAGAAAGGTTTGCCGTGAGGTTGGTTTTGTTTCGTGCTGCGGCAGTTTGATAGCTGGTCATACTGATAAAGACGGGGATGATCCCTACCGGGTTGACCAACGCAAATAACCCAATGAAAAATTTAAAATAGACAGGAAAATCAAATAGCGTTTGGATCACGGTTAGCTCCGAAGCGTTAGCCGGATAAAATGAGTCATAAAAATTGATAAAATCCGCGCTGAAGATACGCCTTTTGTCAGCATACTTCACCTTCTATCTGCGTATATCAATGTAAATACGCTACCAATACTCAGTGTTATTAATATGTATTAAATATGCTAATGTTATTAGCATTCATCACGCCAATTTATTAACACTTAACGAGAAACGCTAAAAGGGCCTGCTGAAAGGTGTCAGCTTTGCGAATTTTTGATCCAGATCACGCAATTACTACTCAGAAGTGAGTAATCTTGCTTACGCCACCTGGAGGTAACGCGTTAGAGTTAACAGGCGCTAGCGTATAAGCTCTTTTAGTAAATCAAAGTAAAGTGGACGTTAATTAACCGTTTGATTTTCAAACCATTACACAAATTTTCGTCGGTCTGTCTATACTCTCGTATCGAGCAGATGATTTACTAAAAAAGTTTAACATTATCAGGAGAGCATCATGGCTGTTACTAATGTCGCTGAACTTAACGCACTTGTAGAGCGCGTAAAAAAAGCCCAGCGTGAATATGCCAGTTTCACTCAAGAACAGGTTGACAAAATCTTCCGTGCCGCCGCTCTGGCTGCCGCAGACGCTCGAATTCCTCTCGCGAAAATGGCCGTTGCCGAATCCGGCATGGGTATTGTCGAAGATAAAGTGATTAAAAACCACTTCGCTTCTGAATACATTTACAACGCTTACAAAGATGAAAAAACCTGTGGTGTGCTGTCTGAAGACGACACTTTTGGTACCATTACCATTGCTGAACCGATTGGTATCATCTGCGGTATCGTTCCAACCACTAACCCTACCTCTACTGCGATCTTCAAATCACTGATCAGCCTGAAGACCCGTAACGCCATCATCTTCTCTCCGCATCCGCGCGCAAAAGATGCAACTAACAAAGCAGCTGACATCGTTCTGCAAGCAGCTATCGCTGCTGGCGCACCGAAAGATCTGATCGGCTGGATCGATCAACCTTCCGTTGAACTGTCTAACGCGCTGATGCACCACCCGGACATCAACCTGATCCTTGCGACCGGTGGTCCAGGCATGGTTAAAGCGGCATACAGCTCCGGTAAACCGGCTATCGGCGTAGGCGCAGGTAACACCCCTGTTGTTATCGACGAAACCGCTGATATCAAACGTGCTGTTGCATCTGTTCTGATGTCTAAAACCTTCGATAACGGCGTAATCTGTGCTTCTGAGCAGTCTGTCGTCGTGGTTGACTCCGTATATGATGCAGTACGTGAGCGTTTTGCGACTCACGGCGGCTACATGCTGCAGGGCAAAGAGCTGAAAGCAGTCCAGGACGTTATCCTGAAAAATGGCGCGCTGAACGCAGCTATCGTTGGTCAGCCGGCATACAAGATTGCTGAACTGGCAGGCTTCTCCGTACCAGAAACCACTAAGATTCTGATCGGTGAAGTGAAGGTTGTTGACGAAAGCGAACCGTTTGCTCACGAGAAACTGTCTCCGACGTTGGCAATGTACCGTGCGAAGGACTTCGAAGACGCAGTCATCAAAGCTGAAAAACTGGTTGCGATGGGCGGTATCGGTCATACCTCTTGCCTGTACACTGACCAGGACAACCAGCCAGAGCGTGTTGCTTACTTCGGTCAGATGATGAAAACTGCACGTATTCTGATCAACACCCCGGCTTCTCAGGGTGGTATCGGTGACCTGTACAACTTCAAACTCGCACCTTCCCTGACTCTGGGTTGTGGTTCCTGGGGTGGTAACTCCATCTCTGAAAACGTTGGTCCTAAGCACCTGATCAACAAGAAAACCGTTGCTAAGCGAGCTGAAAACATGTTGTGGCACAAACTTCCGAAATCTATCTACTTCCGTCGTGGCTCTCTGCCAATCGCACTGGATGAAGTGATTACCGATGGTCACAAACGTGCGCTGATCGTGACCGACCGCTTCCTGTTCAACAACGGTTATGCAGACCAGATCACCTCCGTTCTGAAAGCTGCTGGCGTTGAAACCGAAGTGTTCTTTGAAGTTGAAGCTGACCCGACTCTGACCGTTGTTCGCAAAGGTGCTGAGCTGGCTAACTCCTTCAAACCAGACGTAATCATCGCACTGGGTGGTGGTTCCCCGATGGACGCCGCGAAAATCATGTGGGTTATGTACGAGCACCCGGAAACTCACTTCGAAGAACTGGCACTGCGCTTTATGGACATCCGTAAACGTATCTACAAGTTCCCGAAAATGGGCGTAAAAGCGAAGATGATTGCAGTTACCACCACTTCCGGTACCGGTTCTGAAGTGACTCCGTTTGCGGTCGTTACCGACGATGCAACTGGGCAGAAATACCCGCTGGCAGACTACGCGCTGACTCCGGATATGGCGATTGTTGACGCCAACCTGGTTATGGATATGCCGAAGTCACTGTGTGCGTTCGGTGGTCTGGATGCCGTCACTCACGCTCTGGAAGCTTACGTTTCAGTACTGGCTTCTGAGTTCTCTGATGGTCAGGCTCTGCAAGCGCTGAAATTGCTGAAAGAAAACCTGCCAGCGTCTTACCATGAAGGTTCTAAGAACCCGGTAGCGCGTGAGCGTGTACACAGTGCAGCAACTATCGCCGGTATCGCGTTTGCTAACGCCTTCCTGGGTGTATGTCACTCAATGGCGCACAAACTGGGTTCTCAGTTCCACATTCCTCACGGTCTGGCGAACGCCCTGCTGATCAGCAACGTTATTCGTTATAACGCGAACGACAACCCGACTAAACAGACTGCATTCAGCCAGTACGACCGTCCGCAGGCACGCCGTCGCTACGCTGAAATCGCAGACCATCTGGGTCTGAGCGCACCGGGCGACCGTACTGCCGCGAAAATCCAGAAACTGCTGGGCTGGCTGGAAGAAATCAAAGCTGAATTGGGTATTCCTAAGTCTATCCGTGAAGCTGGCGTTCAGGAAGCTGACTTCCTGGCACACGTGGACAAACTGTCTGAAGATGCGTTTGACGACCAGTGTACTGGTGCTAACCCACGTTACCCGCTGATTTCTGAACTGAAACAGATCCTGCTGGATACCTACTACGGTCGTGAGTATAGCGAAGGTCAGACCGCCGCTAAGACTGAAGCAGTAGCTGCACCGAAAGCAGAAAAGAAAGCGAAGAAATCCGCTTAATTTGCTCAGATAAGTTTTAGTTTCATCATAAACGGTCCCAATTGAATTGGGGCCGTTTTTTTTCGTCTTGTGTTATGAAAATCGGGGAATACACAATTTAACCATGTGAATAGAATGGCAGTGTAAGAGATGTATTCAGGAAGATGTGAGACTAGCCGTCAGAAGAGAGTCTGACAGGGTAGAGAACATTGACGAAGGTTCCGGCCTACCCTGTGTTTATAAGCGCTCAGAAGCGTACAGGGTTAATCGTGGCTGTGTCGTTCTTGTATCGCCGTCAGAGAGCCCTCAGACTGCGCTTGTTTGTAGTGTTTACGACATACCGACACATAGCGTTCATTCCCGCCGATAACCACCTGCTCGCCCTCGTTATAAGGTCTTCCAGCCTGATCAAGGCGTAATACCATGCTGGCCTTACGGCCACAGAAACAAATGGTCTTTAATTCAACCAGTTTATCTGACCACGCAAGCAGGTATTCGCTGCCACCAAATAACTCACCACGAAAATCAGTGCGTAAGCCGTAACACAAAACAGGAATATCCAGTTGATCGACAACTTCAGATAATTCATAAACCTGTTGTCGGGTCAGAAACTGAGACTCATCGACCAGTACACAGTGAATTCTTTGCTGCGCATTCTCGGCGCGAATCTCTTCGAACAATGATGAATTTTGGTTAAACAATTTTGCAGGTGACGACAGACCTATACGTGAACTTACTTTTCCAGCACCAAAACGGTCATCAATTTCCGCTGTATATACAACGGCACGCATCCCACGTTCCTGATAATTGTACGAAGATTGCAACAATGCAGTCGACTTACCTGCGTTCATTGCAGAATAGTAAAAATATAGTTGTGCCATTGACCGAAGGCCCTCACCCGGGGAAATAAATATGGGCTGGATTGTATCATATTTCACGAACATGTCGGTGTAGCGTTGGCCGCAAAGGCGTATAAATGAGCGGGCAAGCTCGCACAGTGCCACCTGAATTTAAGTAACGGGTAGTGAGAGAGCATACAACCATCGACCAAACAGCCTGAGCTCGGACGCGTATATACACACTCTTTCACAAATAGTGCTCATGAAATTTATCAATGTCACTTATCATCATACGGCAATAAAGAACCCCTTCCCATATTGTTATTGAATCTACCTACTGTCGCCATGTATTAGCGAATTCACGTAAGCAAAACTAATACAAAAGGTTGAAATCACTGCAAAGAGATACTATTTGTACACCATAAAATGTGACCTGAATCTTGAATTTTTACTCTCAGCCGCTGAGAAGCCCCCTCGCCAATAAGCCTTTTTTATGCCCAACATCATGGGGAATTTAAGACAGGAGAATTAATTCTGATACTAAATAAAGCGCAATTTTGAATTCCTTACATTCCTGGCTATTGCACAACTGAATTTATCGCTCTATTATTAGCTCAACAAACCACCCCAATATAAGTTTGAGATTACTACAATGAGCGAAGCACTTAAAATTCTGAACAACATCCGTACTCTTCGTGCGCAGGCAAGAGAATGCACTCTGGAAACGCTTGAAGAAATGCTGGAAAAATTAGAAGTTGTAGTTAGCGAGCGTCGCGAAGAAGAAAGCGCTGCTGCTGCTGAAGTTGAAGAACGTACTCGTAAACTGCAACAATATCGTGAAATGCTGATCGCTGACGGCATTGATCCGAACGAATTGCTGAATAGCATGGCTGCTGTTAAATCTGGCACCAAAGCTAAGCGCGCTGCACGTCCGGCTAAATATAGCTATGTTGACGAAAACGGTGAAACTAAAACCTGGACTGGCCAGGGTCGTACACCGGCAGTGATCAAAAAAGCTATGGAAGAACAAGGTAAACAACTGGACGATTTCCTGATCAAGGAATAATTCAGAAATAGTTTGTTTAAAATCCCGCCACTGGCGGGATTTTTTTTACCGGTACTTCGCTCAAACCTACCCGGATTAGGTATAAAAAAACGGCGCTGTTAATACAGCGCCGTTCTGACCAGATAATACCAGAAGGTTACTTCTTAATACCCATCTCGTCTTCCAGCCAGGCTTTAAATTCGGCGCCGAGAGTATTATGGCGAATACCATATTCAACGAACGCCTGCATATAGCCCAGTTTATTACCACAGTCGTGGCTTTTGCCCTTCATGTGATAAGCTTCAACCGTCTCTTTTTCAATCAGCATATCGATAGCATCTGTCAGCTGAATTTCATCACCCGCTCCCGGAGGGGTTTTAGCCAGCAGAGGCCAGATATCGGCACTAAGAACGTAACGACCCACAACGGCCAGATTAGAAGGCGCAACATCAGCTTTTGGTTTTTCAACCACACCAACCATCGGGACGCTTTCGCCCGGGGATAATTCAACGCCTTTACAAT
Source organism: Citrobacter sp. Cpo142 (assembly GCF_030332425.1). Classification (NCBI taxonomy): domain Bacteria; kingdom Pseudomonadati; phylum Pseudomonadota; class Gammaproteobacteria; order Enterobacterales; family Enterobacteriaceae; genus Citrobacter; species Citrobacter sp. Cpo142. Next base: position 21,047 of record NZ_JAOWHW010000136.1, read on the forward strand.
CCACAACGCCATAAGCCGTAACATCTTCTACCGGTTCAACCATAATCTGGCTGCTACCTGTTTCATCAAAACGATGAATCATTTCGGCAAGGTTGTCGCGGGATAAATCAGATTCGTATTCGTCAAGAATTACGTCCGGCAGGATTACAGCTACCGGTTCATCGCCAACCACAGGGTGCGCGCACAATACCGCGTGGCCCAGACCTTTAGCCAGCCCCTGACGCACCTGCATAATAGTCACATGTGGCGGACAAATAGATTGCACTTCTTCCAGCAGCTGACGTTTTACACGTTTTTCCAGCATCGCTTCAAGTTCAAAACTGGTGTCGAAGTGGTTTTCAATGGAATTTTTAGACGAGTGAGTTACAAGTACAATTTCAGTGATGCCCGCAGCAATACATTCGTTTACGACGTACTGAATTAATGGCTTATCAACCAACGGTAGCATCTCTTTCGGGATTGCTTTCGTAGCCGGTAACATCCTGGTTCCTAATCCCGCAACTGGGATAACGGCTTTTTTGACTTTTGAATTAAGGGCAGCCATTTAAAACTCTCCTGGACTGTTCATGTATTGAACGTGTTCATCATTCTGTATCGCATCCGAGTATATCAGTACAGCGACAAGCTTCTGGTATGAAAAGGACGCGCGTCGGTATAATTAAGATAAATACGAATAAATCTGGCGCTGATAGTAGCACTCACAACATGGGGAGGGTGAACCAATTTCATTTGCACGCCTCTCAATTGTTCATTCCGCAGACAACATCAAGCGCAGGCGACCTCCCGCCCCCCAAATCTGGCATTGCCATGACTCACAATGTTGGCTCAGCTGATTAAGATACGTATTACCTAAGGTACCCAGCGGAACGCCATTGCTGATTTGCACTTGGTGGGAACCGGTATTTAATGTCGCATTCAGCCCTGCTGATACCAGAATTAGATTTTTTAATCCGCTGTGGTAATACCCTACCAGCAAGGGAAACTGCCCTGGTAAATTGGCTTGCCGCAACAAATGATTTACCTGTTTCAATAACGTACCTAGCTCTGGCAACCGTTGATTTTGTTGTGTCAGTTGCTCCTGCAGTAAACCATTAAATAGCGCTCGCAGTAATAATGCAGCCAGCACGCCATTATCCCCTGCCCGCGTCACATCAAGGCAATAGAATGCAAGGTCATGATCCGACAGCGGCGCAATATCCAACACCAGCCCCGGTTGGTCGGCTGCCACCAATTGTCGATAGTTAATGCGACAGTGCGAGAGCACTTGCGACACTGGAGGCTGTAATTCTTTTAGCAACTTCGCAGCAGCAGCTGGATCGTCCACCATCGCATCCCAGTCGCGAAACAGCCGTTCTTCTTCTTCCACGCGTGAATTAAACATGTTGGGATAAAGACAGGCAAAGACGGTTTCTCGCAAGCGATTAAGGTCTTTCACCGGCTTCAACAGGACATCATCCACACCGAGTCGTAGCGCTTTGGCTATGTCGGACATGTTTTCCGTCGCAGAAATCACCAGTATCGGGGTCTGATCGCCACGATTGCGTAAATACTCAACCAGTTTGAGACCGTTCATTCTTGGCATAGCCAGGTCGCAGATCATCAGGTCGGGTTTAAAATGCCCAAGCAAGTCCAGTGCTTCAAGTCCGTCACCAGCTACCGCCGTTGTCGCTCCCAAAGAGGAAAACCATGAGTCCATGAGTGAGCGAAATACCGGCTCATCCTCAACGATAAGAATCTGTTTTCCGACCAATGGCTGCGTCATATTCTCCCCCCTGACTGGCTTTAATAAATAGTGGCATGCTATTGCCACTCACGCCTGTCAGAATTAGCTTAAGTGTTGATAAAAAATGCGTTAGACGTTGGTTTTCACCAGGGGTAGAAGCTCATCCATTTTCTTCTCGACCGCTAACTGCCCGGCAGCAATTGCCGCACTGGCGCGGTGAAAATCCAGCGTGGATATTTGTGGACAAAACGGCTGAATCAGAATGTCTGGAGGGTCACCGGCCATGCGGTTACGTTTCAGTCGGTTTTCCAGAACCTGAATAGACGTCGTCATAATCTCCATCGCCGTGGGCGCAGTTACTGCACGCCTGGCCGTAATGTTGCTCAAGCGTTCTTTCAGACGGGCATGCCATGAGAGTTCGTCACCATCATCACCCGATTCGGCATCGCTATTGACGTTGAAGGAGAGTAAATCTTGTTGCATGAGATGCGCATCGTGTTGCAGGTCGACCGCAATAACAATATCGGCCCCCAACGCGCGAGTCAGGGAGACAGGGACAGGATTCACCACCGCACCATCGACCAGCCAGTAACCATTGTGCGCCACAGGTGACATCAGGCCAGGAATACTGCAGGAGGCCCGGACAGCCAGATGTAAATCACCTTCGGTGAACCAAAGTTCCCGACCCGTACTCAGATTGGTGGCCACTGTTGCGAAACGGCGAGTACATTGCTCAATTGCTTCTACCGGCATCACATTACGGTACTGATTGAATACCCGTTCACCGCGCAGTAAACCTCCCCTGCGCCACGAGAGATCCATCAACCGTAAAACATCCCAATAGCTGAAAGAACAGACCCACTTTTCGAGAGCAGGCAGCTTATTGCAGGCGTAGGCAGCGCCAACCAACGAACCGATGGAGCACCCTGCCACGATATCAACATCAATACCCATATGCTTAAGGGCTTTAATAACGCCAATATGCGACCAACCTCGCGCCGCGCCGGAACCTAGCGCCAGCCCAATTTTTATTTTTCTCATTATACGTACAAACTTCCCCTGGCTTGCAGACGTAGCAACATCGCTACCGCTCAGTTAACATAGTGCCACTCTGGCGTTTTTACGCCGTTTTTATATTCCAGGGAGTACTTTGTGTCTCAGCTTTGTCCCTGTGGTAGCGCTGTCGAGTATAGCCTATGTTGCTACCGTTATGTGTCCGGCGCGCAAGTAGCACCTACGCCGTCACACCTCATGCGTTCTCGTTACTGTGCTTTTGTGATGAAAGACGCAGATTACCTTATCAGGACCTGGCATCCGGATTGTCATGCGGCCGAGTTTCGCGACGACATTATCGCAGGATTTACTCATACCGAATGGCTTGGACTGACCGTTTTTGAACAAGAGACGGCAGACACAGAAAATATCGGCTATGTCAGTTTTGTCGCACGGTTTTCTGAACAAGGTAAAACAGGTGCAATTATCGAGCGCTCTCGTTTTTTAAAAGAAAACGGTCAGTGGTACTATATAGACGGTACACGCCCTCAAATTGGACGAAACGATACCTGCCCTTGTGGCTCAGGTAAAAAATTTAAAAAGTGCTGCGGCTAATCAACGCTCGACAGTATCAATTTTGCAAACATTCTCAACAGGATCACCGCTGCAAATGCATTCATTACAACGAAAAGTGCTGCGTACTATTTGCCCGGACCAAAAAGGTCTGATCGCGCGCATTACGAATATCTGTTACAAGCATGAACTGAACATCGTGCAGAACAATGAGTTTGTGGACCACCGTACCGGACGCTTTTTTATGCGCACCGAACTGGAGGGCATTTTTAACGACGTCACGCTGCTTGCCGATCTGGACAGCGCCTTACCTGAAGGCTCGATTCGTGAATTAACCCCAGCAGGCCGACGCCGCATCGTCATTTTGGTCACCAAGGAAGCGCATTGCCTGGGCGATTTATTAATGAAGGCCAATTATGGCGGGCTGGATGTTGAAATCGCCGCGGTGATCGGCAATCACGAGACCTTGCGTCCTCTGGTTGAACGGTTTGATATTCCGTTTGAGCTGGTGAGCCATGAAGGTTTAACACGTGACGAACATGATCAGAAAATGGCTGATGCTATCGACGCCCACCAGCCGGACTATGTCGTGCTGGCCAAATACATGCGCGTTCTGACCCCGACATTTGTTTCACGCTTTCCGAATAAAATTATCAATATTCACCATTCATTCCTGCCAGCATTCATTGGTGCTCGTCCGTACCATCAAGCTTATGAGCGTGGCGTGAAGATCATCGGCGCGACGGCCCACTACGTGAATGATAACCTCGATGAAGGCCCAATCATTATGCAGGACGTGATCCATGTTGATCACACCTACACTGCCGAAGACATGATGCGCGCGGGTCGCGACGTTGAAAAAAATGTATTAAGCCGTGCGCTGTATCAGGTTCTGGCTCAACGCGTCTTTGTTTACGGTAACCGAACGATTATTCTGTAATCGATTGATAAGTTAATTGGTTACCTTTACATCTTTACGTGTAAAAATCAGGCAACCAGTTCTTTTTTATCAACGGAATGCTTTACAGGGGCGCATCATTTGATATGATGCGCCCCGCTTCCAACGGAAGCAGGCCAGTAATTAGCATTACCCCGTGGTGGGGTTCCCGAGCGGCCAAAGGGAGCAGACTGTAAATCTGCCGTCATCGACTTCGAAGGTTCGAATCCTTCCCCCACCACCATCTTCTAGCACTGCCTACAATTTGAATTACCCCTGGTGGGGTTCCCGAGCGGCCAAAGGGAGCAGACTGTAAATCTGCCGTCATCGACTTCGAAGGTTCGAATCCTTCCCCCACCACCATCACTTCATAAAGCACCAACAGCAAATCAATCTCTAATGCCCCATATTCTGCCCATGCGGGAAGGATGAGAAGCTTCGACTAAGGTTCGATTCGAGCGAAGCGAGAAAGCGTTGCCGCAGGCAACGACCCGAAGGGCGAAGCGCGCAGCGCTGAGTAATCCTTCCCCCACCACCATCACTTCATAAAGCATCAACACCCAATCCAACTGCAATGCCCTTTATTTGCCTGATGCGCTGCGCTTATCAGGCCTACGAACTCGACACGTGCCCGCTATTTGTCTGCTGCGCTGCGCTTATCAGGCCTACAAACTCGATACGTGCCCCCAATTTGTCTGCTGCGCTGCGCTTATCAGGCCTACGAACTCGACACGTGCCCGCTATTTGTCTGCTGCACTTATCAGACCTACGAACTCGACACGTGCCCGCTATTTGTCTGCTGCGCTGCGCTTATCAGGCCTATAAACTCGACACGTGCCCGCTATTTGTCTGCTGCGCTTATCAGGCCTACAAACTCGATACGTGCCCGCTGTTTGCCTGATGCGCTGCACTTATCAGGCCTACAAACTCGATACGTGCCCCCAATTTGTCTGCTGCGCTGCGCTTATCAGGCCTACAAACTCGATACGTGCCCGCTATTTGTCTGCTGCGCTACGCTTATCAGGCCTACAGCACTCGCTGATACCTTCGTAGGTCGGATAAGGCGCTTGCGCCGCCATCCGGCAAACAGGCATAAAAAAACCCCGCCGAAGCAGGGTTTTGTCATTCTCAAATATACGATTAGTGACGCGCGCGAACAATCTGGTATTTGCGTGTCAGATATTCGACCGGGACGCTCCAGATGTGTACCAGACGCGAGAATGGGAACAACAGGAACAGCGTCATACCCAGCACCAGGTGCATACGGAAAATGAACGCAACACCATCCAGATATTGAGACGCTCCGCCCTGGAAGGTCACCACTGTCTGCGCCCAGTTCACCAGCTTCATCATCTCACTACCGTCCATATGCTGGGCGGAGAACGGAATGGTCAGCAGGCCCAGCGCACACTGGATCACCAGCAGTGAGAGGATCAGAATATCCGCTCCGGTGGTGGTGGCCCGCACGCGTGGGCTGAACAGACGACGTTTCAGCAGCAGTACGCCACCAATCAGACACATCAGGCCACTGGCACCGCCCGCAAACATTGCCATCTTTTGTTTCACTTCAAGCGGTAGCCAGGCTTCATACATCCAGTGCGGCGTCAACATGCCAAGGAAGTGCCCTGCAAAGATACCCAGGATCCCGATGTGAAACAGGTTTGACGCCAGATTCATCCCTTTGCGATCCAGCATCTGACTGGAAGCCGCACGCCATGTATATTGCCCATAGTCATAACGCAGCCAGCTGCCGATCAGAAAGACAGAACCCGCGATGTACGGATAGATGTCAAAGAAGAACGTATTCAGGAAGTGCATTATTGCTGTCCTCCGGTGGTGATATTCAGATACTGCGGCGCAACGGCCCCGGCAAAACGACGCTGGTGAGCGGAGATTTCCGACTCGCCACACCCCTGATCGGCGAAGAATTTCACCTGCTCTTCTTCCCAGACCGCATCCAGCGCTTGTGGAGTATCGTCACGGGCTTCATCCGCAATTTTTTCAGCCACTTTATCGCTGTCGATAACGGTATTCGCCAGTTTTAACAGCAGATCGAACAGCACCGCATAACGGCTTTCACGCTGTTGCAAACGAGCGCTGAGCAGCGCCAGAATCGGCGCAATATCCTGTAAGCCACCTAGCGCTTCGCTTTTCGGCAGTTGCGCAAGGTATTCCAGATACAGCGGCAGATGATCGGGAAGTTCGCGGCTGTCGAGCTGCAAACCGTGCTGCTCATACTGTGCCATCAGGTCAACCATAGCCTGACCGCGATCGCGGGATTCACCGTGAACATGTTCAAACAGCAGCAGCGATGTCGCGCGGCCACGGTCAAACAGTTCGCTGTAGGCGGCCTGCACATCCAGCATGTCCTGCGCGGTTAGATCGCGCAGGAAAACGCCCAGAGCCTGGGCATCCTCTTTATCCAGGTTCTCAGATGACGCGAGTGCATCGAAAAGTTCCTGCTGATGCTGCCATAAGGCAGCATCCGGGTACTCGAGCAGACGCGAAACAATGACGAGTTCAATCATTGGTGCGGCTCCGTTTTGCTGGTCACATCGACAGCGTCGATGCGGCGGCTGTTGAACAGATTGAATTTAGTATCAGAACCGTGGCAACCGTCGCCGAAGGTAAAGCCACAACCGCTTTTCTCCGGGAACGCGTCACGCGCCAGTTCACGATGGCTGCTCGGTACCACGAAACGATCTTCATAGTTCGCGATTGCCAGGTAACGATACATTTCCTGTGCCTGTGCTTCGCTTAAGCCCACCTCTTCCAGTGCACGGGTATCAACTTTGCCGTCAACAGTTTCCGCACGTTTGTAGTGACGCATGGCCAGCATACGTTTCAGCGCCAACAGTACAGGTTGGGTGTCACCTGCGGTCAGCAGGTTCGCCAGGTACTGAACCGGAATACGCAGGCTGTCAACATCCGGCAGAATACCGTTGCTGCCCAGCTCGCCCGCATCAGCAGCTGACTGAATCGGTGACAATGGCGGCACGTACCAGACCATCGGCAGTGTGCGGTATTCCGGATGCAGCGGCAGCGCCAGCTTCCAGTCCATCGCCATTTTGTAAACCGGAGACTGCTGTGCGGCATCAATGACGCTCAGCGGAATACCATCTTTCAGCGCCTGTTCAATAACAGCCGGATCGTTCGGATCGAGGAACACGTCCAGTTGACGCTGGTACAGATCTTTCTCGTGCTCGGTACTTGCTGCACTTTCGATCGCATCTGCGTCATACAGCAGTACGCCGAGGTAACGGATACGACCTACACAGGTTTCGGAGCAAACGGTCGGCTGACCGGCTTCGATACGCGGGTAGCAGAAGATGCACTTCTCAGATTTCCCGCTCTTCCAGTTGAAGTAGATCTTCTTGTACGGGCAGCCGGTGATACACATACGCCAGCCGCGGCACTTGTCCTGGTCGATCAGCACGATGCCATCTTCTTCACGCTTGTAGATAGCGCCGCTCGGACAGGTCGCCACACACGCCGGATTAAGGCAGTGCTCACACAGACGCGGCAGGTACATCATGAAGGTGTTTTCGAACTGACCGTACATCGCCTTCTGCATGTTTTCGAAGTTCTGGTCTTTGGCGCGTTTTTCAAACTCGCCGCCCAGAATTTCTTCCCAGTTCGGACCGCTGGTGATTTTATCCATTCGCTGACCGGTGATCAGCGAGCGTGGACGAGCAATTGGCTGTGCTTTGCTGTCTGCCGGGGCGTTATGCAACGTCTGGTAGTCAAAATCAAACGGCTCGTAGTAATCATCCATGCCCGGCAGATGCGGGTTAGCAAAGATTTTACCCAACAGCAGCGCTTTGTTACCCATGCGCGGCTGCAGTTTGCCGTTGATTTTACGGATCCAACCGCCCTTCCATTTTTCCTGGTTTTCCCAGTCGTTCGGGAAGCCAACGCCAGGCTTACTTTCTACGTTGTTGAACCAGGCGTACTCCATACCTTCACGGCTGGTCCAGACGTTTTTACAGGTCACTGAACAGGTGTGGCAGCCGATGCACTTATCGAGATTCAGCACCATGCCGACTTGTGAACGAATTTTCATTTTACGCTCTCCTGTACCTGGTCATTGCCTTCGCCATCCAACCAGTTAATGTTCTTCATCTTACGTACAACTACGAACTCATCACGGTTTGAACCGACGGTACCGTAGTAGTTAAAGCCGTAGGCCAGCTGCGCATAGCCGCCGATCATATGGGTCGGTTTCGGCGTAATACGGGTCACCGAGTTGTGGATCCCACCACGCTGCTGGGTGATTTCTGAACCCGGCAGGTTAACGATACGTTCCTGCGCGTGGTACATCATGGTCATCCCGGCCGGTACACGCTGGCTGACAACTGCACGTGCCGTCAGCGCACCGTTGCTGTTGAAGACTTCGATCCAGTCGTTATCTTCGATTCCCAGATCCTTCGCATCGACTTCGCTCATCCACACAATCGGGCCACCGCGTGACAGCGTCAGCATCAGCAAGTTGTCGCTGTAAGTGGAGTGGATACCCCATTTCTGGTGCGGCGTCAGGAAGTTGAGCGCTTTTTCCGGGTTACCGTTAGATTTCTCGCCGATCACCGCTTTCACCGAACGGGTGTCGATTGGCGGACGGTAAACCAGCAGGCTTTCACCAAAGTCACGCATCCACTGATGATCCTGATACAACTGCTGGCGACCAGACAGCGTACGCCATGGGATCAGCTCGTGAACGTTGGTATAGCCGGCGTTATAAGACACGTGTTCATCTTCCAGTCCTGACCAGGTCGGGCTGGAGATAATTTTGCGCGGCTGCGCCTGAATATCGCGGAAGCGAATTTTTTCGTCTTCTTTATTCAGCGCCAGATGCGTATGGTCACGACCGGTAAATTCACTCAGCGCAGCCCAGGCTTTAACGGCTACCTGACCGTTAGTTTCCGGCGCCAGCGTCAGGATCATCTCGGCTGCATCAATTGCGGTATCCAGCATCGGCTGGCCTTTTGCCGGACCTTCAGCCTTGGTGTAATTGAGCTTACGCAGCAGATCCATTTCGCTCTGGGTATTCCAGGCAATCCCTTTACCGCCGTTACCGATTTTTTCCATCAGCGGGCCGATGGAGGTGAAACGCTCGTAGGTTGCTGGATAATCACGCTCAACGGTCATGATGTGCGGTGCGGTAACACCAGGAATCAGGTCACATTCACCTTTTTTCCAGTCCTTCACGTCCAGCGGTTGTGCCAGTTCTGCGGCAGAGTCGTGCTGAATTGGCAGCGTAACGACGTCGGTTTCTTTACCGAGATGACCCACGCAAACTTCAGAGAATTTCTTGGCGATGGCTTTGTAGATTTCCCAGTCGCTCTTCGATTCCCAGGCAGGGTCAACGGCCGCAGACAGAGGATGAATAAACGGATGCATGTCCGAGGTATTCATATCGTCTTTTTCATACCAGGTTGCGGTCGGCAGCACGATGTCGGAATACAGACAGGTGCTCGACAGACGGAAGTCCAGCGTGACAACCAGATCCAGTTTGCCGTCCAGGCCGTTATCCTGCCATTCCACTTCTTCAGGCTTCACGCCGCTCTGCTGGCCGAGATCTTTGCCCTGAATACCATGTTCAGTACCCAGCAGATACTTGAGCATGTACTCGTGGCCTTTACCGGAAGAACCGAGCAGGTTAGAACGCCAGATAAACAGGTTGCGCGGATGGTTTTTACCGTTTTCCGGCTGCTCTGCCGCAAAGCGAATTGAACCTTCTTTCAGGGATTTAACGGTGTAATCCACCGGCGTCATGCCTGCTTTCTGCGCTTCTTCGGCGATACGCAGCGGGTTAGTCCCTAACTGCGGCGCAGATGGCAACCAGCCCATACGTTCAGCGCGAACGTTAAAATCAATCAAATGACCGCTGTAGCGGGATTTGTCTGCCATCGGGGAAAGCAGTTCCTGCGCAGTAACCGTCTCATAGCGCCATTGGCTGGAGTGGTTATAGAAGTAGGAAGTGCTGTTCATATGACGAGGCGGACGCTGCCAGTCAAGAGCAAACGCCAGCGGCTGCCAGCCGGTTTGCGGACGCAGTTTTTCCTGGCCGACATAGTGGGCCCAACCGCCGCCGCTCTGACCGATACAACCGCAGAACACCAGCATATTGATCAAGCCACGATAGTTCATATCGAGGTGGTACCAGTGGTTCAGGCCCGCACCGACGATGATCATCGAACGACCGTGTGTTTTATCGGCGTTATCCGCAAATTCACGGGCAATGCGCACGATCTGAGAGCGAGATACGCCAGTGATTTTTTCTGCCCATGCCGGCGTGTACGCTTTCACGTCATCGTAGCTGGTCGCGCAGTTTTCGTCGTTCAGACCACGTTCCAGGCCATAGTTAGCCATGGTCAGGTCGTAAACGGTGGTCACCAGCGCGGTAGAGCCATCGGCCAACTGCAGGCGTTTAACCGGCAGTTTGTGCAACAGAATATTTTCCAGCTCTACTTTACTGAAGTGCTCGGTGCCTTCGCCGCCAAAGTACGGGAAGCCCACTTCAGCGATATCGTCCTGGCTACCCAGCAGGCTGAGCTGCAGTTCAGTTTCATCACCGGACGTACCGTCGCGTTGCTCAAGGTTCCATTTGCCCTTTTCGCCCCAACGGAAACCAATTGAACCGTTTGGCGCAACCATTTCGCCGTTGCTGTTGATAGCGACGGTTTTCCATTCTGGGTTATTTTCCTGGCCCAGAGAGTCGACCAGATCCGCCGCACGCAGCATACGACCAGCAGCATAGTAGCCGTCACGCTCTTCGAGCATCACCAGCATTGGCATGTCGGTATAACGACGAACATAGTCGGTGAAGTACTGGCTCGGGTTATCGAGGTGGAACTCGCGCAGCATGACATGGCCCATCGCCATTGCCATCGCCGCATCGGTTCCCTGCTTCGGTGCTAGCCACAGGTCGCAAAGTTTGGCAATTTCTGCGTAGTCCGGAGTAATCGCTACCGTTTTGGTGCCTTTATAGCGAACTTCAGTAAAGAAGTGTGCATCCGGAGTACGGGTCTGCGGTACGTTAGAGCCCCATGCAAGAATGTAGCTGGAGTTATACCAGTCGGCAGATTCCGGTACGTCGGTTTGCTCGCCCCAGGTTTGCGGGGAAGCCGGCGGCAGGTCACAGTACCAGTCGTAGAAGCTCAGGCAGGTACCGCCAATCAGCGACATATAGCGTGCGCCGGAAGCATAAGAAACCATCGACATCGCTGGGATCGGAGAGAAGCCTGCAACTCGGTCAGGGCCATAGGTTTTGATGGTGTAAACGTTAGATGCAGCAATCAGTTCATTCACTTCCTGCCAGGAAGAACGAACAAACCCACCACGACCGCGCGCTTGTTTGAAGCTTTTTGCTTTGTCGGCGTCTTCGATGATGGATGCCCATGCGTCTACCGGATCGCTGTGCAGTCTTTTTGCTTCACGCCACATCTTCATCAGACGTTTGCGCATCAGCGGGTATTTCAGACGGTTAGCGCTGTAGAGATACCAGGAATAGCTTGCACCACGTGGGCAGCCGCGAGGCTCGTGGTTAGGCATATCTGGACGCGTGCGTGGGTAGTCAGTTTGCTGGGTCTCCCAGGTCACCAGACCATTTTTCACATAGATTTTCCAGCTGCATGAGCCCGTGCAGTTTACCCCGTGGGTTGAACGCACGATTTTGTCATGCTGCCAACGCTGGCGGTATCCGTCCTCCCAGTCCCTGTTGGTATTGAGAAGCTGGCCATGCCCATCGGCAAAGGTTTCGCCCTTCTGTTTGAAGTAGCGAAACCGGTCCAGGAATTTACTCATCGGTTTTCTCCTGTAGGAGCCTGACGGCTCTCTGATAAATCGACATTGCTTGATTGAGAGCGAAGGTAACGCTCTGAAAGGGCGTGAGAATTGATAACGATCAAGGCATGCAGGGATGAAAACAGAGGGTCGATTTTCACATACCCCCTTAGTAGGATATTAATAAAACAGTCAACATATTGAATTTAAATGATTTTATTAAAATCAGTTATCATACAAATGTTAAATTCTTTATAAGTGGGTATTAAGGGGTATCCCCCCTGCCAGGCATATTACCAGCGCCGTTTTCGCAGACTTTCGTCATGAGCTCACATATAAGTATGTTGTAACTAATTTAGAACAAAAAAAAGCGCGGTCTAACACCGCGCAATGGATAATCAACTGCTACTACTTTTTTACTTTTTAGAATGACGTCCGTACACCGCCCAAGTGATGACCACACAAGCGACATAGAAGATCAGAAATACTTTCATCGCATCGACCGGAGAACCGGTTAACGCCAGAGACGTACCAAATGCTTTCGGGATAAAGAAGCCGCCAATCGCACCAATGGCTGAGATAAAGCCCAACGCTGCCGCAGTGTCTGTTGCTGCTTCGCGCATTGCTTTCTCTTCTGAACCGCCTTCAGCTTTCACTCTGTCCATCGTCAGCTTGCGGAAGATAACGGAGATCATCTGGAAGGTTGAACCACTCCCCAGACCAGCCGTCAGGAACAATGCCAGGAACACCGCGAAGAAGGCGATAAAGTTGCCGCCAACGCCGTTTGATGGCAGCGTCAGGAACAGTAAGGCACTGAAAATTGCCATCAGCACGAAGTTCACCAGCGTTACACGGGTTCCGCCCAGACGGTCAGAGATTGCGCCGCCCGCTGAACGAGCCAGCGCGCCAATCAACGGTCCAAAGAAGGCGTAATGCAAGATCTGTACCTCAGGAAACTGCGTTTTTGACAACATGGCAAAACCGGCAGAGAAACCGATGAATGAACCGAAGGTTGCCAGATACAGCAGGCTCATAATCCACAGATGCCCACGTTTCAGCACCGGCAATTGCTCTTTCAGCGACGCTTTTGAGGTTGCCAGTTCATTCATACCAAACCATGCAGCCAGCGTTAACACCGCAAGGAACGGTACCCAAATCCATGCGGCGTTTGCTAGATACAGCTGTGTACCATCCGGTTGTTCAACCCCGTGGCTACCAAATGCGGCAAAGATTGACAGTGAAACCACCAGCGGCGCAACCAACTGCATCACGCTGACGCCCATGTTGCCCAGGCCACCGTTCAGACCCAGCGCACCACCCTGTTTCTGTTTTGGAAAGAAGAAACTGATGTTTGCCATGCTGGACGCAAAGTTCGCACCGGCGAAACCGCACAACAGAGAGATAATAATAAAGGTACTAAACGGCGTGGAAGTATCCTGCACCGCAAAACCTAACCATACGCAAGGAATGATCAGGATACCGGTGCTAAACGCTGTCCAGCGACGTCCACCAAACAGGGGAACCATAAAGGAGTACGGAACACGCAGCAGCGCGCCGGACACAGAAGGTAATGCCGTCAGCATGAACAGCTGTTCAGTGGTGAAATCAAATCCGACTTTCGGTAAGTTCACCGCCACGGCGCTAAATAACATCCACACGCAAAACGCCAGCAGCAAGCAAGGGACGGAAATCCACAGGTTACGGCTGGCGATTCGTTGACCACGCTGCTGCCAGAAGGCGGGATCTTCCGGCCGCCATTCGGTAATTACAGCTCCAGATGCCCTTTCCGGGGCAGATGAGTGACTCATAGACACCTCTGATACTTGTTTCGATGCCTGCAACATTAGGGTTTACAGCTGGAGGTAAGTTGATATAAATCAAAGGAAAAGGTGTCATTATTCATGCCTAAAATTTATCATTACCCTAAATGAGTACATAACTTCGGTAAAAAAGATGTGGTTTTTCACGCTTCTGTCGCCCCCTACTCCCCCTCGCCCAGGATCTCTCCCTCCACTGGCAATTAAGAGGTAGCCCGTTTGAGGTATGGGTATACTCCAGTGTATCGCCGAGAATAACGCCACTGCCTGCAGCAGAATCGTCATTCAATAAGGTTTTCTGTTCGACGAAAACCCGAAGGAACAAGTCACCATGTTTAAACGTTGTCTCTCCCCGCTTACGCTGGTCAACCAGGTGGCGCTGATTGTTTTATTGTCCACAGCCATCGGCGTGGCGGGTATGGCTGTCTCCGGCTGGCTGGTTCAGGGCGTTCAGGGTAGCGCCCATGCAATCAACAAAGCGGGATCGCTGCGCATGCAGAGTTATCGCCTGCTGGCAGCCGTACCGCTGGACGCTAGCGATCAACCGCTTCTGGATGAAATGGAGAAAACGGCGTTTAGCCCGGAGTTGACGCGTGCCGCAAAGCGAGACGGACAACAGGCGCAGTTAAAAGCACTACAGGATTACTGGCACACTGAACTGGCGCCGGGGCTTGCGCATGCGCAAACGCCTGATGCGGTAGCGCAGGATGTGACACGCTTTGTAGGCGGTCTGGATAAGCTGGTTACCGCCTTTGACCATACCACTGAATTACGCATTGAACGCGTCGTCCTGCTGCATCGCCTGATGGCCATATTTATGGCATTGCTGTTGGTTTTCACCATTATCTGGCTGCGCGTGCGCCTGTTAGAGCCGTGGAAACAGCTGCTGGCGATGGCGCGAGCCGTCAGCCAACGTGATTTTACCCAACGCGCGCGTATCAGCGGGCGTAATGAGATGGCCGCTCTGGGCTCGGCACTGAATAATATGTCGGAAGAACTGGCCGAAAGTTACGCCGTGCTGGAACAGCGGGTACAGGAGAAAACGGCGGGTCTGGAGCACAAAAATCAGATCCTTTCTTTTCTGTGGCAAGCCAACCGCCGCCTGCACTCTCAGGTGCCGTTGTGCGAACGCCTCTCTCCGGTACTGAATGGTCTGCAAAATTTGACCTTGCTGCATGATATTGAACTCCGGGTTTACGACCTGGAAGATGAAGACAATCATCAGGAATTTACCTGTCAGTCCAATGCCAGCTGTGATGAGAAAGGTTGCCATCTTTGTCCTCGCGGAACGCTGCCCGCGATTGACGGCGGAATCACATTGAAATGGCGGCTGACCGACGCGCATACCCAGTATGGTATTCTGCTCGCCACCTTGCCGAACGGACGCCATCTCAGCCACGATCAGCAGCAACTGGTTGATACCCTGGTTGAGCAACTGACCGCAACGCTCGCGCTCGACAGACATCAGGAGCGTCAGCAGCAGTTGATCGTGATGGAAGAGCGTGCCACCATTGCACGCGAACTTCATGATTCTATTGCACAATCGCTCTCTTGTATGAAGATGCAGGTTAGCTGTTTGCAGATGCAGGGCGATGCGCTTTCAGATAACTGTCGCGAGTTGCTCAGCCAGATTCGTAACGAGCTGAATGCTTCGTGGGCACAACTGCGTGAGCTGTTAACCACCTTCCGTTTACAGCTCACAGAACCTGGATTACGGCCGGCGCTGGAAGCCAGCTGTCAGGAGTACAGCGCCCGTTTTGGATTTACGGTTAAGCTGGATTATCAGCTACCACCACGCCTGGTCCCTTCGCATCAGGCGATTCACCTGCTACAAATTGCGCGCGAAGCCCTGAGCAATGCGCTTAAACACTCTCAGGCCAATGAAGTTGTCGTGACGGTGGTGCAAAATGGCAAGCAGGTCAAACTAACAGTGCAAGATAACGGCTGCGGCGTACCGGAAAACGCCGAACGCAGTAACCACTACGGCATGATAATAATGCGCGACCGTGCGCAGAGCTTGCGCGGCGATTGCCGCGTACGCCGTCGCGAGACGGGCGGTACTGAAGTTGCTGTCACTTTTATTCCCGAAACAAACTTCACAGAAGTCCAAGGAGATACCCATGAGTAATCTGGAACCGGCAACCATCCTGTTGATCGACGATCATCCGATGCTGCGAACCGGTGTAAAACAGCTTGTCAGCATGGCGCCCGATATTACCGTTGTCGGCGAAGCCAGCAATGGTGAGCAGGGTATCGAGCTGGCTGAATCCCTTGATCCCGATCTGATCCTGCTTGATCTCAACATGCCCGGCATGAACGGCCTGGAAACTCTCGATAAGCTGCGTGAAAAGTCACTGTCGGGCCGTATCGTTGTGTTTAGCGTATCCAATCATGAAGAAGACGTAGTTACCGCACTGAAACGCGGCGCTGACGGTTATCTGCTGAAAGATATGGAGCCTGAAGATTTACTCAAAGCCTTACAGCAGTCAGCGGCCGGTGAAATGGTGCTGAGTGAAGCCTTAACACCGGTTCTGGCCGCCAGCCTGCGCGCCAATCGTGCAACGTCGGACCGTGATGTCACCCAACTGACACCGCGTGAGCGCGACATTCTCAAGCTCATTGCCCAGGGGCTGCCGAACAAGATGATCGCCCGTCGTCTGGACATCACTGAAAGTACGGTAAAAGTACATGTGAAGCATATGTTGAAGAAAATGAAGCTCAAATCACGCGTCGAAGCCGCGGTATGGGTACATCAGGAACGCATTTTCTGATAACGCGTTGATGCTTCATTGCTAACGAGGATCATTTTCCGAAACGGTAATAAACGGTTCGGTCAGTGATAGCGTGATCTCATTGGAAGAGACACGCTGACCCTGCTCATCTTCTACCACCACAGACAACCGCCAGCGGTTTGTCGCGCCTTCGCTGCTGTCCCACTTCGGCATAATAATCGTCCAACCTTGCACGCTTCGGTTATCGCTACCCGCCGTTAAACTCAACGCCTGGGTATCACCCTGCCAGGTTAAATGGCGGATCCCATGCAAACTACGCACCTGCAGCTTCAGCGCCACCGTCTCACCAGGCTTGAGATCCCAGGGCGGCGTGGCCAAAAATACCGTCAGCGTTTTACGCTGGCGATATTCCAGCGTCGGCAGATTGTTACGCTGCGGATCGTCATAACGACTGCCGCGCAGCGATCGGCTGTTTGCCACCTCGCTGACCATCAGCTGTTTTTTTAGCGGTACGCCAAATCGGTAATTCAGCGTTAAGCCGAGGTTATTCTGGCTGACTCCGCTTTCGCCCTGCTTATGTTGTGCCGTCACGGTAATCAACGGCACCGGCGTATAGCTCAATCCCAGATTCACCGCCACAGGATTGTGGTACCCGGTTCCGGAATGAAACAGATCCACCCGGTCGCCAAAATACTGTTCCACGCTGACGCTGGTATTGAGGTGTTGATAGAACGGCATGCGCATTTGCGCAGTCAGGTCGTAACCGCGGGCCATCCGTTGTTCCTGGGTTGCGGAACGCTCCTGCCAGGAGGACAACGGTTGGTAATAGTTAGCGGATAAGCGCAAGTTTTCGCCCCACGCCTCGGCGCCGAGACCTCCCCGGGGCAGATTTTCATCCAACAGGTTGTCATAAAAGGTGTTGTAACCCAGAAACCAGCCGTCGCGTACCCAGCGCTGCCCAATCCCCGCATTGCTGACTAAACCTTCGTCCTGTTGCGTCAGCCCTAACTGGCTCCAGGTTAAATATCGTTGATTGTCCTGCCACGGGATAAACCAGCTTCCCCGACTCCCGGTAAAGCTGCCTTCGTTATCCACCTGCAATCCAACGCTGGCGTTTCCCCAGGGAGAGAGCCAGGATTCCAGTTGCTGATTAACCTGTTCGCTGACCGTGTCACGCACCTGACCAAATGCGAACTGCTTCGCCTGTTCACCCGTATCAAGCCCGTTATCGGTCATGCTGGCTTCACCAAACGCTTTGACCATTTCAGCAAAGTGCTTTTCGCCTGCCCGCGACTCCGGCGCCAGACCGAGATCGGGTAAACCATCACTATTGTTATCGAAAGGGTTTTCGGCCTGGTAAATAAAAGATGTCCGTGCGCTGGCAATACCGCCTGCCAATGGCAAGAGTAGGAGAAGAGAAAATCTGCAGCAAACAAAACGGCTCAAATCGTTACTGGCTTTTATATCATTGAATTTGGGGACCACAGCGTAAATCCTACCTGTCCGACGTCCCCTTTGCAGCTTTTTCTCAAATTTTCAGGAATATCCTTAATCATTGAGTGTGATTTTTTGTGCCAGTAATGTCTTCAGTTCCGGAATACACGAGCCGCAATTACTCCCGCAACGTAACGCTTTTCCCAATGCCTGAACCGTATCACAACCGTTAGCGATAGCCTGGGTAATGGCCTTTTCTCCTACGCTGTAACAACTACAAATAGTCGCGCCCTTATCAGCCGTAATACCACCGGGTTTCCCGCCCAACAGGGCATGACGAGTCTGAGCGTTTTCCGACGTTTGCATGAATATGCAGAGGATCGCCGCATCATCAATCTGCGGCAGCGTTGCCGCTGACCAGAGCCCAAGCACCAGCTTTCCTTCATGCCAGGCCAACAGATTCAGTCCCTGCTCCCATTTCGCCTGCTGAAGTTGCCAGCCTTGCGTCACACAATATTGTTGCAGCCACGCAGAAATATCGCTGTCGCCCGCCAGCGTATAACGCACGGCATTGTCAGCACTTTTGCGCCACCAGTGAACGAACCCCGGTAACGTCAGCGCGGAGCGACAAAACAGCTCTCCCTGCCACCGGGGCTGCCATGCCATAATGCGCACCGCTGTCTGTTTGCTTTCCGGCTGTCCAGAGTCAGGGTCACAAATCGGCGCCACCAATGCATTTACCCGTCCTTGACGGGCAAAATGATTATTCCAATGCATTGAAGTGAAGACGTTCCCTGGCCGCTGCCCACGGTGAATGGTCACCCTACCAACCATTACGCCGCGCGGGGAGTTAACCCGGCATAGCGCACCTTCATTCAGCTTTAAGCGATAGGCATCCTCTGGTGCAATTTCTACCAGCGGTTCATTGATGTGCTGCATCAGGCGTGAAATCGTCCCCGTCCGCGTCATAGTGTGCCACTGATCGCGAATGCGACCACTGTTTAGCACCAATGGATAGAGGGCATCACAGGCAGTTTTCATCCCCTGTGGCGTAACAGATACCAGGCGTAAACGTTGGTTACCACGCCACCCCTGCCAAAAATTTAGCGTTGATGAGCCGGTACTCACTGGCCAGCGAACCGGCGTCATCTCATCCCACTGTTGATGCGTCAGCTCCGCTAACGCGCCGATATCAAATGCACGTTCCCCCCTGTTTTCATAACCGGAAAGCGCCGCATGTTCACAAAATACCTCCCATGCGCTTTGCCAGCCAAACGCATGGGCAAAACCCAACTGTTTCGCTATTTGCGCGACGATCCACCAGTCCGCCCTCGTCTCACCCGGCGCTGGTAAAAATGCGCGCTGGCGCGAGATCCGTCGTTCTGAGTTCGTCACCGTACCGTTTTTTTCGCCCCAGGCCTGAGCCGGAAACCGAATATGCGCGTAGCGGCTGGTGTCCGTGTCTGCCACGACTTCAGAGACAATCACCAGTGGACAGGCTGCCAACGCCTGGCACACGGCATGGCTGTCCGGTAATGACACCGCCGGGTTTGTCCCCATGATCCATACCGCTTTAACGTCGCCTTTACCGATCGCTTCAAACAAATCCACGGCCATCAAACCAGGCGTCTGCGCCAACCTTTCAGTGCCCCAGAAGCGGGACAGGCGGGCAAGATCCTGGGGTTCAAAATTCATATGCGCCGCCAGCTGCGTCGCCAACCCGCCAACTTCCCGGCCGCCCATCGCATTGGGTTGCCCGGTCAGCGAAAATGGGCCGCACCCCTGTCGACCAAACTTACCGCTGGCCAAATGCACGTTAATAATCGCATTACACTTATCGCTACCGCTGGCAGACTGGTTAATGCCCATGGTGTATAGCGTGATGGCTGTTGGCGCGCGCATAAACCAGTCATAGAAGGTGACAATATCGGCAACATCCAGCCCGCAAAACTGCGCCACACGCGCGAGGCTCCAGTCGCGCGCAATAGCAAACGTTTCTGCAGCGTCATCAAATTCACTTTGCGCATTACCCTCAGCCACAATCCTGTTCAGTAAGCCAACAAACAGCCCAGCATCGCTACCGGGCAGCAGGGAAAGATGCAGATCGGCGATATCACAGGTTGCGGTGCAGCGAGGATCGATAACCACGACTTTCATCGACGGATTAGCATTACGCGCCTGCACCAGACGCTGATACAGCACCGGATGCGTCCATGCTGCATTCGATCCCACCAATACCACCAAATCACTGCATTCAATGTCCTCATAACTGCAGGGCACGACATCCGCTCCTAGCGCCCGCTTGTATCCGGTCACCGCAGACGACATACAAAGCCGCGAATTGGTATCAATATTGGCCGCGCCAATGAAGCCTTTCATCAGCTTATTCGCCGCATAGTAATCCTCCGTCAGCAGTTGCCCGGAGGCATAAAAGGCTACGGCATGCGGGCCATGCTGAGCGATGATAGCGCGCAGACGTTCACCGGCGGTGTCCAGCGCCTGCGACCAACTCGCCGTTTCGCCATCCACCATCGGTTGCAACAACCTGCCGCTAAGTCCTGTGGTTTCAGCCAGCGCCGCGCCTTTGACGCATAAGCGGCCAAAGTTTGCCGGATGTTCGGGGTCACCTCTGACGGTGACGCCATTATTGTCTACCTGCGCAATCACGCCGCAGCCAACGCCACAGTACGGGCACGTTGTACGAGTCTCACTCATGATGCCTCCGCCCGCAGGATCAGCGCCTGAGTTCCCACCCACACTTTGCCCGCCTCCACTTTCACCGGCCAGGCGCGTACCGCCTGTTCTCCGCTGTCATACTGGCGGCCATCGCGCAGACGAATACGTTGTTTATACAGCGGCGAGATAACAATCGGCTCACCCTGCACATCCCCCAGAATACCGCGCGATAACACCTGCGCAGCGCTACCGGGTTCAAGGTTATCAAGGGCATAAATCGTCTGCCCAAAGCGGAATAATGCAATTTGCACATCTCCCAGACGTGCGCCAATACCCGCCTGCTCAGGGATTGCATCAAGGGTGCATATCTCCTGCCAGGGTTTTGTCGGTAATGACTCACGGCCCCTGGATGCAGGTTTAGCCAACTGCGGTTGCCCGCGTAAAGGCGCGCGGGCAACCGTCTCATCCGCCTCATCACTATTGATATATGAACGAAACAGCGCCAGACGCTGCGGGCTACTGAGCGTGGTTTGCCATTCGCACTGGTAGCTTTCCACAACCCGCGCCATCTCTTGTTCCAGTTCACTGGCAATCCCTAAACTGTCGTCGAGGATCACTTCACGCAAATACGCAATGCCCCCTTCCAGATTATCCATCCAGGTGCTGGTACGTTGCAGACGATCCGCGGTGCGAATGTAGAACATCAGGAAACGGTCGATAGTGCGCATCAGCGCGGTATCATCTAAATCACTGGCAAACAAATCGGCATGGCGTGGTTTCATTCCTCCATTGCCGCACAGAAAGAGATTCCAGCCTTTATCCGTCGCAATGACGCCCACATCCTTGCTCTGTGCCTCGGCGCACTCCCGGGTACAACCGGACACCGCCATTTTAATTTTGTGTGGTGCACGCAACCCTTTGTAGCGATTTTCAAGCATCACCGCCATTGCCGTTGAATCCTGTACGCCGTAGCGACACCAAGTCGAGCCAACGCAAGACTTCACCGTTCGCAACGACTTCCCGTACGCATGCCCTGTTTCAAACCCCGCAGCCACCAGTTCGCGCCAGATATCAGGTAACTGTTCCAGACGCGCGCCGAAAAGATCCACCCGTTGCCCGCCGGTGATTTTGCTGTACAGCTGATAACGTTTCGCAATCTGTCCTATGGCGATCAGGCCGTCCGGTGTGACCTCTCCCGCAGGCATACGCGGGACCACAGAATAGGAACCGTCTTTTTGAATATTGGCAAAATAGCGATCGTTCGTGTCCTGCAGCGGTAAGTGCGCAGGTTTAAGCAGATACTCATTCCAGCAGGACGCCAGTACTGACCCCACCAGAGGTTTACAGATTTCGCAGCCGTGACCATGGCCGTAACGGCTAATCAACTGTTCGAAAGTATGGATATGGTTCACCCGTACAAGGTGATAAATCTCCTGGCGCGACCAGGGAAAATGTTCACAGATATCCTTTTTGACCTCAACGCCCTGGGCCGCAAGTTGGTGCTCCATCACTTGTTGCACCAGCGCGCTGCATCCGCCACAACCGGTCGCTGCTTTAGTGCACTGTTTGATGGCGCCAATGTCCGTCGCACCAGCACTTACCGCCCGGCATATATCGGCCTTACTGACGTTATGACAAGAGCAGATTTGCGCAGTATCGGGCAATGCCGCAACCCCAAGCGCTTTTGGCGCACCGCCCGCCAGCGCGGGCAGGATCAGCGATTCCGGCTGACCAGGAAGCGGCATCCCATTCAACATCATTTGCAATAGCGTGGCGTAATCGCCAGCATCGCCAACCAGCACTCCGCCCAACAGCGTTTTGCCCTCTGCGCTGACGACGATCTTTTTGTAGATCTGCTCGGGACCATGCGTCCATTGATAGCTTTTCGCGCCCGGCGTACGGGCATGCGCATCGCCAAAAGAAGCAACATCAACGCCCAGCAGCTTGAGCTTGGTGCTCATATCCGCCCCGCTAAAGCTGACATCTTCTCCGGCCAGCTGTGCGGCGACTACCCGCGCCATTTGATATCCCGGCGCGACAAGGCCAAAGACTCGCCCTTCCCACAGCGCACATTCGCCGATTGCAAAAATGGCGTCATCTGACGTGCGACAGTGGCTATCGATACAAATCCCACCGCGTTCGCCAATATCTAAACCGCTGCGACGCGCCAGCGCATCCTGCGGACGAATACCCGCAGAAAAAACCACCATTTCGGTTTCCAGCTTTTCGCCGTCGGCAAAGTGCAGTACCAGTCCGTCAGTGGTACTTTCAATTTCCGTGGTTGATTTTGCGGTGTGGACGCCAACGCCAAGCGCCTCTATCTTTTCTCGTAACATCGCGGCACCGGCGTTATCCAGCTGCACCGCCATCAGATTAGCGGCAAACTCAACAACATGCGTTTCCAGCCCAAGCTGACGCAGCGCGTTCGCAGCCTCCAGACCAAGCAGGCCACCGCCGATCACCACCCCGCGGCGCGCACTTTTCGCTTTCGCTGCAATGGCATCTAAATCGTCCAACGTACGATAAACAAAGCAGGCGGGTGAGTCCCCACCTTTCACAGGGGGGACAAATGGATACGATCCGGTGGCAAGTACCAGCGAATCCCAGTGGGTTTCATGTCCGTCGGCGTTGCGGATGACGTGCATCTCACGATCGATCTCGGTCACGCATTGCCCCAAACGTAGCTCTATGCCATTACGGGCAAAGAAATCATCAGCGACAAGCGAAAGTGATTGCGCGCTGCGCCCGGCGAAATACTCTGACAGATGCACCCGGTCATAGGCGGCATAACGTTCTTCGCCAAACACCACAATGTGATAATGCAAATGCAGATTACGGCTAACGCATTGCTCAAGAAAATGGTGGCCAACCATACCGTGTCCCACAACAGCCAGTGTCGGTTTTGTCATCGTCATCTGTCCTGCAGCCGATGGCTGCGTATCAAAGCGGTCGAAGAGCCAGTCGGAGTGTGCTGTCGCCCCCTGGGTCAGCAAATCGGTTAATGGCGCTGCGCTATGGCAATCGCCCATCAGCAGCACACCATGGAGTTTTCCATCACGCGTCAGCAAGCGGCGATAGTGCCCGCTGAGCGGATCGTATGTGCTCAGGGTGGCATCCGTCGCCGTCGTGTCCGTTACGCCTGCACTAAACAGATCAATTCCTGTCACCTTGAGGCGCGTTCCACTCGCCTGCCAACCAAATCCGGCACCGATAAAACCCGCTAGTCGCGCAGCCAACACCTCAGCCTGTTTCAGGCACGGCGCAACCAGTCCCCACGTCTGGCCGTTAATCTCGCAGCATTCCCCGACGGCGCTAATGCCGGGCATTGAGGTGCGAAGCTGTTCATCCACCACAATCCCCTGCTGACAAACAGCACCGCACTCCTGCGCCAGGGAGATATTGGGTTTAACCCCCGTAGCAATCACCACGCCATCCGCCGCAATACGCTGGCCATCCAGCAACGTTACGCAGTCGGCTTCGATACTGACGAGCCCAGAACTAAGCTCGCAGCGAATACCACGACCTGTTAGTTGCGCCTGCAGCAGATCGCTGGCCTGTTGATCAAGCTGTTGTTCCATCAACCTTCCCGCGCGATGAATCAACGTGACATCGTCACCGTGAAGACGTAAGGCTGCCGCGGCCTCCACGCCGAGAACGCCACCACCCAGCACCACCTTTGGCCCAGACTGCTGGAGAATCGCCTCGACATCCTGCATCGTGCGAAAAGCATGAACATGCGGTTGTTGGACGCCTGGAATGGGCGGAATAAACGGATACGATCCGGTGGAAAATACCAGCTCATCCCAGAACAAAAGCCGTTTTGTGGTAGTCAGGCTGCGGCTGGTGGCATCAACGGCCAACACAGCTTCATCGCTCAGAACCGTCACGCCGTGATCGAGATACCACTGCGCCGGATGAAGCAAAGTTTGCGCAAAGGGCTTTTCTCCCCCCAGCACCGGTGAAAGTTGGATCCGGTTGTAGGCAAGCTGCGGCTCTTCACCAATAACGGTGACGGAAATGCCGCCGTTTTTGTACATAACAAGCGCCTCAATCAGACGAGTTGCCGCCATGCCATGACCCACAATGACCAGTCGCGTCATCTTCCCCTCCTTACGCCGCCTTCGGCTGTTTCTCATATAGAAAATGGAGAATGCGTTGCCGCAGGTGGTGGTATCGGCTGTCATCGGCAAGCTGGACCCGATTGCGTGGGCGCGGTAAATCAACCGTCAAGATCTCGCCCACCGTCGCCGCTGGCCCGTTGGTCATCATCAGAACCCGGTCGGAAAGTAGCACCGCTTCATCAACGTCGTGAGTGATCAGCACAATGGTGGTATTCAGCGACTGCTGGATGTGCATCACCGTATCCTGCAAATGTGCCCTAGTGAGCGCATCCAGTGCGCCAAACGGTTCATCCATAAGCAGGACTTTGGGTTTCATCGCCAGTGCCCGGGCAATACCCACGCGTTGCTTCATCCCACCAGAGACTTCACCGGGGTGTTTGTGCATCGCGTGCCCCATCTGGACGCGGTGCAGGTTGTGTTCGATCCACTCACGTCGCTCGGCTTTACTCATGGTGTGGCGAAATACCTGATCGACGGCCAGGGCTACGTTGTCGAAACAGGTCAGCCACGGCAGCAGCGAATGATTTTGGAAAACGACCGCCCGCTCAGGCCCCGGCCCGGCGATTTCGCGGTGATCGCAAATCAGGCCACCTTCAGTTGGTAACGTAATGCCGGCAATCAGATTCAAAAGCGTCGACTTTCCGCAACCGGAGTGACCAATCAAACTCACTGTCTCCCCTTCATGGATATCAAAAGAGACATTGTGTAGCGCGAGGAACTCACCGCTGGCGGTCGAAAAACGTTGGCTGACCGCCTGGACCTGAATAATGGGTTTCATGTTGTCTCCTTATTTTTCCTGCCAGCTATAACGACGTGCCACCAGCATTAGCCCCTGCTCAAGCAGCAGACCTACAACGCCGATGATGACGATAGCGATGAGAATGTTTTCGACGTTAAGGTTGTTCCACTCATTCCAGATCCAAAAACCAATCCCTAACCCGCCGGTGAGCATTTCTGCTGCCACAATCACCAACCAGGCGATGCCAATCGACAGGCGTACGCCAGTGAGGATCGCCGGAAGCACGGCGGGGAAAAGTATCCGCCGCATCACCGTCCACTCAGAGAGTTGCAATACGCGAGCTACGTTGAGGTAATCGTCAGGGATTCTCCGCACCCCTTCGGCGGTGTTGATCACCATCGGCCATATAGAGCAGATAAAGATGGTCCAGCTCGATGCGGGTTCCGCTTTTTGAAACAACAGCAGTCCAATCGGCAGCCAGGCCAGCGGGCTGACCGGGCGCAACAGCGCAATCAGCGGCGAAAACATGTGCGAAAAGAAGGTGAAACGCCCAATCAGAAAGCCCAGCGGAATCCCCACCAGCGCCGCTAATCCGAAACCGATCGCGACCCGTTGCAACGACGCCAGCACGTTCCAGCCGATCCCCATATCATTCGGCCCGCCGTTATAGAACGGATCGGCAAACAGCGTCAGGGCTGAATCCAGAGTGCTCAGCGGCGTAGGAAATCCTTTGCTGTTGATAGCGGCCAGTTGCCAGCACACCACCAGCAAGGCAATCCCCAGCAGAGCGGGTACGGCTCGCCTGAGCCATGCGTTTAACCATAATGACCACGGCATTTTGCGCTTTCTGACCTTCATCGTTGATAGCGTGATGACCTCACCGACTACCGGCTCAGGGGATTTAAGCTGCGTATTTTGTTTCATCTCAGGCTCCTGTACGGTGGAGGGTAAAACTGTTGGCATAGGCTTCTGGATTGCGGCCATCCCATACGGAACCGTCCATCAGCGTACTGGTGCGTAGCAATTGCGCAGGCGGTGTTATCCCACCAACCGCAGCTGCCGCATCGCGCCAGATATCGGTCCGGTTGATGCGCGCGGCAATGGCTGCATAATCCGGTTGTTGCTTTAACAATCCCCAACGGCGGAACTGGGTCAGAAACCACATGCCATCGGAATGCCAGGGGAAACTCACCTCGCCGTCGCGAAAAAAGCATATGGCATGCGGATCCTGCCAGCGACGACCTGCCCCGTTGTCGTAATCACCCAGCATTCTTCCCGTCAGATAGCTTTCTTTGGTATTGAGCCAGGCCCGGCGCGCCAGAATTTGTGCTGTTTCGCGTTTGTTGGCGTCACTGGCATCTATCCAGCGCGACGCTTCAAGCAGCGCGCTAACCAGCGCCCGGGCAGTATGTGGATATTTTTCTACCCACTCCCGGCGCGTACCGAGTACTTTTTCCGGATGGTCGGGCCAGATTTCCTGAGACGTCGCCGCGGTAAAACCGATGCGGTCGTTGATCGCCCGCGCATTCCACGGCTCGCCGACGCAGAAGCCACTCATATTGCCAATGCGCATGTTCATAACCATTTGCGGAGGCGGTACCACAACGGTGCGAACATCGGTGAAAGGATTGATGTCAGCGCTGGCCAGCCAGTAATAGAGCCACATGGCATGTGTGCCTGTGGGAAAGGTGTGCGCGAAGGTATAGGTTCCGGGCGCCTGCGAGACGATCCGTTTCTTCAGCGCAGACGCATCGGTAATGCCCTGCTCCAGCAGCGTTGCGGAGAGCGTGATCGCTTGACCGTTCTGATTGAGCGTCATCAGATTGGCCATGGGCTGCGCTTTACTGGCAATACCCAGTTCCAGGCCATACAACAGGCCGTACAGAACATGAGCCGCATCCAGCTCTCCAGAGACCAGTTTGTCACGCACTGCGGCCCAACTGGCCTCTTTGGTCGGCACCAGCGTAATGCCGTATTTTTTATCAAAACCTTTCAACGTGGCGATAACCAGCGGCGCGCAGTCGGTTAGCGGAATAAAACCGACCCGAACGGTAGTCATCTCCGGCGCATCAGACCCTGCCGCCCAGACCGAAGACATCAGTCCTGGAATCAGCGAGCTGGCCCCCATCACGGCACTTGCCTGTAAAAACCGCCGCCGCGTTAACGAAACTGTTCTGTCACCCATACATGCTCCCCATAAAAAAAGGCGTCCAACAATGCCTAAGCATTGCGGGACGCCTTTATCCTCAAAACAGTCAGACCGCCGTTGGCCTGCTGCTAAATTGTCTGTATGAGTGAATGCAATTCAGATGCCAGAATTACACTGGCGGTTTTAGCGGGTTCGACGCGTACCAGACGCCGCGGTGCACCCAAATATGGCAGACACTGCCCGCCTGTTGTGCAGTCGCTATCCCTGCATCAGGGATTTAACGGTAAGCAATGCCCGGGCGATATCGACCATCCGTTGGTTTTTATCCATCGCCATTTTTCGCAATAGCTGCCACGCCTGTTCTTCGCTGACCTGCTGGTGATTCATCAGGATGCTTTTTGCTTTATCAATCACCCTGCGCTCCTCTAAGGCGTCCTGCAATGAGGCAAGTTGGGCGCTCATTTGCTCCAGCTGGCGAGCCTGCTGGCGAACAACCCGCAATAATTGTTTATCCCGGCGCAGCGAGAGGGGTTCGTCAGCACGGTCGTCAAGCCAGTTGTCGAGCGGCAAAGCGTAGGTTTCTTCCGCCAGCCGACGCGCCACGACATTCAGCAATTCGGTAATCAACATCTCTTCGAGATGTCGTAATTGTTCAAGCCGCTGCGTTTGCAGGGTAAACCAGCGTAGCGCGCGTTCACCGTTATCGAGTTGGGGTTGTCGCGTACAGGCCTGGCGTCGCAGTTGTTCGATGGCGCCCGATGCCTCGCATTGCTGACGAAAATGCTGCACCAGTACAGGCGAAGCCAGGGAGATAAAGGTATCAAAGCACGGCTGCTGCCCGTCTATTCTGTCCACCAGCTCCTGGCGCATTTGAGGGTTAAATTCGCCCTGGGTAAAGCCAATGGCCCCTAACGCCCGCTCTTGTCCTACCAGCTCTTTACCCTGCATAAAACTGTACAGCGCCACCAGCCCACCTGCGACATGGGGATAATCAATGCTGTCGTTAAGCTGCGGCACAATACCCAGCAGATGGCGTAACGTCCGGCTGTACTGCTCCATCGCCTGCTGTGCATCGATAGTCTGCCCGCTGACAGACTCACGCAGCGTCGTTAGCTGATCGAGGCACCAGACGGTGCCAGCAATACGGTGGCACAATGCACTGCCCGCCACCGGCATAATGTGCTGGAAAAGGATATGCAGTTGCCGACACTCTTCATCCACCAGCGCCCGACTGGCACGGACCTCCCGATCATAAAGCGTACCTTGAGAACACAACCAGATATTGGATGCACCGCGTTCGCACTGTAGCATATGCACCAGATGGCTAATGCGCATCACCAACTTACCGGACTGTGCCAGTTGGCGAAGCTGGGTGTTCTCAAGCTGGCGGGCATGGCGAAACCATTGCGTCGCGCCGGAATTTTGTGCATTTGTCATCATCTCTGCCCTCACCGATAACGGGTTATCCCTGAGGACAAGCAATATCCATGCCCCCCTGACAACAGGAGTAAAAATGCAAAAGATAGTGATCGTCGCGAACGGTGCTGCCTATGGAAGCGAATCGTTATTTAACAGCCTGCGTCTGGCCATCGCCCTGCGCGAACAGGAAGCGGATCTCGACCTGCGTCTGTTTTTAATGTCGGACGCGGTAACCGCGGGATTACGAGGTCAGAAACCTGCAGAAGGATACAATATTCAGCAAATGCTGGAGATCCTGACGGCGCAAAATGTGCCGGTCAAACTGTGCAAAACCTGCACCGATGGCCGTGGGATCACGACGCTGCCATTAATTGACGGAGTAGCCGTCGGCACGCTGGTAGAACTGGCTCAATGGACGCTGGCTGCAGATAAAGTGCTGACCTTCTGATACACCGCTTCAGGCAAGCTCACTGAAAGTGTCGATAATTTCCGGATTTAATCGTAGATGGGCGCGGTTTCGTTGAACGTTAGCACGCCCTTTCAACCCTTTTGAGGGATTTTGTCACTTTTGTTTAATCGTTATGCCATTTTTTGATCAAAATCAGCATCCTGTTGCTCCCCCTTTGGTGTTATGCAATGAGTGAAATGTGAACAACATCACGCAGCACTTTCGACAGAAAGTACGTTGTTTTCAAGAACGGGGTGAAAAATGGCATTAGTGAAGGCGAGTTTAAAGTTATTTGGTGGCGATACGGTGGTTGTGCGCTGTTCCGAGCGCTGTCACATCCATCTGATGAGCGAGAAAAATCACGTCAAAGACACGCAGTCCGACATTTTAAGCGTGCAGGATCGTGATAACGCATGGTTAACCGTACCGTATACCGGCGTATGGAATGTGCTGATCGACAGCCATAGCCGGTCGCTCGAGCATTCAATAAGTTATATTGCAGCCTAAGCGTTAATTGCCCGAAAAGCGCCTGGCTTTCGGGCATTCAGTTCCTGGCTGGATTCAGGCAAACCCTGGACGCATAACACCTTCCGGCAGATTCTCTCCCAACAATCGTTTGACCGTGATCACCAGATCGTTAAGACAATCATCCTGCATCCCCAACTTGACCAGCTCTTGTTCCAGTGAGAACAGATACTGGGCGTTGGTGCCTAAAGGTCCGCTCGCCGTGGCGATAAGCGGCGCAATCACCTGCGCGCGCGTGTCTGACTCAAACAGCGGATGACGCGGATCCATAATAAAGACCAGTGCGTTCACCGTCCTGCCGTCATCAAGCGCCAACTGACACCAGGTCGGCAGATAACAGCCGGTGATCATTTCTCGCTTCCACAGCAGTGAAAGCTCTTGTTCCAGGGACGCGTCCGGCAAACGGTAGGCCACACCGGTGGTGCGTCCGCCTTCTTTCAGGGCCAGCATACGTCCTGGCTGACACGCCGTTCCTCGCCCCGCCGTCAGACGCAGGCAAAAGGCACGGTGCCAGCCGACTAACGTCCCGGTACAAGACTCTTCAAATTCTAAGGCCGGGTTCCACATCAATGATCCATAACCGAAGATCCACACCGGTCCATCATCTGGTCGGCAAGCGAGCGTGGCAGCCAGTGAGGCTGCACGTTGTTCCGCTGACCAGAGTAGTGATTCTTCAATAGCACCAAATGCCGTCTTACAGTCGGCATTCAATAAAAAATCACGCGTTAACACCTTACACCTCCGCCACTGCTGCTTCCCTGCGACAACTTTTTTGACGCCTTCCGGGCTTTTTTACTGCTCATTTTGAAACCAATATCTGGACAATAGGCAATTCACCGCTCGCTTGCAAGGGAACAAAGTGTCAACGGCACTTTATATCCTCTCGTGGTGGTACGTCCTGCACTATCATTTGTATCAGTACGATCATCAATTTTTGTGGATGCTAAAATCTAATGTGTTGTTATTTAAATATTCTCTAAACAAGATATGCAATTTCATTCGCTCGGATGCAAAAAATGGTCCATGCCGTAAAATTACGTAAAATCAGATCGGAAATACCGAAAGTTCTGTTATTTTTTACATTCTTTAATACTTTTATAATTATAAATACCTGCAGAGATGGAGAATTAGTTCAATGACACATGTACATGAGGCGGTAAAAACCCGCCACAAGGAGACCTCTCTCGTCTTCCCGATTTTGGCGCTGGTAGTACTGTTCTTCTGGGGGAGCAGTCAGTCACTACCAGTGGTCATCGGTATTAATGCGCTGGCCCTTATTGGTATATTAAGCAGCGCATTCAGCGTTGTCCGTCATGCGGATGTATTAGCACATCGACTTGGCGAACCCTACGGGTCGCTGATCCTCAGCCTGTCCGTTGTTATTCTTGAAGTCAGCTTAATCTCCGCATTAATGGCGACCGGCGATGCAGCGCCTACGCTCATGCGCGATACGCTATATTCAATCATTATGATCGTAACCGGCGGCCTGGTCGGTTTTTCATTACTGTTAGGTGGCCGTAAATTTGCCACTCAGTATATGAATCTGTTTGGTATTAAGCAGTATTTAATCGCCCTGTTTCCGCTGGCCATTATTGTACTGGTGTTCCCGATGGCTTTACCGGGTGCAAATTTCACTACCGCGCAGGCGCTATTAGTGGCATTAATTTCTGCGGCGATGTACGGCGTATTTTTGCTGATACAAACTAAAACGCATCAGAGTCTGTTCATTTATGAGCATGAAGACGAGGGTGACGACGATGATCCGCATCACGGTAAACCGTCAGCCCACAGCAATATGTGGCATGCCGCCTGGCTTATCATTCATCTGATCGCTGTTATTGCCGTGACCAAAATGAACGCCAGCCCGCTGGAGACA
The DNA here is from genome assembly GCF_030332425.1 of Citrobacter sp. Cpo142. Classification (NCBI taxonomy): domain Bacteria; kingdom Pseudomonadati; phylum Pseudomonadota; class Gammaproteobacteria; order Enterobacterales; family Enterobacteriaceae; genus Citrobacter; species Citrobacter sp. Cpo142. The sequence goes on from NZ_JAOWHW010000136.1 coordinate 52,991, forward strand.
TTGCTGACTGAACTGAATGCCCCAGTGGCATTTACCGGTTTCCTGGTCGCATTGCTGATCCTCTCCCCTGAAGGGCTGGGTGCGCTGAAAGCGGTTCTGAGCAACCAGGTACAGCGGGCGATGAATTTGTTCTTCGGTTCAGTATTAGCCACCATTTCACTGACCGTTCCGGTAGTGACCCTGATCGCATGGGCAACCGGGAATGACTTGGTCTTTGCGCTGGGCGCGCCAGAGATGATTGTGATGGTTTCATCACTGGTACTGTGCCACATCTCTTTCTCCACCGGACGCACCAACGTGCTTAACGGTGCGGCGCATCTGGCGCTGTTTATCGCCTATCTGATGACGATATTTGCCTGATTAGTTTTTCTGGTAGAACCCACGGCCCTTCGCAGGGCCGTTTTCTTTTACCGCTCACTGCTCCGGATAAACCTGTTGGCCATCGACAAACGTTAATAACGACTCCGTTTGGTGCAATTTATCTGCCGGAATAGCCATAATATCCTGATTAAGCACCGCAAAATCGGCGAGCTTACCTACCCGCAAACTACCCTCTGCTGTTCTGCAAAAGCTATCCAGGCGGCATTTAGAGTTTACATTTTTAACGCATCTTCTCGGCTTAACTGGCGCGCATTATGGCGTACCGTGCCGTCGAGCGCTTTAGCTGTTACATGATATTCAATGGCATGCCATACTCCTGCAACGCCAATCCGCGTCGCATCAGTACCACCTACAACGATAACCCCCTGCTCTGATGCGGGTTGATATGAGGCACCGCCTGATTAAGTTCCCATTTTCCCCATCATATTTATCTACCTTATCATGTGATGATCATCTGGAAAGCTGATGCCGCACCGCTACGCTGGCGATTCGCGCGCTGGCTAGCAGACGTTCGAACGAATGCCCGCAACGTGCTTTTCCCGACAGGCCAAGCATTGTGGTACTGACGTAATCAGTCAGGCTGTCAGCCTCTTTAGGATGCCGCTGTGCGATAAAGTCGTGAATTTTATATTCGGTAGCCGAGTAGAAATTCCGCGCGACCTTCCTCGCCTGCGGATCGTTACTGTGCGTGCCCTCCAGGACCAAACATCCCGGCGCATGCGGATCTGCGGCATAACGTCGCGCCGCCTCTTCAAGCAGATCGGTAAGACATTCAGAAACCGGTTTGTCGGGACGCAGAATGTCATCAAAAGGGATTGCCTCAGTTTGTACGTAGCGGTCAAGAACACGTTTATAAAGACCGATTTTGTTCCCAAAAGCAGCATAGAAACTGGGGGGCTTGATCGACAACGCCGCGGTGACATCCGCCACGCTAACTGCGTCATAGCCATGTGCGTGAAACAAGGGTTGTACTTTGGCAACGGCCATTTCTGGATCAAAATTACGTGGGCGTCCAGGTGCACGAGTGCATTTTGTAGTGCTCATTACAAATCCATTGACAGAAAACTGTGCACCTATTATATATCGATCACTACATAATTGTTCAAGGAGTACCTCATGTCTTCTTTTAACGGCAAGTCAGTTCTGGTTCTTGGCGGCAGTCGTGGGATTGGCGCGGCTATCGTGCGCCGTTTTGCCGCGGATGGCGCATCGGTTACCTTTACCTATTCAGGCTCCCCTGACGCTGCCAAAGCGCTTGCTGATGAGACGGGTACCCAGACAGCGCAAACCGATAGCGCCGATCGTAACGCCGTCATCAACCGGGTTCGCGAAAGCGGCCCGCTGGACGTGCTGGTAGTTAATGCAGGCATTATTCTGTTTGGTGATGCGCTGGAGCAGGATCCGGATGACGTTGAGCGCCTGTTCCGAATTAACATTCATTCCCCATACTATGCGGCCGTGGAAGCGGCACGACAGATGCCTGACGGCGGACGCATTATCATTATTGGCTCTGTGAATGGCGACCGTATGCCTCTTGCTGGCCTGGCTTCTTATGCGGTGAGCAAATCAGCGCTGCAAGGGCTGGCCCGTGGACTGGCTCGTGATTTCGGCCCGCGCGGCATTACGGTTAACGTGGTTCAACCAGGTCCTATTGATACCGATGCCAACCCGGAAGATGGCCCACTGAAAGAGGTGATGCACAGTTTTATGGCGCTAAAACGACATGGCCGTCCAGAGGAAGTGGCGGGAATGGTTGCCTGGCTTGCAGGCCCTGAGGCAGGGTTTGTAACGGGGGCAATGCATACGATTGACGGTGCGTTTGGCGCCTGATGACAATCCTTAACACTTTTATCAAACAGCAGTCCGAAGAGATATCTCTCCGGACTGCAACACTTTCTTAGTTCTCGGTATCCAGCTCGTCGAAGCTTTTCACCAGGTCATCAATCGCTTTAATCTGGGTCAGGAACTGTTCCAGTTTCGCCAGTGGCAGCGCGGATGGGCCATCGCATTTCGCATTGGCTGGATCCGGATGCGCTTCAATAAACAGACCTGCCAGACCTACCGCCATACCGGCACGCGCCAGTTCGGTAACCTGCGCACGACGACCGCCGCTTGCTGCGCCAAACGGGTCACGGCATTGCAGCGCATGGGTAACGTCAAAAATCACCGGTGAGTTGCCGGAGACTTTCTTCATCACACTGAAGCCCAGCATGTCCACAACCAGGTTGTCATAACCAAAGTTCGCACCACGGTCGCACAGAATAACCTTATCGTTACCACCTTCATGGAATTTATCCACGATATTGCCCATCTGGCCCGGGCTTACGAACTGCGGTTTCTTCACGTTGATAACGGCACCGGTTTTGGCCATCGCTTCCACCAGATCGGTCTGACGAGCAAGGAATGCCGGCAGCTGAATCACATCCACCACGTCAGCAACAGGCTGAGCCTGGCTGGCTTCGTGAACGTCGGTGATCACTTTTACGCCAAAAGTCTGCTTCAGTTCCTGGAAGATTTTCATCCCTTCTTCAAGGCCCGGTCCACGGTAAGAGTGGATGGAAGAACGGTTGGCTTTATCAAAGGAGGCTTTGAACACGTAAGGGATACCCAGCTTTTGAGTAACGGTTACGTAGTGCTCACAAATGCGCATCGCCAGATCGCGGGATTCCAGCACGTTCATTCCGCCAAACAGCACGAACGGCAGGTCATTTGCCACGTTGATGTCGCCAATGCTAACCACTTTTTGTTTCATAGGATCGCCTTAAACGGTAGGTAAAGTGTCATTAATCAATGCAATACAATTTGCTTGTGCGAAATAGTATTAATCTGCGCACGAATCATTTCGCTGATCGGGTCTTCCGGACACTGTTCAACGAAATAACTTAAATCGGTCAGCGCAACATGTTCACACTCCAGTTGCGCGTAAATTAATCCACGATCGCGTATTTCATACGGATCTTCAGGATTAAACTGTAATAGTGCTTCGCTGGCACGCAGCGCCAGCTCCATTTGCCGCTCTTCCATCAGCGATGATTTCAGCGTATCGAGCAGCTTACGAATTACTTCTGCATTATCCGCCTCATCCAGGTCTTCGTTAAACAGCTCCGCGACCGGGCTGATATTCCCCTTCAGCCACACTTCCAGCGTGTGCTCATTTAACGTTTCGCCATTGAACGGATTGATTAGCCACATTTCGCCATCGAGCGATTCAATACGCAGGATGAGTTGTGTCGGGAAAATCACCGGCACCAGCGGCAGTTCCAGTCGGTTGGCAATCCACAATAAGATCGCGCCCAGGGATACGGCACTGCCCTGACGATTTTTCAGTACCTGATCAAGCCATAGTGCATCAGAAAGACGATAGATGCCGTGGGTATCCGTAAACCCCCATTCGCCGTAAAAAAGTGCCAGCAGTTTTTCCAGTTGCTCATCCTGAGACAGGAGCTGGCTAATTTCTTCTTGCGCCAGACTGACCAGACGTTCCAGTTCGTCATAGACAGTTTGTGTTGGAAAATCCAGACGGATAGACTCCGACGCCAGGATCATCCCATCACACAATGGCGCTTTATTAAATTCGAAATCAGCTAACGACCTCATGCTTACCCCAGTAACGGTATTTTTGTGGTGGCGAGTTTAATGATGATGTACAGCACCACCAGCGCCAGCGGAAAAGCGATTAATCGCGCCTGCTGACTGCGCGCCCGACGATAATCGAGCGCAATAAAACCCAAAACGATGTAAATGATAACCCCAAACAGCTTTTCAGTCAGCCATGTCCCGTGCTCAGTGAATGGCAGGACGTGCGCTTTAACCATTAACGCTACGCCGCTGAGTAATAAAACGGTATCGACAACCGGCGGCACGATGCGCGTCCAGCGCGCGCAGGCAAGGCGCGAGTCGGTGTAACGCCACCAAAATCGCAGCGTCAGCAAACCAACCGAAAGCGCAATGCTGATGAGATGGACGTTGAGTAACACACCGAAGGTACTCATGATGGGATGCGTCCAAGCGTAATTCGCTCGTTGCCGCCATAGTCACGACAGGTTTCAACCGCCAGGTAACCTGCACGAGTAAAAGCGTCACGGACGGCCTCGCCCTGTTGCCAACCATGTTCCAACAACAGATAGCCGCCGGGCGTTAATACGCGCTGAGACTGGTCAATGATATGCACGATATCCGCCAGCCCCTGATCGCTCGCCACCAGTGCCGACAGCGGTTCAAAGCGAACGTCGCCTTGTGCCAGGTGCGGATCCTGCTCGTCGATATACGGCGGATTGCTGACAATCATGTCAAACTGCTGTCCCTGCAATGCGCTGAACCAGTTGCTTTGCAGCACGCAAACATTGTCGATGCCCAGTTGCTGCTTGTTGCGAATGGCCAGTGCCACGGCATCAGGCATGCGGTCTACAGCAGTCACTGCACAATCCGGACGCTCGGTTGCCAGCGCCAGTGCAATGGCACCCGTGCCGGTTCCTAAATCAAGAATACGACACGCTGAGGCCGGCAGGCGAGCCAGCGCCTGCTCCACCAGACACTCGGTATCCGGACGCGGAATAAGCGTGGCTGGAGACACAAATAGCGGCAGCGACCAGAACTCACGCACGCCGGTTAAGTGCGCCACCGGCTCTCCCCGCTGACGCCGCTCCAGTAACGTATCAAGCTGTTGACGCTGCGCCTCGGTTAACTCCGTTTCGCCGAAAGCCAGAATAAAGGTGCGCCCTTTGCCAGTAACAAACTCGAGTAAAATCTCGGCGTCACGGCGCGGGCTTTCGCTTGCCTGTAATTGGCTAATTGCTTCACGCAGCCAGTGCTGATAATCCATTAATCCTGCTCGGACAACGCCGCCAGTTGGTCGGCCTGGTATTCCTGGACAATCGGCTCAATGAGCATATCCAGTTTGCCTTCCATCGCTTCATCCAGACGGTAGAGCGTCAGGTTAATGCGGTGATCGGTCACACGACCCTGCGGGAAGTTATAGGTACGGTTACGATCGCTGCGATCGCCACTTCCCAACAGGTTACGACGTTCAGAGGCTTCCGCCTGTTGACGTCTTGCCACTTCGGCGGCACGAATACGCGCCCCCAGCACCGACATCGCTTTGGCTTTGTTTTTATGCTGTGAACGTTCGTCCTGGCATTCCACTACGATACCGGTCGGTAAGTGGGTAATACGGATTGCGGAGTCGGTGGTGTTAACGTGCTGACCGCCCGCGCCTGATGAACGGAAGGTGTCAATACGCAGATCGGCCGGGTTGATGTCCGGCAGTTCGGCATCCGGCAGTTCCGGCATAACCGCGACCGTACAGGCAGAGGTATGAATACGCCCCTGCGATTCCGTCGCAGGTACGCGCTGCACGCGATGGCCGCCAGACTCAAACTTCAGTCGCCCGTAAACGCCTTCGCCGCTAATCTTGGCAATGACTTCTTTAAACCCGCCATGCTCGCCTTCGCTGGCGCTCATGATCTCAACCCGCCAGCGACGCGATTCAGCGTAGCGGCTGTACATGCGGAACAGATCGCCGGCAAACAGCGCCGCTTCATCACCACCGGTTCCCGCGCGCACTTCGAGGAAGGCGTTACGTTCGTCATCGGGATCTTTAGGTAATAGCAGGACCTGCAGATGCTGTTCCAGCTGCTCACATTTCTCTTTTGCTTCGCGCAGTTCATCCTGCGCCATTTCACGCATTTCAGGATCGTCGAGCATCATCTGAGCCGTCTCGATATCTTCCTGAACCTGTTGCCAGTCCGTAAAACAGCGAGATACATCGCTTAATTGCGCATATTCGCGCGACAGCGCACGAAAGCGATCCTGGTCTGCGATAGTCCCCGCATCACCGAGCAGCGCCTGAACTTCTTCATGGCGTTCATGCAGGGCTTCCAGTTTGGCAACGATAGAAGGCTTCATAGGCGTAAATGCACCCTGTAAAAAATAAGATTGGTGTGCTGCTACTCCAGCCCGAGGCTGTCGCGCAGAATATTCAGGCGTTCACTATCCCCGTCACGGGCGGCCTGTTGAAGTGATTTGGTTGGTGCATGAATCAGGCGATTGGTCAGTTTCCAGGCCAGATCCTGCATAATGGCTTGCGCATCACCGCCCTGTTGAAGAGCGGCCAACGCTTTGGCGGTCAGTTCATCACGGATCTGTTCTGACTGACTGCGATACTCGCGGATAGTGTCGCTTGCGCCCTGGGCGCGTAGCCAGGCCATAAACTCGCTGGCTTCCTGCTCCACTATCGTTTCGGCTTCCACCGCCGCCGCTTTGCGCTGGGCCAGGTTATGCGAAATAATGCTTTGCAGGTCATCAACGCTGTACAGATAGGCGTTAGACAATTTACCCACTTCCGGCTCGACATCGCGCGGTACGGCGATATCCACCAGCAACATAGGCTGATTGCGGCGGTTTTTAAGCGCACGTTCCACCATTCCTTTGCCGATAATCGGCAGCGGACTGGCGGTAGAACTGATAATGATATCGGCATCCTGTAAACGCGCGTCTATATCACTCAGTGAAATCACCTCGGCGCCGACTTCATCCGCCAGCACCTGCGCACGCTCGCGAGTGCGGTTGGCGATGATCATCTTCTTGACTTTGTGCTCGCGCAGATGTCGCGCTACCAGCTCAATGGTTTCGCCCGCACCGACTAACAGCACGGTTACCGTGGAGAGCGATTCAAATATCTGCCGCGCCAGGGTACAGGCGGCAAACGCCACCGACACGGCGCTGGCGCCGATGTCAGTTTCTGTACGTACACGTTTTGCGACAGAGAATGATTTCTGGAACATGCGTTCCAGCGCACTGGCGTTCAGGTGACCTTTTTGCGAATCCGCAAACGCTTTTTTCACCTGCCCCAGAATTTGCGGTTCACCGAGCACCAGTGAATCCAGACCGCTGGCAACACGCATCAAATGACTGACTGCGTCGTTGTCCTGGTGCCAGTACAAGCTGTTGCGCAGATCTTCTTCATTGAGGTTATGGTATTCACACAGCCAGCGAACCAGCGCTTCTTGCAGGTTATCCTGCTCTTCAACGCTGAGATACAGCTCCGTGCGGTTACACGTCGACAGCACTACCCCGCCCTGCACCATTGGCTGCGCGAGCAGGCTGTCCAGCGCCTGATCGAGCGTATCCGGCGAAAACGTTACGCGTTCTCGCAGCGATACAGGTGCCGTTTTATGGTTAATACCAAGCGCTAAAAGGGTCATGTGTGCGGGAATAGTACCAGCGTTGATAAGGTTAGACTGGGTGCATCATACAGGATGCGTGCGGTCAATAAAAGAGACTGACCCCTTTTGGAGTAATAGCTTAGTGCACAAATTTAAGCGATTTAAGATAACTTGAACGTAGACGATGTCTGATGGCGGCGCTAGCATTAAGAGTTATAACTGCAACGTATCTCAAGGATTTGTCATCATTATGACCCTGCCTGATTTTCGCCTGATTCGCCTGCTGCCGCTGGCGGCCCTGGTTCTTACTGCCTGTACGCTCAACGCGCCTAAAGGTCCCGGTAAAAGCCCCGATTCTCCGCAGTGGCGCCAGCACCAACAGGAAGTTCGCGCCCTGAACCAGTATCAGACGCGTGGTGCGTTTGCCTATATTTCCGATCAACAGAAAGTGTATGCCCGCTTTTTCTGGCAGCAAACCGGTCAGGATCGCTATCGTCTCCTGCTGACCAACCCACTGGGCAGCACGGAACTGGAACTTAATGCGCAGCCTGGCAACGTCGAACTGGTCGATAACAAAGGCAAGCATTACACCGCCGACGACGCTGAAGAGATGATTGGCAAACTGACCGGCATGCCTATCCCATTAAACAGCTTGCGCCAATGGATCCTTGGTCTGCCAGGTGACGCCACCGATTATAAGCTCGACGACCAATATCGTCTGAGTGAAGTGAACTACAGCAAAGACGGTAAAAACTGGAAAGTGGTCTATAGCGCCTACGACAGCAAAACCCAGCCTGCGATGCCAGCAAACATGGAGCTGTCCGACGGTTCCCAGCGTATTAAGCTGAAAATGGATAACTGGATTGTGAAATGATGACCCATTGGCCCTCTCCGGCAAAACTGAATTTGTTTTTATACATCACCGGACAGCGTGCGGACGGTTACCACACGCTGCAGACCTTATTTCAGTTTCTTGATTATGGCGACACGATAGATATTACACCGCGTAGCGACGGCGAAATTCACCTGTTAACCCCAGTGGAAGGCGTTGCGCATGAAGACAATCTGATCGTCCGTGCGGCACGTTCGCTGATGAAAGCGGCATCTGAAAGCAATCGCCTTCCCAAAGGGAGTGGTGCGGACATCAGTATCGACAAACGCCTGCCGATGGGCGGCGGTCTTGGCGGAGGTTCGTCTAATGCGGCAACCGTTCTGGTGGCGCTGAATCATCTCTGGCTGTGCGGACTTTCGGTTGATGAACTGGCGGCACTCGGCTTAACGCTGGGGGCGGATGTTCCCGTATTCGTGCGCGGCCATGCGGCCTTTGCCGAAGGTGTTGGCGAAATTCTGACGCCGGTCGAGCCTGAGGAAAAGTGGTATCTGGTTGCACATCCGGGAGTCAGTATTCCGACACCGGTGATTTTTAACGATCCCGACCTCCCGCGCAACACGCCAAAAAGGTCAATAAAAACGTTACTAAAATGTGAATTCGGCAATGATTGCGAGGTTATCGCAAGAAAACGTTTTCGCGAGGTTGATGCGGCGCTTTCCTGGCTGTTAGAATACGCGCCGTCGCGCCTGACTGGTACAGGGGCTTGTGTCTTTGCTGAATTTGACACTGAGTCTCGTGCTCGCCAGGTGCTTGAGCAAGCCCCGGAATGGCTCAAAGGCTTTGTGGCGAAAGGCGTCAACCTCTCCCCATTGCACAGAGCGTTACTCTAAATCCTTCGGGTTTCAGGAAAATGGCGAAACGACGAATCGCCAGGTGCATACAACTTCAGTATGTAACTGGTGTGAGGAATTGATGCCAGCGCAAATGAAACGCGAAAGATAAAGAGTAAGCCGGGCAAGCTGAGTTGCGGTGACAACGTCACCCTGTTCCAGACGTTGCATCGCGCTCTTTAATACACCGCATGGAGAGGATACTGCCTGGCCCGCACAGTTTTCGGCAGATTCTTTCCACCAATGGACGCATGCCTGAGGTTCTTCTCGTGCCTGATATGAAGCTTTTTGCTGGTAACGCCACCCCGGAACTAGCACAACGTATTGCCAACCGCCTGTACACTTCACTCGGCGACGCCGCTGTAGGTCGCTTTAGCGACGGCGAAGTCAGCGTACAAATTAATGAAAATGTACGCGGTGGTGATATTTTCATCATCCAGTCCACTTGTGCCCCTACTAACGACAACCTGATGGAATTGGTCGTTATGGTTGATGCGCTGCGCCGTGCTTCCGCAGGCCGTATCACCGCCGTTATTCCTTACTTCGGCTATGCACGTCAGGATCGTCGCGTACGTTCCGCTCGTGTACCGATTACCGCTAAAGTCGTCGCTGATTTCCTGTCCAGCGTTGGCGTTGACCGCGTCCTCACCGTTGACCTGCATGCTGAACAGATCCAGGGCTTCTTTGACGTACCGGTTGATAACGTATTCGGTAGCCCGATCCTGTTAGAAGACATGCTGCAGCTGAACCTGGACAACCCGATTGTGGTTTCTCCGGATATCGGTGGCGTCGTGCGTGCCCGCGCTATCGCTAAACTGCTGAACGATACCGACATGGCTATCATCGACAAACGTCGCCCGCGTGCGAACGTTTCTCAGGTGATGCACATTATTGGTGACGTTGCAGGTCGTGACTGTGTTCTGGTTGATGACATGATCGATACCGGCGGTACGCTGTGCAAAGCAGCAGAAGCACTGAAAGAACGTGGTGCTAAACGCGTATTTGCTTACGCTACTCACCCGATCTTCTCAGGTAATGCGGCAAACAACCTGCGCAACTCAGTGATTGATGAAGTCGTTGTCTGTGACACTATTCCACTGACTGACGAAATCAAAGCACTGCCAAACGTGCGTACATTGACCCTGTCGGGTATGCTGGCCGAAGCGATTCGTCGTATCAGCAACGAAGAATCCATCTCTGCTATGTTCGAGCATTAATCGAGCCCGGCTCAAAAACCCGCTGCGGCGGGTTTTTTTATCTGCAATACTTATTTGTATGACTTATGCCTCCTTCACCTGCCATTTAGTTGACAGATGATGCGCTCATGGATGAAACATTATTGTGAACAGATTATTTTCCTCACATGTGATGCCTTTCCGCGCCCTCATCGACGCTTGTTGGAAAGAAAAATATACTGCCTCTCGCTTTACCCGTGACCTGATCGCCGGGATAACCGTTGGGATCATTGCCATTCCGCTGGCGATGGCCCTGGCAATAGGCAGTGGCGTTGCGCCACAGTACGGCCTGTATACCTCAGCCGTCGCTGGGATTGTTATCGCCCTTACCGGCGGTTCACGCTTTAGCGTATCTGGCCCGACCGCCGCCTTCGTGGTCATTCTGTATCCGGTGTCGCAACAGTTTGGGCTGGCAGGCCTGCTGGTTGCCACGCTGATGTCCGGGATATTCCTGATCCTTTTCGGCCTCGCTCGTTTTGGCCGCCTGATCGAATATATCCCCGTGTCGGTAACGTTAGGTTTTACATCGGGTATTGGTATCACCATCGGTACCATGCAGATTAAAGATTTTCTTGGCCTGCAGATGGCCCATGTCCCGGAGCACTATCTGCAGAAGGTTGGCGCGCTGTTTATGGCCTTGCCAACCATTAACTTCGGTGATGCCGCCATTGGCGTAGTGACGCTAGGGATCTTGATTTTCTGGCCGCGCCTGGGGATCCGACTGCCGGGCCACCTTCCCGCGCTGCTGGCTGGCTGTGCGGTAATGGGTATCGTGAACCTGACCGGCGGCCATGTCGCCACCATTGGTTCGCAGTTCCACTACATTCTGGCTGACGGCTCACAGGGTAACGGTATCCCACAACTGCTGCCGCAGTTGGTCCTGCCGTGGAATATGCCGGAATCAAACTTTACCCTGAGCTGGAGCTCGTTACAGGCGCTGTTACCGGCAGCCTTCTCGATGGCGATGCTGGGGGCAATTGAATCTCTGCTGTGCGCCGTCGTACTCGATGGGATGACCGGCACCAAGCATAAAGCTAACAGCGAGTTGATTGGCCAGGGGCTGGGTAACATCGTGGCACCGTTCTTTGGCGGCATCACCGCCACAGCAGCAATTGCCCGCTCTGCGGCAAACGTCCGCGCTGGGGCGACCTCGCCAATCTCTGCGGTTATCCACGCGATTCTGGTGATCCTCGCCCTGCTGGTACTTGCACCGCTGCTTTCCTGGTTACCGCTTTCCGCCATGGCCGCCCTACTGCTGATGGTGGCATGGAACATGAGTGAAGCGCATAAAGTGGTGGATTTGCTGCGTCATGCGCCGAAAGACGACATCATTGTCATGCTGATGTGTATGTCGCTGACGGTGCTGTTCGACATGGTTATTGCCATCAGCGTCGGTATCGTTCTCGCTTCTCTGCTGTTTATGCGTCGTATTGCGCGCATGACGCGTCTGGCGCCGGTCAACGTAGACGTACCGGACGATGTGCTGGTGCTGCGCGTTATTGGTCCGCTGTTCTTTGCCGCGGCGGAAGGATTATTTACCGATCTCGAGTCGCGTATTGAAGGTAAACGCATCGTAGTCTTGAAGTGGGACGCGGTCCCGGTACTGGATGCCGGTGGTCTGGACGCTTTCCAGCGCTTTGTAAAACGTCTGCCGGAAGGTTGTGAATTACGCATCAGTAATCTGGAATTCCAGCCGCTACGTACCATGGCGCGCGCGGGTATTCAGCCGATTGCCGGGCGTCTGACGTTCTTCCCGAATAAAGATGCTGCGCTAGCAGATATCCGCTAACGTGTAGCCCGGCCAGGCGAAACGCCACCGGATTACAAATGACAGACAAAAAAATGGCTCCCGTACGTGGGAGCCATTTTTTATAATAAGCTTATTGCTTACGCGTTCAGCAGTTGCTCAGCCGTTGCCTTCACGCTTGCCAGCAGGACTTTGACATCCTCCAGACATACCGTCGGATTGAGCAGCGTTAGCTTCAGGCAGGTGACACCATCGGCTTCGGTCACGCCGACGTTGGCGCTACCAGAAGCCAGCAGAACGTCGCCAATACGCTGGTTCAGCAGCGCGACAAATGCCACGTCGTCACTTTGCGGGCGGAAGCGGAACAGCACGCTTGCCAGCTGTGGTTCCATCACCAGTTCAAGATGCGGCTGGGTTTTGACAAACTCAGCAACATCACGCGCCAGCGTCACACCGTTATCAATGATCTCGGCATACTGCTTTTTGCCCAGCGCTTCGAGGCCCATCCACAGCTTCAGCGCATCGAAACGACGCGTGGTCTGCAGCGACTTCGATACCAGGTTTGGTACGCCAGCCTCTTCATCGAAATCAGAGTTCAGATACGCCGCCTGGTAACGCATCAGCTCGTAGTGGCGCGCATCTTTTAACAGGAACGCACCGCAGCTGATGGTCTGGAAGAACTGCTTGTGGAAATCCAGCGTCACGGAATCGGCCAGCTCAAGGCCGTTCAGGAAGTCACGGTACTTCTCAGAAAGCAGTAACGCCCCGCCCCATGCTGCATCCACGTGCATCCAGATCTGATGTTCTGCCGCCAGCGCTGCAATATCTGCTAACGGATCGATTGCGCCCGCATCGGTAGTACCGGCAGTGGCGACGATTGCCATCACCTGCTCACCGTTGGCTTTCGCCTGGGCCAGCTTGTCTTTCAGGTCAGTCAGATCCATGCGTGAAAACGCATCGGTCTTCACCTGGGTGACGGAACGGTAGCCCAGCCCCATCAGCGCCATGTTCTTCTGCACAGAGAAGTGCGCGCTTTCAGAGCAGAACACTTTGATTTTACTCAGATCACCGGTCAGACCCTCCTGCTGAATGGAGTGCCCCTGCCGAGCGAAGAAAGCATCACGCGCCAGCATCAGGCCCATCAGGTTACTCTGTGTACCGCCGCTGGTGAATACGCCCGCATCGCCTGCCGGGTATCCAACCTGCTCACGCAACCACTCGATCAGCTTGATCTCTATGATGGTGGCCGACGGGCTCTGGTCCCAGGAGTCCATACTCTGGTTGGTGGCGTTGATCAGCACTTCCGCCGCCTGGCTTATTACCAGGCTCGGGCAGTGCAGATGCGCCACGCACTGCGCATGGTGAACCAACAAGCTGTCTTTGAGAAAGTATTCAACCGCACGCTCAATAGCGGCCTGGTTGCCCAGGCCCTGAGACGTAAAATTCAGGTTGATACGTTCACGCAGTTGCTCAACGGTTTTACCCTTATACATCTCAGGCTGCTTCAACCATTCAACGACCGCTTGCGTACTCTGCTCGATAGCGTCCTGATAAGCTGCAATGCTTTGCGCCGAGCCGGACAGAATCGGGTTTACGTCTGACATTCGATCCAACTCCGTTTAAACCGGCTTCACGCCAGCGCCCAGCAGGGCGTTTTCGAATTTATCGAGGAAGATTTCCAGCTCAGCGTTGGTGATCAGCAGTGACGGCAGCAGGCGCAGCACGCAACCGTTGCGGCCACCACGCTCCAGAATCAGCCCATTTTCGAAGCATTTTTTCTGCAGCAACGCGGACAGCTCGCCATCGGCCGGGTAGCAGCCCATGTGATCCTGCGCTTCGTTCGGCTTCACGATTTCCAGACCGATCATCAGACCCAGACCGCGCACCTGGCCAATAACCGGGTAGCGTTTCTGCAGGTCAGCCAGTTTGCCTTTCAGCCACTCGCCCTGGGCAGCAACTTTATCGGCAATCTTGTCGTCTTTGAGGATCTTCAGCGTTGTCAGACCGGTCGCCATCGCCAACTGGTTGCCGCGGAAAGTACCAGTGTGGTGGCCCGGAGCCCACGCATCGAACTGCTTTTTAATGCCCAGCACCGCCAGTGGCAGACCGCCGCCAACCGCTTTGGACATCACAATGATATCTGGCTCAATACCGGCGTGTTCGAAGGCGAACAGTTTACCGGTACGTGCAAAGCCCGCCTGAACTTCATCGATGATCAGCAGAATGCCGTGCTCCTGCGTCACTTTACGAATGCGCTGCAGCCACTCGACCGGAGCCGGGTTCACGCCACCTTCACCCTGCACCGCTTCGAGGATCACGGCAGCCGGTTTACGCACGCCGCTTTCAACGTCGTTGATCAGGTTTTCGAAGTAGTAGGTTAATGCTTTGACGCCAGCGTCGCCGCCGATACCCAGCGGGCAACGGTACTGATGCGGATACGGCATAAACTGCACTTCCGCCATCATGTTGCTGACCGCTTCTTTCGGCGACAGGTTGCCGGTCACGGACAGCGCGCCGTGGGTCATCCCGTGGTAGCCGCCGGAGAAACTGATGATGCTGGAACGGCCGGTGACTTTCTTCGCCAGCTTCAGCGCCGCTTCAACAGCATCTGCGCCGGAGGGACCGGTAAACTGCAGGCAATATTCTTTGCCCTGACCCGGTAATAAAGAAAGTAAATATGATGAGAATTCATCTTTTAACGGCGTGGTAAGGTCAAGCGTATGTAACGGTAAGCCGCTTGTGATGACACTTTGAATGCTCTGCAGCACTTCAGGATGGTTATGACCAAGCGCCAGGGTTCCGGCACCTGCCAGGCAATCAAGATATTGATTATTTTCTACATCAGTAATCCAGACGCCCTGCGCTTTAGCGATCGCTAATGGCAGTTTACGTGGATAGCTGCGGACATTAGATTCAAACTCAGCCTGTCTTGCTAAAAAGGTATCATTGCTCTGTGGTAATGAATTAGCACTTAAAGTATCAATACGGACTTTATCCGTCATCATATCACTCCTACAACCAGGTGTAGATTAACACCTGATTGAATAAATGGTTATAAGGATTACCTGTAAAAAAGCGCGGCTAATATATGTTGTTTTAGCTTAGGACTCAATCATTTATTTTTCGGCATTAAAAATAACAACTTTCCCCTTTAAATTCAAAGCGTAACAACTATTTGCCATTACTAAATCCTAAAGAAATATATCTATTTAATTAACAATGTTGTAGCTAATTGCAACGCAGACAATCTAATAAAAATCATGAGATTTTCGTGTTTTTATTATTTTTTTACACGTTTTTACCATTAATGATGCTCGCGATATCTTGTGATGACATGATTTTTCACTTATTTGACGATAAATCGAATAAAAAAGTCGATCCCTAAATATAAATCACTTAGTATGGCGCGCTTATTTGCAGGCTATGTAGATAAAATTAATGCGCAGCACCCGATAACGCGTACAGGCGACACGCGTTATCGACAACAGGTATTCCCTGGGTTGTCAGCAGAAATGTTCGCGGGCGGACATTTCGTAAGGCGAACTTCGTTCCCTTATGCCGAGAATGAAAATTTTCTAGCCATACTTTTATGGCGCCCTGATATGAGATTGTTATGACTCGCATTTATCCACCATCCGTCGTTGCCAAATTTGGCGGCACCAGCGTCGCTGATTTTGATGCGATGAATCGAAGCGCCAGCATTGTCCTTGCTGATCAAGATGTCCGTTTAGTCGTTTTGTCTGCTTCAGCAGGCGTGACAAACTTACTGGTTGAGCTTTCTGAAGGTCTGGAAACACATCAACAATTAGATAAGATTGAGACTTTACGCGCCATTCAATACAACATTATTTCCCGCCTGAAGCAGCCGTCCGTTATCAGCACGGAAATCGATAATCTTCTCAACAACATACGTCGTCTTGCACAAACGGCGATGGTTTCGCCGTCTGATGCGTTAAGCGATGAATTAGTCAGCCATGGCGAGCTGATGTCCTCGCTACTTTTTACTGAAGTCTTACGTGAACGGCATGCCGAGGCTGAGTGGTTTGACGCCCGTAGTGTGATGCGTACTAACTCGAACTTCGGCTGTGCCGAACCCGAGCTTGGCACACTGCACCACCAGGTGGAGACTCACCTGCGTCCTCGTCTTGAGCAAGCGATTATGGTGACTCAGGGATTTATCGGGCGTGATGCCGCAGGACACACCACAACGCTTGGACGCGGCGGTAGTGATTACACGGCAACACTTCTCGGTGAGGCACTTCACGCCGCACGCGTTGACATCTGGACCGACGTCGCAGGGATCTACACCACCGACCCACGCATTGCGCCGCGGGCCAAACGAATCGACCATATCTCATTTTCCGAGGCCAGCGATATGGCCGCCTACGGTGCGAAGGTCCTCCACCCGGCGACACTGCTCCCGGCAATGCGTAAAAGCATTCCGGTCTTTGTTGGCTCAAGTAAGGATACTGCCGCCGGAGGTACGCTGGTGCACAACACCACCGATAATCCACCTCGCTATCGTGCGCTCGCAGTTCGTCGTAAACAGACGCTGTTGCGGTTACACAGTCTGGAGAAGCAACCTTCCTGTTCTTTCCTGGCGCAGTCCTTCGCCATTTTAGCTCGCCATGCGGTCGCGGTGGATTTGGTTACAACCTCAGAGAATAGTATTGCGCTGGCGCTGGACGCCACTCATGCAACCTCAGGTGAAGACCATGTGCTGACCACCGCATTGTTTACCGCCTTGTCCTCCCACTGTCGTGTGGAAGTGGAAACCGGACTGGCGTTGGTCACTTTGGTGGGGAATCAACTCACACAGGTTGCGGGAGTTTGCAAAGACGTTTTTGCCTGGCTTGAAGAGCATACGGTACGAATGATTTGCCATGGGGCGTCAAACGACAACCTGAGCATCCTGTTACCGGCTGACAATGCAGACAGCGCGATCAAAGCGTTACATTATCGGTTATTCGAATAACGTTTCTTTGTAGTATGCCACCAAAGGTAGAAGTCGTTTAATCCAGTACTGACGAACAAGCAGAGCCCTGGTTTTTAAACCAGGACTTTGTGTTCAAACAACCGCACTCCGAGTTGGGAGAGCTATTTAGTTATGCCGATGATTGGTATCACCGCGACGGCAGCGTTTGTCATAATGGCGCACCCACCAGTAACGATCGCTGATTTGTTCGTGCCCCCCCACTCTGGCACCCGCCAACCAAAGGACACCACCAACAAAAATACTGAGCACGGCACCATGTGCGAAAAACTGTGGCAGATTAAATTGCGGCAGTTGGTTTAAAATAGAGTAACCAACACCACCCACCATCACCACCAACCCTAAAGCCATGAGCACGTTACCGAGTAACGAAGCGTTTTTGCGTTTCATGTGTCACCTCCGGAACTTTGGGTTGTTACAGGGAATACCCCTAATCCTTATGTGTAAAGTATAGACAACACTGCCGTTCGCAAGTGCGGGAGCGATCACAATTACAAACACTCACGCAACAAAACTTTACAAATAAGCCACTGAACACACTCATTTTCTAATAGTCCATTTCTGCAATTATTCAGCTTTTTGCGATAAGCACGCAGTTTTTTGTCAACAGCAGCGTCAGACAGTAAACTACACGTCGTTTATCGAAACACTCAGGACAAAACACGTGGCGATTAAATTGATTGTTGGCCTGGCGAACCCCGGCGCAGAGTATGCGGCAACGCGACACAATGCAGGCGCATGGTATGTCGATCTGCTGGCAGAAAGATTACGCGCTCCCCTGCGCGATGAGCCGAAATTCTTCGGCTACACCTCCAGAGTTACGCTTGAAGGTGAGGACGTCCGTCTGCTGGTGCCAACCACATTTATGAATCTGAGCGGCAAGGCTGTCGGTGCGATGGCCAGTTTTTATCGTATTAACCCCGATGAAATTTTGGTCGCACACGATGAGTTAGACCTGCCCCCTGGCGTGGCCAAATTTAAGCTTGGCGGCGGTCATGGCGGACATAATGGCCTGAAAGACATCATTAGTAAGTTAGGTAATAACCCCAACTTTCATCGTTTACGCGTTGGAATTGGCCATCCGGGCGATAAAAACAAAGTTGTCGGATTTGTTTTAGGCAAACCGCCTGTTTCAGAACAGAAGTTAATTGATGAAGCAATTGACGAAGCGGCACGTTGTACCAAGATTTTGTTCAAAGACGGCCTGACCAAAGCGACGAGCCGGTTACACACCTTTAAAGCGCAATAAGCAGCGATGTGCGGCATTTTTCTCGCGTGCTGTGTATAATAGGCAAAGTTATTTACATTTCTACAATCTGTTTTCCATAACAGGTTGAATATCAAAAGATTAAGGTGATTTAAACATGGGATTCAAATGCGGTATCGTCGGTTTGCCAAACGTAGGCAAATCCACCCTGTTCAACGCGCTCACAAAAGCGGGTATTGAAGCGGCAAACTTCCCGTTCTGTACTATCGAGCCGAACACCGGTGTTGTCCCGATGCCCGATCCGCGTCTGGATCAGCTGGCCGAAATCGTCAAACCGCAGCGTATCCTGCCAACAACGATGGAATTCGTCGACATCGCCGGCCTGGTAAAAGGTGCGTCCAAAGGTGAAGGTCTGGGTAACCAATTCCTGACCAACATCCGTGAAACCGAAGCTATCGGCCACGTGGTGCGTTGCTTTGAAAACGACAACATCATCCACGTTAATAACAAAGTGGATCCGGCTGACGACATTGAAGTTATCAATACCGAGCTGGCGTTGTCCGACCTCGATACCTGTGAGCGCGCTATCCATCGCGTGCAGAAGAAGGCCAAAGGCGGCGACAAAGACGCTAAAGCAGAGCTGGCTGCGCTGGAAAAATGCCTGCCACAGCTGGAAAACGCTGGCATGCTGCGCGCGCTGAAAACGCTGACTGACGAAGACAAAGCGGCCATCAAATACCTGAGCTTCCTGACGCTGAAGCCAACAATGTACATCGCCAACGTCAACGAAGACGGTTTTGAAAACAACCCATACCTAGATAAAGTGCGCGAAATCGCGGCTGCCGAAGGTTCTGTTGTGGTTGCCGTTTGCGCTGCCGTTGAAGCTGACATCGCTGAACTCGATGATGCTGACCGTGAAGAATTCATGGCTGAAATGGGTCTGGAAGAGCCGGGCCTGAACCGCGTGATCCGCGCAGGTTACGAATTGCTGAACCTGCAGACCTACTTCACCGCTGGCGTGAAAGAAGTCCGCGCATGGACCATCCCTGTCGGCGCAACGGCTCCACAGGCGGCGGGTAAAATCCACACCGACTTCGAGAAAGGCTTTATCCGCGCGCAAACCATCGCGTTTGAAGATTTCATCACCTATAAAGGTGAACAAGGCGCGAAAGAAGCTGGCAAGATGCGTGCAGAAGGTAAAGACTACATCGTTAAAGATGGCGACGTGATGAACTTCCTGTTCAACGTTTAAATAAGTTTTGTTGTCTCATGAGGTTTCACTGAATCTCATGACAACGGTAAAACTCTATAAAATCCACGCAATTGCGTGGATTTTTCATTTCATAGCATCTCAGAGGATCCCGCTGCTGCGTATCTGAAAGTTGGCACCAAACACGATGGCCAAAAAGGCTGAGCTATTTTGGCAAAGCAGCAGTAACCACGTGAACGTACTCATATTGAGGCGCGAGGAAGCCAGGGGCTGTCTACCCGCACGGTATCCCGGTGATCGAGCCCCTGGATAAGATGCAGTGCACTGAGACGGCCAATTTCATAGTGCGGCAACTGTATCGTTGATAGCGGCGGCAAAAATAGCTCGCCGGTGCCCACCATATTGTCATAGCCCAGCACGGCGACGTCCTGCGGAATGCGCAGCCCTCGCCCCAGCAAGAACTGGTAGATAACAAAAGCCACGCGGTCGTTACCGCACACCACCGCATCGAACATCGGGCGCGCGCCGCTCAGGTAATGCCCGGCAATCTCCGCCGCATCAATATGGTGGCGCTCGCCCGGCGGAAGATAGTGGTGGAACATTGCATCAGGGTCGACGCCCGCTTCACGACAGGCCCTCTCCATTCCCGCCCGACGGCGATCGGTCGCCACAATCCCTTTCGGCAGGTGGATGCACAGCAATCGACGATAGCCTGCGGCCAACAGCGCTTTCACGCCAAGATATTGCCCTTGTTCATCATCGGGAATATAGGTGGGAAAAGGGCCGCTTGTGCTTTCACAGTTCGCCAGCACGCAGCGATACTTATGCAGCTTTTCCGGTACCGGTACCTGACGCAGCCCCATCGCGGTGTAGATAATACCGTCCGGGCGATGCGCCAACAGCAGATCAACCATTTTCTCTGGCTTGTCATTGCTGAACATATTCACCACAAAGCTATTCCAACCGTGCGCCCGCGCGGTCTCTTCGATAGAGAGCGTTATCTCCACAGAAAATGGCGTAGTCATGGTGTCCAGCGCCAGCACCCCAATCGTGTTAGCCGTGGTTTTCGCACCACGAATTTTTTTAGCGGAGAGATCGGAGACATACCCCAGCGCATCTACCGCTTCCATCACCTTTTTATAGGTTTCAGGCCGTAGTCGTTCGGGCTCGTTAATCGCCCGCGATACGGTCATTAACGAGACGTTAGCCCGCTGCGCCACATCCTTTAAAGATGCCATACCCTCTCCTTCGCCGATGTTCACTTTGCCGGGGTCTGAAAATGCGATCTCGATAACGCCCGCAAAATGTTAACGTTAACTTTTGTGATTAACATCGATATTACCATCAAATCTGCGAGAAAACCGAGAATGTTAACGTTATCTTTTGATCAATTCACTTACAGGGACAAGCAAATGACGTCACTACTTTCCAAAGCCAACGAAGCCTTAAGCCAGCAGAAAGACCTTGTAAACCCGCGCTGGTATCCACGCTATCACCTGGCGCCACCGGCGGGTTGGATGAATGATCCCAACGGTCTGTCCTGGTTCGATGGTTACTACCATGCGTTCTATCAGCACTATCCGTGGCAGCCGGTCTGGGGACCAATGCACTGGGGCCATGCGCGCAGCCGCGATATGGTGAACTGGGAGCACTTGCCCATCGCACTGGCACCAGAAGGGCCGGAAGATAAAGACGGCTGTTTTTCCGGTTCAGCGGTGGTTGAAGGCAATAAGCTGGCTCTGATCTACACCGGACATAAGTTTGACGGCGAGGCGAAAGAGGAAAACCTGTATCAGGTACAGTGCCTGGCCACCAGCACCGACGGGATTCACTTTGAACGCCAGGGCATGATTCTGGATACCCCGCGAGGCGTACACCATTTTCGCGATCCGAAAGTCTGGCAAGAGGGAGACAGCTGGTACATGGTGGTGGGCGCCCGGGTCGATGACGTGGGCGAAGTGCAGCTCTATCGCTCGCAGGATCTACAGCACTGGCAGTTTGCCAGCACGCTCGGCAGGGCCGATGACGGCATGGGCTACATGTGGGAGTGCCCGGACCTCTTCCCACTCAACGATAAGCTCGTCTTCATGTTCTCGCCGCAGGGGATCGCCGCAGACGGATACGATTACCGTAACCTGTTCCAGAGCGGCTATTTGGTCGGCGAATGGCAGGATAAGCTCCATTTTCACGTCACCCGCGCCTTCCAGGAGATGGATCACGGGCATGATTTTTACGCCCCCCAGTCATTTACCACCCCGGATGGGCGCCGCATTGTGATTGGCTGGCTGTCGATGTGGGAATCGCCAATGCCAGAGCAGGCCGACGGCTGGGCGGGCATGCTTACCCTCCCCCGCGAAGTGACGCTCGACGCGGAGCAACGGCTGCGTATGAACCCGGTGAAAGAGCTGGAATCATTACGCGGTGAGCTTCATGTCTGGCCGGTCAGCGAACTGCACAATCGCACCCTGATGGTAGAGGAGCAGGCGCACGCTATTGAAGTCGAACTTAGCCTCGATATTACCCGCAGCAGTGCTGAAGAATATGGTATCGCGCTGGGTGACGGGATGCGCATCTACGTCGATAGCCAGGCACAGCGTCTGGTGCTGGATCGTCGCTACCCGCAGCATGGTCTCTCTGGTTATCGCAGCGTGCCGCTGCCAGTTGGTGACCGGCTGGATCTGCGCTTATTTATCGACAGCTCCTCGGTAGAGGTATTTGTCAATCACGGTGAATATACCCTTAGCAGTCGTATTTATCCTGAACCGGACGATCGCCAGCTGACCTTATTCAGCCAGAACGGACACGCCATTTTTAATCAAGGGCAGGCCTGGCCGCTCAGCGCCAAATAAACACCCGTCTTACTGCTTTGGGGAAAAATAATGACTATCTGGACGCTCGGAGACGCCGTGGTGGATTTATTGCCGCGCGACAATATGCAGTTTGAAGCCTGTGCGGGAGGCGCTCCCTTCAATGTGGCAATCGGCGTCGCTCGCCTTGGCCGCGCCAGCGGTTTTATTGGCCGTGTGGGCAATGACACTTTTGGTCGCTTTCTGCATCAGACGCTGGAAACAGCGCAGGTGGATACAGGAAGTCTGGAGTTTGATGCACATCAGCACACCAGTACCGTACTGGTTTCACTGGCTCCTAACGGCGAGCGGCAGTTTGAGTTTTTGGTCAATCCGTCTGCCGATCAATTTCTCAGCCCGGCGAGTCTGCCCGACTTTGGTGCCGATATTCTGCACTTCTGCTCGCTGGCGCTGGTTGCCCCTGACTGCCGCGCCACCCTCGCCCAGGCAATGGCCGCATTGCGACAGACCGGCGGTACTCTGAGCTTTGACATCAATCTGCGTCCGCAGATGTGGAGCAACGAGATGCAGATGTTTGACCTTGTCAACGAGTTTGCCCGGCGGAGCGACATTCTGAAGATGTCAGAAGAAGAGCTGCTGTGGCTAACACAGACCAACTGTCTCAGTAGCGCCTGCGAACGTCTGGTTGATTTTCCTGCACGCCTGAAAATCGTCACCCGCGGTGCCGACGGCGCTATCGCTTTCTGGCAAAACAGCAGGCTAACTTTAAGCGGCTATAACGTCGAAAGTATCGATACCACTGGCGCCGGTGATGCCTTTATGGCCGGGCTGCTGGCGGCACTCGCCGAGGAAGGCTGGCCCACATCGACGTCAACGCTACTTCCACTTATCGAGCAGGCCAGCGCTTGTGGTGCTCTGGCGACCACCCGGCGTGGCGCGCTAAGCGCGTTTCCCGACAGCCAACACCTGAGCGGCTTTATTCAGTCACAACCATCGCTACGGAGAACGATTACCCCGTAATAAAGCGCACTCGTTACGTCGTATCAGAAAGACCTTACAATGACCTGATCTGGATTGGAAAAATCATGAAGATAAATATGCCGTTCAGTAATGACAAATATCGGTACTCATCCGGGTACCTGCTTTTTTTCTTTGCCGCCTGGTCGTTGTGGTGGTCTTTTTATGCGATATGGCTAAAAAATAAACTTGGCCTGTCCGGAACGGAGCTGGGAATGCTGTATGCCGTAAACCAGTTCTTTAGCATGCTGTTTATGCTGGTCTACGGTTTTCTGCAGGATAAGCTCGGCACCCGCAAACACCTTATCTGGCTGATGGGGATAGTCATCACGCTCAGCGGCCCGTTCCTGATTTATGTTTACGAACCGCTGCTGACCTCCAACTTCAAGCTTGGTATGGCGCTGGGAGCCATTTTCTTTGGCCTTGGCTACCTCGCGGGTTGTGGTCTGGTAGAAAGCTTCGTCGAAAAAGTGAGCCGCAAATTCAACTTTGAATTCGGTACCGCCCGCTTGTGGGGATCGCTTGGCTACGCCGCAGGGACATTTGTTGGCGGTATCTTCTTCAGCATCAACCCACACATTAACTTCTGGTGCGTATCGGTAATGGGGGTATTATTCCTGTTGATTAACGTGTTGTTCAAAACCAACTCACCCGCCCCATCTTCTGTAAAAACGTGCTCTCCTGAACCCGACGCGCTGACCCGAAATGATTTTCTCACTATCTTTAAAGATACGCAGTTCTGGTTTTTCGTCATCTTTGTCGTCGGTACCTGGTCGTTCTATAGCATCTACGATCAGCAGATGTTCCCGGTGTTTTACGCCAGCTTATTTGACGATCCCGAACTGGCACCACGCGTATACGGCTACCTCAACTCGGTACAGGTCTTTATGGAAGCCGTCGGTATGGCGCTGGTTCCATTCCTGATTAACCGCATCGGGCCTAAATCCGCATTGCTGCTGGGCGGCACAATCATGACCTGTCGAATCCTGGGTTCAGCACTGTTCACCGATATCTATATTATCTCCTTGATTAAAATGCTCCATGCGCTGGAAGTCCCACTGTTTGTTATTTCAGTGTTTAAATTCAGCGTAGCGAATTTTGATAAACGCCTGTCATCAACGATATACCTTATTGGCTTCAATATCGCCAGTTCCATCGGAATCATCGTGCTGTCACTGCCTGTCGGTAAGTTGTTTGATAAAGTGGGCTATCAGGAAATCTTCCTGATTATGGCCAGCATTGTGGTAATAACGCTAATATTTGGCTACTTCTCGTTGAGCAAAAAGCATCATCAGCAGAAGATGGGAAATGAACTGGTGACAGAGTAGCGAAGTTTAAAATATACCGGACAGGGCCATTGGCCCTGTCGTATCCCCCAACAGTAAGTACGAACTGTCGATTTACTCAGGCATGTTCCAGCCAGTTACGGAATATTTTCGCTCGCAGTATTCCCTGAAAATCAATCAGCCCAGAACAACCAAGCTTCTTGATCAGATTCTGCCTGGCCTGGTAAATCGTTTTTAAATGTAGATTTAACAAGGCGGATATCTCAACAATAGTTCGCCCCTCCCCTAACTGCGTTAAAATATATTTATCTCGCGCAGTTAGAGAAATATTTAGTTCCGACTGATTGTCGTGTATACCGCCAGAACGAGTAATATCAATAATAAATTGTTTGAATGTGGCAACGCTAACATCTATTGGCAGTCTGTAAAGTGATAAATCATTGAGATATCTGTACAGATGACCATCAATCAGCAGTACCAGACGATGCGTACTCAGATCGTAATTTTGTCTTTTTACCGCGTTAAAGTGATTCGCGGTAAAGAACACCAGTCGCGCCTTATCATCTTCAAAAACGATATCTGCAAGAATATTCTTTAACCCTTGCCTGATAAAAATATCATCAATCCATAACTCTGCGTTTCCAGTGTATTCCTGAACGATGTTCATCATTATGGCCTCAATGAAAAATCACAATTGTTCTAGAGAAGGTGCTATGTATAGTCTTAATCAAAAAATGCTCAGCATGAGTGCTTTCAGCATATAACAAAGGTGCTGTACATATTATATTAATATGAAGACTTTTTAGACATCGTCAGCTGTGTAGCGTAACACTATTTCCAGGGTCTTTCTGATAATATCGGCCTGAACAACGTCAACTGTTGACTCCAGAGAACCAATCAGGCTTAAAATGATGTTTTTATTATTAACATTATCACCTGCAAGAATTACATTTGTTACCGCCTGCCCCAATACCGCAGACTCATCTGCTAATAGGGAAGGTGCGAATAAGCAGGTCATTTCTTCCCAAGCTGACTCGCTGATTAAAATTTCGCGGATCTGGGCCGATTTTTTTCCCGCAAACACATCGAATCAGCCTATTTAGGCTATTTTTTCCACCATTTCTGGCGTTATTTCCGGTTTTTACTGAGATCTCTCCCACTGACGTATCATTTGGTCCACCCGAAACAGGTTGGCCAGGGTGAATAACATCGCCAGTTGGTTATCGTTTTTCAGCAGCCCCTTGTATCTGGCTTTCACGAAGCCGAACTGCCGCTTGATGATGCGAAACGGGTGCTCCACCTTGGCACGGATGCTGGCTTTCATGTATTCGATGTTGATGGCCGTTTTGTTCTTGCGCGGATGCTGCTTCAAGGTTTTTACC
>NZ_JAOWHW010000137.1:0-78158 GCF_030332425.1 Citrobacter sp. Cpo142
CAATTTTCTCAGAAAGTCGCTCGTCGATTCTTCTTCTGTCTTAAAATACTTTCGCATATTCAAAAACATCTTTCTGCATCAGCATTTCGACACATTTAATTATTTCTTCCAGTTCACGCATTACAGATGAGTGATTATACAGTCAGTTTACAAACATCAATGTTTCTGGATATTGTCCCCATAACGAGTTGTATGTTACATAATAATCTTCAGCGGTATCGGGTCCGCCAGAAAGATTATGCCGCACAGCAAGTGGAAAGGGATGTAAATTTCCGCGGTGTAAGATTTTGTGGTAAAACCGTGGCGAAAAGCTATCGCACCTTTAATGTATTCTCCATTCAGAAAATACAGAAGACTAAGTTCATACCAGTAAGGTGAAAATTCAACTACATGCACCATCAGTACATGGACTGCCCCTCATGGTCGCCATGAGCGTAACAATTCCGGTCCTATCAATCAGCGTGCTCCCTGATTATCTTCGGGATTGTACGCCAGTATTTTATCAATGAGTGCTCTTCCCCTGTGAGGGAGGAGCATGTGTGTGTTTGGAGTTCTGTCACCTTCTCAAAGGATTATTAATTTTTGCATAGTCAAAAGGGCTGACACTCTGTTCCCTGTTAGCATCCAGAAAATCAGCCCACCACTGCAACATCAGCTTTCGCTCATCCAGATGTTCCGCTTTATGGATATACGCAGCCCGCACTGTGTTACGTTCCATATGGCTCATCTGACGTTCGACCGCATCCCTGGACCAAAGACCTGACTCAATCAACGAACTACAGGCCATTGCCCGGAAGCCGTGACCACAGACATCGACCTTTGTATCATAGCCCATCAGACGCAGTGCGTTATTTACAGTGTTCTCACTCATGGGTTTCCATGGATTGTGATCGCCGGTGAAAATCAGTTCATGTTCTCCGCTGATAGTGTGGATCTGCTTCAGTATATTCACCGCCTGAGTAGATAGTGGCACAAGATGCTCTGTTCGCATTTTTGAGCCACGATGGGAATACTTGACCCCTTCAATAGGTTTCCGCTCAGGAGGAATGGTCCACATGGCTTTCTTGAAGTCGATCTCAGACCACCTGGCAAAGCGTAGTTCGCTGGAACGGATGAAGATAAGCAGGGTGAGTTTAGTTGCCTGCCGGGTGAGAGGTTGTCCTCTGTAGGCATCCAGTCGTTCAAGAAGCTCTGAAATGCGATTTAAGGCGAGGGCAGGGCGGTGCTGGCGTTTCACTGTGGTTAACGCGCCAGCCATATCCAAGGCAGGGTTATAGGTGATAATGCCTGACTGTGCAGCATAGCGCATGATTGCAGTGATACGCTGCTGAAGGCGCGCTGCGATTTCATATATCTCCTTTGCTTCGGCTGCTTTAACGGGAACAAGTAAATCGGGAGTCCTGAGGGTGGTAATGTCACGTGAACCAATAAAGGGGAAAACATGAGTTTCGAGGCTTTTCAGTATCCTCTCATTGTGTGAGGCTGACCATTTTTTGTTGCTCTTATGCCACTGTCTTGCGATGCCTTCAAATGTCTGAGCTGTTTCGGGTACCGACTTTTTGATCCTTTTCTGTTCGCATGGGTCAGTTCCCTCAGCTATCAGCTTTCTCGCCGTATCGCGTTTTTCCCTTGCTTCTGATAACGAGACTTCAGGATAGACCCCCAGAGCGAGCGTTTTCTCTTTGCCCAGAAACCGATAGCGGAGCCGCCAGTAGCGAGAGCCGTTAGGGTGAACGAGCAAGAACATGTTGCCGCTGTCGGCAAGTTTATAAGGTTTTTCATCCGGTTTAGCGGCACGGATTTTAGCGTCAGTGAGCGCCATTGGCGGTATCTCCTGATAGTAAAAAGGGGTATAAATTTTATCGAATCAGACTATACCCTCAGTTGTACCCTCGCAAGGGACTTGATGCGGGTTGAAGTTGATTGAGTTGGGTGGAGTTAAGGGAT
Organism: Citrobacter sp. Cpo142; assembly: GCF_030332425.1. Lineage (NCBI taxonomy): Bacteria > Pseudomonadati > Pseudomonadota > Gammaproteobacteria > Enterobacterales > Enterobacteriaceae > Citrobacter > Citrobacter sp. Cpo142. The sequence continues at coordinate 1,948 of NZ_JAOWHW010000137.1, forward strand.
TGTAGGAATGTTGGTTTTGGCGGGCTTAGAATGCAAAAACGGACCTCCGTGGAGGTCCGTTGATATGAATTTGGTGCCCGGACTCGGAATCGAACCAAGGACACGGGGATTTTCAATCCCCTGCTCTACCGACTGAGCTATCCGGGCAACGAGGCGCATTAAAACCGATTCGCTTCGTTTCGTCAACGAAATTTCTTCAAATCAACGCAGACTGCACAATCTATCACCACATTGTTGCTATTGCACGCATTCTCAGGCAAAAAATGCCGTCCACGCGGCGGAAAGCGGCATTGCCAGCAGAAGGGCAGGAAGCATATTCACAACCGCAAACATTTTGATTCCACAAATACGTAAACCGGTTGCCAACAACAGCAGTCCACCTACGGCGCTGAAATCGGCCATCATGGCTGGCGTCGTCAGGGGCAAAATAAGTGCTGCGCAGGTGGCAAGCGTTAGCTGGATTGCCAGCATTGGTACACAAATTGCCGATACCGCGATACCTAATGAACAGGCAAAAATGATGGCCGTGAAGAAATCAAGAAACGACTTCGCGATTAAAATATTCGGGTCGCCGGTCATCCCTTCATGTATCGCCCCGAAGATCCCGGTACCACTGGCGCAAAATAGCACGATGATGGCCACATAGCTCTGGATGAAGGATTCGTGTGTGGTGTTGGCATCCGACCGGGTGAAAAGCTGCTGCGCTTTGGCAACCGCGGTATTGATCCCTTTTTCCAGATAACAGAACTCGCCAATTAATGCACCGACTAACGTAGCCAGGACCATCACCGGTAGGTTAGCGCACTTGATAACCAGCAAAATACCAATTCCCAAAGAGCACAGTCCGAATATGGAGGTCATGGAGGCACGAATGCGTTCCGGTAAATGCTGGCTGAGTAGTGCGCCGAGAACACCACCAAATAAAATGGCGCCAGCATTAATAAAGGGTCCAATTACCACGTTTGCTCCTGCATACCCATTATCGTCTTGATGCTAAAGGCAATTCTCTGGGTAAAATATGTTTTCAGATTGCATTATTATGCCGCGATTGACAGGCGAAATGCTTGTTTATCTGTGAGGTTCAGGCTCCGGATTTTATCTTGCGCCTGAAAGTGAAAGGTGCCATGATTGCGCGAATTTTCTCCTGTCTGAATGGGGCTGCCTGGGATGATATTACTCCCCCTACATCGCCTTCAACATCGCCTTTTTGCGCGACGTTTGCCCCTTCCTGCGACTTATCTTTACGCTCCCACCATGCGGTGAGGGCAGCGCACGCTCACTGCAGGATAACAGTAAAATCAGAGGCTATCTGCTTTTACTGATGTCTGGCGGTCGGGGCTGGTAACCAGTTTGACCTGTCATTTCGTGGGCAAAGCAATGTGGCTTTGTCCGGGACTTTTGATTTTCCCGAAACGGGTTATTGCGCTTATGAAATCAATGAAAATTGCCGCCAGTGGAGAACTGGTTTCTCGTCTGTCCAGCCATCGTCAGGTGGTGTCGCTGGACAGTACTGATTTTACTGACGTTGCGGCAGTCGTCATTACCGTTGCGGATAGCCGCAGCGGGATCCTTGCTTTGCTGAAACGCACCGGTTTTCATATACCCGTGTTTCTGTTCGCAGAGTCGGATGTTGATCTGCCGGCGGGCGTGAATGCGGTCATTCGCGGTCAGGCGCAGGACTGGCTGGAGCTGGAGTCTGCTGCCTGTCAGTATGAAGAAGATTTGCTGCCGCCGTTCTATGACACGTTGACTCAGTATGTCGAGATGGGGAACAGCACATTTGCCTGCCCAGGACATCAACACGGTGAGTTCTTTAAAAAGCATCCCGCGGGGCGCCATTTCTACGAGTTCTTTGGCGAGAATCTGTTTCGCGCGGATATGTGCAACGCCGACGTTAAGCTTGGCGATCTGCTGATTCATGAAGGCTCGGCGAAACATGCGCAGAAATTTGCCGCGAAAGTTTTCCACGCGGATAAAACCTACTTTGTGCTGAACGGGACCTCTGCGGCCAATAAAGTAGTAACCAATGCGCTGCTGACGCGCGGCGATCTGGTGCTATTTGACCGTAATAACCATAAGTCGAACCACCACGGTGCGCTGATCCAGGCGGGTGCGACGCCGGTGTATCTGGAAGCGGCGCGTAATCCGTTTGGCTTTATTGGCGGCATTGACGAGCACTGCTTTGATGAGGAGTATCTGCGCCAGCAACTTCGTGATATTGCGCCGCAAAAGGCAGAACAACCGCGCCCGTTCCGTCTGGCGATCATTCAGCTCGGCACTTATGACGGTACGATCTACAATGCCCGGCAGGTGATCGACAAGATCGGTCATCTGTGTGATTACATCCTGTTTGACTCAGCATGGGTCGGCTACGAACAATTTATTCCGATGATGGCCGATGGGTCACCGCTGCTGTTGGATCTCGATGCTAACGATCCGGGGATCTTTGTCACCCAGTCGGTACACAAACAGCAGGCCGGATTCTCGCAAACCTCGCAGATCCACAAAAAGGATAACCATATTCGCGGTCAGGCGCGGTTCTGCCCGCATAAGCGTCTGAATAATGCATTTATGCTGCATGCTTCTACCAGTCCGTTTTACCCGCTGTTTGCGGCGCTGGAAGTTAACGCCAAAATCCATGAAGGCGAGAGCGGTCGTCGGCTGTGGGCGGAGTGTGTGACGCTGGGCATTGAGGCCCGTAAAGCGATTATTACCCGCTGTAAGATGATTCAGCCGTTTGTTCCCCCGGTAGTCGATGGCAAACCGTGGGAAAGCTATCCGACGCAGGTGATTGCCAGCGAGCGTCGCTTCTTTAGCTTCGAACCAGGTGCTAAATGGCATGGTTTTTCCGGCTACGCGCGCGACCAGTATTTCGTTGACCCTTGCAAACTGCTGTTAACCACTCCGGGCATTGACGCACAAACCGGGCAATATACCGAGTTTGGTATTCCGGCGACGATTCTGGCGCATTACCTGCGTGAAAACGGCATCGTGCCGGAGAAATGCGACCTTAACTCGATTCTGTTCCTGCTGACCCCGGCAGAAAGCGCAGAGAAACTGGCGCAACTGGTGGCGATGCTGGCGCAGTTTGAGCAGCATATTGAAGACGATACGCCGCTGGCAGATGTGCTGCCAACCATCTTCAATAAGTATCCGGTACGCTATCGGGATTACACGCTGCGTGAACTGTGCCAGGAGATGCACTCACTGTACGTCAGCTTTGATGTGAAAGATCTGCAAAAAGCGATGTTCCGTCAGGAAAGTTTACCTGCCGTGGCGATGAACCCACAGGATGCGAACAGCGCTTTTATCCGTGGTGATGTTGAACTGGTGCGGATTAGTGAAGCAGCTGGCCGCATTGCGGCGGAAGGTGCGCTGCCTTATCCTCCGGGCGTGCTGTGCGTGGTACCGGGCGAAGTATGGGGTGGGGCGGTACAGCAATATTTCCTGGCGCTGGAAGAGGGCGTAAACCTGCTGCCAGGCTTCTCGCCGGAGCTGCAAGGTGTTTACAGTGAAACGGATACAGACGGTATTAAGCGCCTGTATGGATATGTTGTGAAGTAAGCGCAAAAAAAGCGGGTTACCTTTTGGCAACCCGCTTTTCTCTGCGTAAAAGTTAGTGCGCGATAGTCTGGGTGCCTGCTGGAACGCGTACGTGTTTGTATTTAAACAGCGCAACGAAGGCAAAAGCCAGAACCAGCGAGTAACCTGCGAAGATCAACCACACGGTCTGCCAGTCGGTAATACCGTTCAGCGTATAGTGTTCAACGACTTTACCGCTCACCAGTCCGCCCAGAATACAACCGAAGCCGTTGGTCATCATCAGGAACATACCCTGTGCGCTGGCGCGGATTTCAGGGCGTACTTCTTTCTCCACGAACACAGAACCAGAGATGTTGAAGAAGTCGAAGGCGCAGCCGTAAACAATCATCGACAGAACCAGCAGCACGGTACCGAACGGCGTTGGGTCGCCGTAGGCAAACAGGCCGAAGCGCAGCATCCACGCCACAATACTGATAAGCATCACGTTCTTAATACCGTAACGGCTTAAGAAGAACGGGATGGTCAGGATAAACAGCGTCTCGGAAATCTGTGAAATCGACATCATCACCGATGCGTGTTCCACGATAAAGCTACCGGAGAACAGCGGGTTGTTATCGAAGCTGTGCAGGAAGGTGTTACCAAACATATTGGTAATCTGCAGCTCTGCGCCCAGCATCATTGAGAAGATGAAGAAAATCGCCATACGCTTGTTTTTAAACAGCGCGAAAGCATCCAGACCGAGCATTGATGTCCAGCTCTGGTTTTTCTGCTGATTGGCAACCGGAATATGCGGCAGCGTCAGGGTGAACAGTACCAGTACCAGGGACAATGTCGCACCGATATACAGCTGCATATGGCTCAGTTCAAAGCCGGAGAAGCTCACGGCCCACATCGCCAGAATAAAGCCGATGGTGCCCCAGATACGAATTGGCGGGAAGTCGGTAACGATATCCATCCCGGCAGATTGCAGGCGATAGTAGGAGATGGTGTTGATTAGCCCCAGTGTTGGCATATAGGCCAGGGAGTTAAGCAAGATCACAAAGAACATTGCCCCTGGCGTGGTGACTTCGGCTGCGGCAAACAGCGTTCCTGCGCCGACCAAGTGGCAAAGGGCGTAAACCCACTTCGCACTGATCCATTTATCGGCCACGATCCCTAACAGCGTTGGCATAAGCACGGCGGCGATCCCCAGCGAGCTATACACCGCGCCAATGGATGCACCATCGAATTTAAGGGTGACAAACATATAGGAGCCGAGGGTAGTGAGCCAACTACCCCATAAGCAGAACTGCAGAAACGAGAGAACTTTCAGCTGCAGCTTAAGATTCATGTTAATTTCCTCACACCGTAATGCGGATGAATGTTTTAAAAGGCACATTTGCCGTGGCTATATGATGTGATTCTATCAATGAGAGGCACTCTTTTTTTGTTACCTGTGACAAATATTTGCAAACAATTTCTGATTGCAAAGCAAAAGAGTGATGGAGTTAACATTTTTGGTGCTTCAGGCCCCCGTTTTAGGGGGCTGAAGAGGGATACATTAGTGGCGTCGATATGATTTTTGTGCGGAATTGACCTTGTAAAGGTATCGGCGTGATTCAGCAGAGGGATGTCGGGTGGTCAGCGTTTGATAAACGTCACCTGGAGACATGCTGTTAATGATATTTGCGGCCTGAATTTTATCGTTCGAGAACACGCGTAGCACGCTGCCCGCACCGCCGTTATACGCGGTGATTACCGCATAGCGACGTGAGGTCGGATTATCGATACCGCCCAAATAGACATTGTTGAGCATTGCCAGATAGGCCGTACCGGTATCAATGTTACTGGCCGGATCAAACAAGAAGCTACGGCTCGGCGTGCCTGAGCGCCCTTGCGAGCGGAATACATCTTTCCCTGCGCTGTGCTGTACCACCTGCATCAGTCCCAGCGCATCGGCATGGCTCACCGCATACGGGTTAAACGAGGATTCGGTTTGCATGATAGCCAGAATCAGCGACTCGTCGACGCCATACTTACGTGAAGCCTGACGCACCATGCCAACGTATTTATGCGCGCGCTTATCAAGGTGGTTCGGCACCAGATTGATCGTCACGCTATAGATGATACGCAGGCCATTGCTGCGGCTTTTAAGCCGTGTTTGCAGCAGGTAGTTGGCAAAGTTGGTGGCTCGCCCCTCCCAACGAATGGGCTGGCCGGTATTATCAACCACCTGTCCGTACAGGAATGGCTCTTTGGAAATCTTAATGTCGTCGACATCGGAATAGAGGTCGATAGAACCCGGATCATCGCCCATCAGCAATGTCTTGATAATCGCTCGACGCAGGTGTCCAGCGGGATCTGTCCCGGCAATGGTCTCGACGGTTATCGTACCGTCATCAAAGTTGATGTGGCTGCGGGTTTGATACTGATCGGTATACTTGACGTAGTCCTTCGGACCCGCAATCAGCACTTCCTTAAATCCCCACAAATTCTCAATATTATGGGCAAATTGCCCCATCAGAATATCAAAACCGTTGGTATCCTTGACCCAGGCTTCGTTATAGGAATCGCCTTTTTTGGTCGAACTGGAACAGGAGATGAGCAACGGCGCAATAACGGCAAGCGCGAGAAATTTTTTCATCATTCCGGGAGTGCGTGTTGTGTTTGTTGTTTGCAAGGACCAGATTAAAACGTAGGCCGGATAAGCGCAGCGCCATCCGGCAACGGTTCTTATGATTCTGGCGTATAGCCTTCAATATGCACATCCTTACCTTCAAACAGGAAGTTAATCATCTCCTGTTCCAGTAACTTACGGTGTTCGACGTTCATCATATTGAGTTTTTTCTCGTTAATCAGCATGGTCTGTTTATGCTGCCATTGCGCCCATGCTTCTTTAGAAATCTCGTTATAAATGCGTTTTCCCAGATCGCCCGGGTACAGCTGAAAATCCTGGCCTTCTGCTTCGCGTTGCAGGAAAGTGCAAAAAATCGTTCTGCTCATAAAAAGTCCTCTCTATCGTCCGGTACGTTAAACGTGTGTACCGGCACGTAATTGCTGTAACAAACGCTCCACGGGAGCCGCCAGTCCGACCGACGGCGGTTGCGCTAAGTTATACCAGAGCGCGTTGCCTTCATCCATGCATGAGGTGAATGAAGACACGGGAAGCCACATAGGCACAATATCTAAGTGGAAATGGCTAAAGGTATGGCGAAACGCATTAAGTTGGGTCAGATTATCTGCGTTAATTTGTCGTTGCGCCAGCCAGTTGCGCAGTCCATCTTCGTCGTCAAACTGCGGAAAACAGTATAAACCACCCCATAAGCCGCTGGGCGGTCGCTGTGCAAGCAGCACTTCGTCATCATGCTGCATCAGTAAAAAATAGCCCGTTCGTTCCGGTAGCGTCTGTTTGGGCTTTTTACCGGGATACAGCGCCCAACTTGCATTGGCGCTCGCCACACAGCCATTTTCCAACGGACACAGGGAACATTTAGGTTTTGAGCGCGTACAGACCATGGCGCCTAAATCCATCATCGCCTGATTAAAACGCTCAACACCCTGGGCCGGCGTAACTTGCTCACTCAGCTCCCACAGCTTCTTTTCGACCTCTTTTTTACCCGGCCAGCCGCTTACAGCATAACAGCGAGCCAGCACGCGTTTGACGTTACCGTCGAGAATCGGAAAATGCTGACCCAGAGAGAGAGAAAGGATCGCGCCTGCGGTTGAACGTCCGACGCCAGGTAGGGCGGCTACTTCATCAAAGGTTTGCGGAAATATACCGCTATGCAGCGTCACAACCTGCTGCGCGGCTTTATGCAGATTACGCGCACGGGCGTAATAACCCAGCCCGGTCCACAAATGCAGAACTTCATCCAGCGGCGCATGGGCTAAATCCGTTACCGTTGGGAAGCGCGCCATAAAGCGCTCAAAATAAGGGATAACGGTCGCAACCTGAGTTTGTTGCAGCATTACCTCAGAGAGCCATACTTTGTAAGGCGTCTTGTCAATTTGCCAGGGCAGCGTTTTCCGCCCGTATTTGTCGTACCAGCTCAAAACCTGAGCCGAAAATTGAGACGCTTGCATGATTACCGTTTCATTATTGCCGGGGGCAAGATTGCAGCACAGCGGCAACGGGGTGTAAACCGGAACTTTCCGCTGCTCACTTTCTTCCTTTACTTGCATCCGGCAACTAACTTTGGATAATGCCCGTTTTCAGAACTCAAACACAGCAGACTAAACTTTTATGAAGAACGACGTCATTTCACCGGAATTTGATGAAAACGGCCGCCCTCTGCGCCGGATTCGTAGTTTTGTTCGTCGCCAGGGGCGACTGACGAAAGGGCAGGAACACGCGCTGGAAAACTACTGGCCGGTGATGGGCGTTGAGTTCAGCGAAGAGCCTGTAGATTTCGCAGAACTGTTTGGCCGTGACGCGCCAGTCACGCTGGAAATCGGTTTTGGTATGGGAGCGTCGCTGGTTGCAATGGCGAAAGCGCGTCCGGAACAGAATTTCCTCGGCATTGAGGTTCACTCACCTGGCGTTGGTGCGTGTCTGGCTTCAGCCCATGAAGAGGGTGTCGAGAACCTGCGCGTCATGTGCCATGATGCCGTTGAAGTCCTGCATAAAATGATTCCTGACAATTCTTTATCTATGGTTCAGCTGTTTTTCCCTGACCCATGGCACAAAGCACGTCATAATAAACGCCGTATCGTTCAGGTACCGTTTGCTGAGCATATCTTAAGTAAGCTGAAGCTGGGTGGCGTGTTCCATATGGCGACCGACTGGGAAGCGTATGCTGAGCACATGCTTGAAGTGATGTCCTCGATTGACGGGTATAAAAACCAGTCAGAGAGTAACGATTATGTACCGCGCCCGGAATCGCGCCCGGTAACCAAATTTGAACAACGTGGTCATCGTCTTGGCCACGGCGTATGGGACTTAATGTTCGAGAGGGTGAAATAATGGCAAAGAACCGTAGCCGTCGTCTGCGTAAAAAGATGCACATCGAAGAATTCCAGGAAGTAGGATTTTCGGTTGCATGGCGTTTCCCGGAAGGTACATCTGGAGAGCAGGTCGATCAAATCGTTGATGACTTTATCAATGAAGTCATCGAACCGAACAAGCTGGCTTTTGACGGCAGCGGCTATCTGGCCTGGGAAGGTCTGATCTGTCTGCAGGAAATCGGCAAATGCACCGAAGAACACCAGGCAATCGTGCGTAAGTGGCTGGAAGAGCACAAACTCGAAGAAGTGCGTACCAGCGAACTTTTCGATATTTGGTGGGACTAAGTAGCACAGGGTCGGCAAATGCCGACCCGATTTGTATTGAGGGAAAGATATGATGCGCAAAACGCTGCTGGCGGCAGTCCTAACGTTCACGGCGATGGCCGCACATGCCGATTATCAGTGCAGCGTCACCCCGCGTGACGATGTGATTTTGAGCCCACAAACGGTGCAGGTGAAGGGCGAGAATGGCGACCTGGTTATTACTCAGGCCGGCGATGTCACCTTTAACGGTAAACAGTACAACCTGAACGCCGCACAGCGTGAGCAGGCCAAAGATTATCAGGCGGCGTTGCGTAGCAGCCTGCCGTGGATCGACGAAGGTGCCAGAGCGCGCGTAGAGAAAGGTCGCGTGGCGCTGGACAAAATCATCGCCAAAGAGGTCGGTGAAAGCAGCAACATGCGTGGCCGCTTAACCAAGCTGGATGCGCAATTGAAAGCGCAGATGAACCGCATCATCGAACATCGAACTGATGGCCTGACTTTCCATTATAAGGCGATTGATCAGGTCCGCGCGGACGGACAACAGCTGGTCAATCAGGCGATGGGCGGCATTTTGCAGGACAGCATCAACGAGATGGGGGCGAAAGCCGTGCTCAAAGGCGGTGGTAATCCGCTGCAGGGCGTGCTCGGGAGTCTCGGTGGTTTGCAAACCTCAATTCAGAACGAATGGAAGAATCAGGAACAAGACTTCCAGCAGTTTGGCAAAGATGTTTGTGCCCGCGTCGTGACGCTGGAAAACGATCGTAAAACGCTGGTTAGCACTCTGAAATAATCTTCACCTCTTATTAACGGCACAGAAACATTCTGTGCCGTTTTATTTTGTATATTTCTGTTTTTTTGATATCCATCTCTAAGAATGGCAATTTGGTGGAGATATAAATCTGGTTAATTGGATCTCGTCACATTATTCATCTGTAGGATAGACATAATGCTGCAAATTCAAGTAACTGGAGAAATAACATGGAGTTTTTCAAGAAAACGGCACTTGCCGCACTGGTTATGGGTTTCAGCGGCGCGGCGCTTGCACTGCCAAACATCACCATTTTAGCGACCGGTGGGACGATTGCCGGCGGCGGTGATTCCGCGACAAAATCTAACTACACGGCAGGCAAGGTTGGCGTAGAAAATCTGGTTGAGGCCGTACCTCAATTGAAAGATATCGCTGTCGTTAAAGGCGAGCAGGTGGTGAATATCGGCTCCCAGGATATGAATGACGAAGTCTGGTTAACGCTGGCGAAAAAGATTAATACCGAGTGTGATAAAACCGACGGCTTTGTGGTAACACATGGTACGGATACCATGGAAGAAACCGCCTATTTCCTCGACCTGACCGTCAAGTGTAACAAGCCGGTGGTGCTGGTCGGCGCAATGCGTCCGTCTACGGGTATGAGCGCTGATGGCCCGTTCAACTTGTATAACGCGGTAGTAACTGCCGCAGACAAAGCCTCTGCCAACCGCGGAGTGCTGGTGGTGATGAACGACACCGTTATGGATGGTCGTGACGTGACTAAAACCAACACTACCGACGTCGCTACCTTCAAATCCGTTAACTACGGACCGTTGGGTTACATCCATAACGGTAAAATCGACTACCAGCGTACGCCTGCGCGTAAGCACACCACGTCTACTCCGTTCGATGTGTCTAAGCTGACCGAACTGCCGAAAGTTGGGATTGTTTATAACTACGCTAATGCCTCCGATCTGCCGGCAAAAGCGCTGGTGGATGCGGGTTACGCTGGGATCGTCAGTGCGGGTGTAGGTAACGGTAACCTGTATAAAACCATTTTCGATACGCTGGCAACCGCCGCGCATAAAGGTACCGTTGTAGTGCGTTCATCCCGTGTACCAACGGGCGCCACTACACAGGATGCAGAAGTTGATGATGCAAAATACGGATTTGTGGCTTCAGGTTCCCTGAACCCGCAAAAAGCACGTGTTCTGCTGCAGCTTGCGCTGACTCAAACCAAGGATCCTAAGCAGATCCAGGAAATGTTTAATCAGTATTAATCGATGAAGGTGGCTGCGCTTACCGCCCTAACCCTGTAGGCCGGATAAGACGCAGCCGCCATCCGGCAATTTTCCTGATGGCGCTACGCTTATCAGGCCTACGTTCACCAGCCATCACTCCGCCAGAAACAGCTCCAGCAGCGAATTCAAGAACAGCTTACCGTGTTGGGTAATCTGCCAGTATTCATCGCATTCACTCAGGTAGCCCAGGGAAATAGCCTCATCGATCTGTCGACGAATAACGTCTTCGGTAAGACCGGTATATTGCGTGAACTCCGCGCGAGGCGCGGCTTCCAGCAGCCGGAAACGATTCATGAAGAACTCGAACGGCTTATCGGCTTCGGCGACATCGCGCTGGCTTTCGAGATAACGCCCTTGCATATACCCACGCGGATGCCGTGTTTTGGTGGTGCGCAGGATGCGTCCGTCAGGGAATGTGATCTTACCGTGTGCGCCGCAGCCAATGCCAAGATAGTCGCCAAAACGCCAGTAGTTAAGGTTGTGCTGACACTGATAACCCGGTCTGGCGTAGGCTGAGGTTTCGTACTGCTGATATCCCGCGGCGGTCAGTAGCTGGTGGCCTTGCTCAAAAATATCCCACAGCGCGTCATCGTCCGGTAAAACCGGCGGTCGGGAACCGAACAGCGTGTTGGGTTCGATGGTCAACTGATACCAGGAAAGATGCGGTGGGTTGAGCGCGATTGCCTGCTGTAAATCACCCAGCGCCTCTTCCAGCGTCTGATCCGGCAAACCATGCATCAGATCGAGATTAAAGCTGCGTAGCCCCAGACCGCTCGCCAGGTGTGCTGCTCGTTTGGCTTCTTCCGGCCCGTGAATACGTCCCAGACGTTCGAGTTTGGTGGAGCTAAAGCTCTGTACGCCAATCGAGATACGGTTGACGCCAGCGCGTTGATAATCCACAAAGCGATCGGCTTCCACCGTCCCGGGATTCGCCTCCATCGTGATTTCTGCATCTTCGGCCAGATTCAGCCGTGCTCGCACGCCGTCGAGCAGCGTTTGCATCGCCGGGCCAGAAAGCAGGCTCGGCGTGCCACCACCGATAAAAATCGTCTTTACTTCACGGCCCTGGGCATGGGCCACCTCAGTATCCAGATCGCTCAGCAGATGCTGCACATAGTCATCATGAGGGACTTCGCCCTTTAGCGCATGCGAGTTGAAGTCGCAGTACGGGCATTTCTGCACGCACCACGGGATGTGAATATAAAGACTTAGCGGCGGAAGCTTAACCATTACGCAGGGCATCCAGCAGCAGCTTTAGCGCCTGTCCGCGGTGAGAAATTGCACTCTTTTCTTCACGGGTCAGTTCGGCTGCGGTTTTCCCTTCAGACGGCACAAAGAAGATCGGGTCGTAGCCAAAACCACCGTTTCCGGCAGGTTCACGGGTAATCACGCCCGGCCAGCTTCCGTGGCAAACAACAGGTGTTGGATCGTCTGCATGGCGCATATACACCAGCACGCAGTGGAACTGCGCCTGGCGCTTGTCATCAGGAATATCCTGCAGGGTGTGAAGCAGTTTTTCCAGGTTCTGCTGATCGGTCGCATCTTCGCCGGAATAGCGGGCTGAATAGATACCCGGCGCGCCGCCAAGGGCATTTACTGCCAGACCTGAGTCATCAGCAATGGCCGGTAAGCCGGTAATTTGCGCGGCATGACGCGCCTTCAGAATGGCGTTCTCAATAAACGTCAGCCCGGTCTCGTCTGCAGAATCAACACCCAGTTCCGTTTGGGCAACAACATCAAGACCGAAATCACTCAGAAGAGAGGCGAGTTCACGCACTTTACCGGCATTGCCGGTCGCGAGGACAACTTTTTGCATGGGATACCTAATCAGTTAACGCCGCAATTTCGGGCGGGATCTGTTGCGGATGAATGATTTTAACCTGTTTGTGACGACCAAGCTCGCCCTTCTCAATGACGACCTGGCTTTTTGCCACACGGAACTGTTTGCCGAGAAACTTCACCAGATGGCTATTGGCCTGGCCATCTACCGGTGGGGCGGTAATGGCGACTTTAACTTCGTCGCCATGTAAACCCACAATACTGTCACGGCTGGCTTTAGGCTGAATGTAGAGCCGTAAAACCAGACCGTCGTCGCAGGGTGTAACGGCACTCATAGCGCCATCCACAGCCCAGGCAGCAGCATGTTGCCTGTCGCCTGTAACACTTCCGCGATGCCCATGTTAATAACGTAGAGCAGCAGAACCAGAATCATTGGGGAGAAATCGATCCCGCCCATGCCTGGAAGTATGCGACGGATAGGACGCAGCAGCGGATCTGCCAGTTGAATCAGCACGTACTCTACAGGACTGCGGCCCTGGCTGACCCAGCTCATAATTGCCATCACCAGCAGCACCCAGAAAATCAGCAGCCCGATAGTCTTCAGGACAATCAGTACGGCGGCGATCCAGATGATCGGCTGGAACGTGACCACCTTAAACAGCACGATTGCTTTGATAAAGCTGAGAACGAGCGCAACTAATGCCGATGCGCTGTCGATCGGTCCCATCGGGGGAATAATGCGGCGTAACGGCCCAATGATGGGCTGAGTGATTTTCACTATAAACTGCGAGAACGGGTTGTAAAAATCGCAGCGAGACCATTGCATCCACACGCGCAGCAGCAGCGCCATGGTATACAGCTCAATTACCGTTGAGAGCAGGAAGGTCAACGTATTCATGGTGTTCCTTAGTTTTCCTTATTTTTTAGTGTAATCACGAGCACCAAAAATGGCAGTGCCAATGCGCACCATCGTGCTACCCGCCGCGATGGCGGCATCCATATCATCAGACATTCCCAGTGAGAGAGTGTCGATGCCTGGGTAGCGTGTTTTCAACCCGGCAAATGCTACCGCCATTTGCTGTGCAACTTCAAACTGCCTTACATAATCTGACTCTGGAGCCGGAATCGCCATCAGACCACGCAGGGTAATGCGCGGCAGTGCAGCGACTTCAGCGGCCAGTGCATCAAGCTCTGCCAGCGGAATGCCTGACTTACTGTTCTCATCGCTGATATTAATTTGAATCAGTACATTGAGCGGCGGCAGTTCCGCCGGGCGCTGTTCGCTCAGACGGGCAGCGATACGCAGACGGTCGATCGTATGGCACCAGTCAAAGTGCTCGGCGACCAGACGACTTTTGTTGGACTGCAGCGGGCCGATAAAGTGCCACTGCAGATCGTTGACGCCTTTTTCCTGGAAGTAGCGGATTTTATCCACCCCTTCCTGCACATAGTTTTCACCGAAGGCTCGCTGCCCTGCGGTAATGGCTTCTTCGATGGCGCTCGCAGGTTTGGTTTTACTGACTGCAAGCAGCGTAACTTCTTCTGAAGACCGCCCGCAACGCGTCGCGGCGGCTGAGATTTTGTCCCGGACATGTGCCAGGTTATGCGCGATATCGTTCATTTTCCGAGGATGTTCATATGAATATGGAAGAAATAGTGGCCCTTAGTGTAAAGCATAACGTGTCGGATCTACACCTGTGCAATGCATGGCCTGCGCGCTGGCGCATACGTGGAAAAGTCGAAATCGCACCCTTTACTACGCCTGACGTGGAGAATCTGCTGATGTGCTGGCTCAGTGAGCAACAACAGGTACAGTGGCGGGAACAGGGGCAGGTAGATTTTGCTATTGCGCTGGCAGGTTCCCGGAGGCTGCGCGCCAGTGCTTTTGCTCATCAACAGGGAACCTCGCTGGCGCTAAGATTGCTCCCGCTTGATTGTCCACGTTTAGACGATCTCCAGACCCCTGACGTCATACCTGAACTGCTGCGCAGTGAAAATGGGTTAATTCTGGTGACAGGCGCTACCGGTAGCGGTAAATCAACGACCCTGGCGGCGATGGTAGAGTACCTTAATCAGCATGTTGCAGGGCATATTCTGACGCTGGAAGACCCGATTGAATATCGCTACACCAGCCAGCGTTGTCTTATTCAACAACGGGAGGTGGGCGTACACTGCGCTTCTTTTGCCGCCGGTTTACGCGGCGCGCTGCGTGAAGATCCCGACGTCATTTTGCTGGGCGAACTGCGCGACGCGGAAACCATTCGTCTGGCATTAACGGCAGCGGAAACCGGGCATCTGGTGCTGGCAACGTTACATACGCGAGGGGCGGCGCAGGCCATCGCGCGGCTGGTGGATACCTTTCCCGCACAGGAGAAAGATCCGGTGCGTAATCAGCTGGCAGACAGCCTGCGGGCGGTACTTTCGCAAAAGCTGGAGGAAGATAAACAGGGAGGGCGCGTGGCGCTATTTGAGCTGCTCGTCAACACGCCTGCCGTGGGCAATTTGATTCGTGAAGGGAAAACGCATCAGCTACCCGGCGTAATTCAAACCGGGCAGCAGACAGGTATGCAGACATTTGCACAAAGCCAGCAGCAGCGTCAGGCGCAGGGACGGATTTAGTAACCCTGCTCGAAATAGCTTTCGAGGATGACCACGGCAGAAGCGGAATCTACTTTGCCTTTATTCAACGCCCGGTATCCGCCTTGTTCGAACAGGCCGGAGCGGGCCTCGACGGTGCTCAAGCGTTCATCGTGCAGCGTTACGGTTACGCCAAAGCGACCGTGAATACGGTTAGCGAACTTACGCGCGCGCGCGGTAAGGGGCTGTTCTGTGCCATCCATGTTGAGTGGTAGGCCGACAATGATTTCATCTGGCTGCCATTCTTTCAGCAGGCGTTCAATCAAACTCCAGTCTGGCGTACCGTCCTGCGCCTTAATGGCGGGCAACGGTCTGGCCGTACCGGTAATGCGCTGACCAACAGCAACACCAATACTTTTCGTACCAAAATCAAAAGAGAGTAATGTTCCGCTCATCAGGCATGTCCCGCCACGCCAGGCATGGTCTGAATATCTATCCCGATAAGCTTCGCCGCATCGCGCCAGCGGTCGGCAATCGGCGTTTTGAATAAGATGTTGAGGTCTGCGGGCGCCGTGAGCCAGGCGTTATCCAGTAGCTCTTGTTCCAGTTGACCTTTTTCCCATGATGAATAACCCAGCGCAACCAGCACTTCGGACGGTTGCTCCTGCGTACCCAGGGTTTCTAGTACATCGCGGGAGGTTGTGATGATGGTGTTATCTGAGATGCGAATACTGGAGGCAAAGCGTGACGGTGGAGTGTGGAGAATAAATCCACGGTCTTCCGCCAGCGGGCCGCCAAGCATCACTGGTTTATCCAGACGAATGGCCGGATCGCGTTCTTCTGGGGTAATCTTCAGCTTTTCCAGAATCCCTTCAATTTGTAAGTTTTCCAGAGGCTTATTAACGATAATCCCCATTGCTCCGTTCTCATTATGTTCACAGATGTACACCACGGAACGGCGGAAAATCGGATCCTGGAGAGCAGGCATGGCAATCAGAAAGTGATGCTGTAAATTCATTGTCAGAGGTTCTGTTTCCTGGTTCAAAAAAGCAACAGAGCCCAGTATGTGGGCAAAGCTCGAAGATGTCACCCTCTGAAGATAGCTTTGCCGGATGACGGCTCGCCTAATCCGGCCTGCGGGGTGCAATTCCAGGCCGGATAAGACGCGATGGCGTCGCTATCCGGCAACGTATTTACTTCTGCAAACGCGCCTCAATGGCATCCATCAGCATACCGGTAATCGAAACCGGGAACTCCGCTTCAATTTCACGAATACAGGTTGGGCTGGTAACGTTAATTTCCGTCAGACGATCGCCAATGATATCCAGACCGACAAAAATCAAACCTTTCGCTTTCAGCGTTGGTCCAATGCGACGTGCAATTTCCCAGTCGCTGTCGGTCAATGGACGCGGCTCGCCACGACCGCCAGCGGCCAGGTTACCACGGGTTTCGCCGCCCTGCGGAATACGCGCCAGGCAATAAGGAACGGGTTCGCCATCGACCACCAGGACGCGTTTATCGCCATCTTTAATTGCTGGCAGATAGTTCTGCGCCATGCAGTAGCGGGTACCGTGCTCGGTCAGCGTTTCAGCAATGACGCCAAGGTTCGGGTCGCCTTCCTTCACACGGAAAATAGATGCGCCGCCCATACCATCCAGCGGTTTGAGAATGATGTCGCTGTGTTTTTGCCAGAAGGCTTTCAGCTGCGCTTTGTTACGCGTGACCAGCGTTTCCGGCGTCAGATCGGCAAACCAGGCGGTGAACAGCTTTTCGTTGCAGTCGCGCAGGCTCTGCGGTTTGTTGACGATCAGCGTGCCTTTTTCTTCTGCACGTTCCAGAATATAGGTTGCGTAGATGAACTCGGTATCAAACGGCGGATCCTTACGCATCAGAATAACGTCCAGGTCTGCCAGCGGGAGATCCTGCTCGCTCTTGAACTCATACCATTTGTCGTAGTTCTGCTCTACGCTCAGGGTACGCGTATGGGCGCGGGCTTCACCGTTGATCAGATAAAGATCGGCCATCTCCATATAATGAATTTCGTAACCGCGACGTTGCGCTTCCAGCAGCATAGCGAAGCTGGAATCTTTCTTGATGTTGATGCTTGCGATGGGATCCATCACGATGCCGAGCTTGATCATTTTCTTCTCCGTTTATGCCTTAGCCCAGATCGCCAAAACGCACCTGTAGCGCAGTAATGGCGGTGAGCGCGGTTGTCTCAGTACGCAGAACGCGAGGTCCTAACAGAATATCAGTAAACTGATAACGTGCGGTCATGGCAATTTCATCTGCCGACAACCCGCCTTCCGGGCCAATCAGCAAGCGGATGCGCTCCACCGGCAGCGGCAGCGTATTGATGCTGGCGCTGGCGCGCGGATGCAGGTTCAGTTTCAGACCTTCGTCCTGTTCCGCGCACCATGCTTCCAAATCCATTGCCGGGCGAATTTCGGGCACCCGGTTTCGACCGCACTGTTCGCAGGCGGCAATGGCGATTTTCTGCCACTGCTGGAGCTTCTTGTTCAGGCGTTCACTGTCCAGTTTAACGCCGCAGCGCTCAGAAAAAAGTGGCGTAATGAGGCTTACACCCAGTTCGATCGATTTCTGGATAGTGAATTCCATTTTTTCACCGCGCGACATCACCTGACCCAGGTGGATGTGCAACGGCGACTCACGATCGTCGAGTTCAGCGTTAAGTACCTTCACGTCCACGCTTTTTTTACTGGCGTGGGTGATTTCAGCGTCGAATACCTGATTGCTGCCATCAAACAGCTGTAGCGCCTGGCCCGGTCCCATACGCAGCACGCGGCCGATATGGTTGGCTGCATCTTCACACAGTGAAATTTGGCTGCCGGAAGTGATTGGCTCAGGGTGATAAATGCGAGGAATGCGCATAGTTAAACATCCGCGTCATGGCCCTGGGCTGCGAAAGGCCAGGGCATGGTTAAAAATATTGACGCTAGTGTAGGTTAGCTCTTTTGCGCCTGGCAAGCGCGTTGCACATATGGGTTATGGTTCCCCTGTACCTTTGCAATGCGTTCGTCGCGCTCACACTCCCAGTCGGTGACCGGATATTGCTTATTCCAGGCGTTAAAAAGCTGAGTTTGCTGGCGGGAGAGCGTCAGATCGTACTGGTCGCGCATGTAAAAATAGGTACGAGCAATGGCACCGCGGGCGCGGGCCGGCGGCTCGGCAACTTTCTCTTTGAAATCAACCTTCATGGCGCATTGCCCATACTGACCCTCGCCACCGTTCCACTGGCTGTACATGAAGTTAGCGCGATCGCCATTTACCTCACCCACCGCAGGTTGCAGGTTATGCATGTCGCTTTCCATCTTACGATAGACTGGATCTTTGGCGCAGTTTTTACGCCCTCCGTCCTGCCAGCACTGACGCTGATGACCAAATTGCCAGGCGGGGACAACGTGCTCCCATTCAATTCGACTGGCGCGGTTTTCATTTTTTCGCACTTTATAGCCGCAGGATTCGAGGTCAACGACCCCTTTTTTGCCTTGCCAGTTAATTTTACAACCGCAGTAGAAATCGCCCGGCGCATCGGCGTTAACCTTGACGCCTGCTGCTTTTGCCTGAGAAAAACTGTTGATGCCTTCGGCTAAAACCGGGCCTGAAAACGCAGCGGCTAACAGGGCCGCAGCAAAAGAAAAATGACGGTACATCACAAACTCCGTGTCAAAACGAGCCCGCAACGTAGCGAAAGTTATTCCAGTATGCAATCAGTTAGGTCAGAAAAGTTCCTGATAATTCTGAAGATTATTCTGCAACCAGTGGCTCGCCGCAGTGAACACAGCGGTAGGTGGCCTCACCGCGCACAACGCGGTTATGGCGGCGGACGGTCAGTTGGTGCTCCTGACACTTACAGCGGTAAGTAAAGGTCTTGCGCTGCACCGATTGCAGTTCGAACTGATGCGTGCGCCGGGCCGGTACGCCCAGCACGCTTTCCATCATCCATTTCCATTCTTTCCCGTGTGGCGGCACGCGCCCAAAGTGCTTCCACACCAGTAAATGCGCCAGTTCATGGGGCACCACTTCGTTAATGAATGCGTCGACGTTTTCCATCAGCAGGACGGGATTAAGGCGAATTTCATAGGTTTGTAGCCATGCGGTGCCCGCGGCGGTGCCGCGCTGTTGGTAAACCAGCTTTGGCTCCGGATATTGGCGTTCGAGCTTGAGATTGGCCTGGGCGAGTTTTTCCCGCAGGCTACGCATAACGGCTTGCTGGATGGCGATAGGGAGACGGGAGGTTTTCATAACGCCAGAGGATAGTGCGACAGGGAAGGGACTGCAAGAGGAAGGCTTCCTCCCACTGAGGGAGGAAGCCTTTGGTGATTAGTCGTGTGCGCCAATTTCGCGCAGTTTACGACCTTTCATCAGGTTACGCTCAATGTGTTCCAGAGAGACGTTTTTAGTTTCAGGGATCAGCCACAGAGTCAGGAAGATGAACAGTACGTTCAGGCCGCCGTAGACCCAGAAGGTGTTGGCGCTGCCCAGCGAGTTCAGCATCGTCAGGAAGGTTGCGCCGACGATCATGTTGGCAATCCAGTTGGTTGCAGTAGAGCAGGTGATGCCGAAATCGCGGCCTTTCAGCGGCTGGATTTCAGAGCACAGTACCCAAATCAGCGGACCAGCGCTCATGGCAAAGCCAACGATAAACATCAGCAGCATCAGTACTGCGAAGTATTGTGCGGATGCCGAGTGAATACCCACGTGCATCATTGTCCCCAGAACGCCCATACCAACAGCCATCACGATAAAGCCAAGGATCAGAGTAGGTTTGCGGCCCCAACGGTCAACCAGGCCAATGGCGATAAAGGTTGCCAGTACGTTGGTCAGACCGACGATAACAGTCCCCCACATCTGCTCAGTGGTGTTGGTGTAGCCCGCCAGCTCAAAGATTTTCGGTGCGTAATACATGATGACGTTCATCCCGGTGAACTGCTGCATCACCTGTAACAGAACGCCAAGGAATACCGCGCGACGGAAGTTGCTGTTTTCTTTAAACAGCGCCCAGCCGCTCTGCTTCACCTGCAGACTTTCACGGATTTCATCCAGCTCGCGTTTGGCTTCTGCGCTGGTGTCACGCAGACGTAACAGGACGCGTTCGGCATCAACAAAACGACGTTTAGCTGCAAACCAACGTGGGCTGTCCGGCAGGAAGATAACGCCAACCAGCAGCAGCAGGGCAGGGATGATGATTACACCCAGCATCCAGCGCCATGCGCCGCTGTAGCTAAACGCTGTATCGGAAAGATACGCGCCCAAAATACCGATGGTGATCATCAGCTGATACATGGAGATCATGCTGCCACGAATCTTTTCCGGGGCAATTTCAGACAGGTACAGCGGCGCGGTATAAGACGCAACACCTACAGCCAGGCCGAGCAGCACGCGGGAAACCAGCAGGACTTCAACGTTTGGCGCAGCGGCGGAGAACAGTGAACCCGCAACAAACAAGATCGCACCGATCATCAGGCTTTTTTTGCGTCCCAGTTTGAAGGAGAGCCAACCGCTGCCGACAGCACCTACCGCCGCACCAAACATCATGGAACTCACCACCCATTCCTGAGTGTGCGGGGTAATTTGAAACTCGTCGGTGATGAACGGTAAAGCACCGGCAATAACACCGATATCCAGGCCAAAAAGTAATCCAGCCAGGGCTGCCAGAAAGCAGACAAAAAATGTCATGGCTTTGTTGGAACGCCCCGTTTTTTTATTGTCAGGCATGATGCCCTCCGGTTGGGTAGCTAGTTTTGTTGATGTTAAGGGTAGGTGAGTACGGGGTAAAAAAATGCGAATCACATCACATTAGTGTAATCGCTTACACTGTCATTCATGCGGATTATTAGTTAATTCATTGAAAGTTAACATTATTTATTGGGATTAAATAATGTTTGTCGTCTGAATTTAAGACAATGATGAAAGATAATGTAACAGTGATGCAAGTGTGCTGGCTAAGAGATGTTAATTCAAGGTAGAGGGAAATATGGTGTGATGTAATCGCTTTCATTTTCATTTAAAGCAATAGTAATCAGCGCGGTTTGGTGATGGATGTGGGAGAGGAAATAGGTATAAAAAAAGACCAGCGCGAGGCTGGTCTTCATAAGCGTTAAGTCTGGTTTAAATTACTTCAGACCGGCAGCGTCGCGCAGCAACTGTGCTTTGTCGGTTTTTTCCCATGGGAAATGTTCGCGACCAAAGTGACCGTAAGCAGCGGTTTCTTTGTAAATCGGGTGCAGCAGATCCAGCATCTGAATCAGGCCATACGGGCGCAAGTCGAAGAACTCACGCACCAAAAGGGTCAGCTGCTCTGAAGGCACTTTTTCAGTACCGAACGTTTCCACCATGATAGATGTCGGTTCTGCCACGCCGATTGCGTAGGAAACCTGAATCTCACAACGGTCAGCCAGGCCTGCGGCAACGATGTTTTTCGCTACGTAACGGGCGGCATAGGCTGCGGAACGGTCAACTTTAGACGGATCTTTACCAGAGAATGCACCGCCGCCGTGACGCGCCATGCCGCCGTAGGTATCAACGATGATTTTACGACCGGTCAGACCGCAGTCGCCCATCGGGCCACCGATAACGAAACGACCAGTTGGGTTGATGAAGAATTTGGTCGAAGCGGTCAGCCATTCAGTCGGCAGTACCGGCTTGATGATCTCTTCCATAACGGCTTCTTGCAGCGATTTCTGGTCGATATCTTCAGAGTGCTGAGTAGACAGAACAACCGCATCAATACCGACGATTTTGCCGTCGTCATACTGGAAAGTTACCTGGCTTTTTGCATCCGGACGCAGCCAGGATAAGGTGCCGTTTTTACGCACTTCAGCCTGACGCTGCACCAGACGGTGAGCATAGGTAATAGGTGCTGGCATCAGCACGTCGGTTTCGTTGGTTGCATAACCAAACATCAGGCCCTGGTCGCCTGCGCCCTGTTCCAGCGGATCGGCACGGTCAACACCCTGGTTGATGTCCGGAGACTGTTTACCAATCGCGCTCAGTACCGCGCAAGAGTTGGCGTCAAAGCCCATGTCGGAATGCACATAGCCAATTTCGCGAACCGTGTTACGGGTGATCTCTTCGATATCAACCCATGCGCTGGTGGTGATCTCACCGCCAACTAAAACCATACCGGTTTTGACGTAGGTTTCGCAGGCAACGCGTGCTTTTGGATCCTGTTCCAGGATTGCATCCAGCACAGCATCAGAGATTTGGTCAGCGATTTTGTCAGGATGCCCTTCTGATACGGACTCGGACGTAAAAAGGTGTTTTGCCATATTTAATTTCACCTAAGGAGAATTTGGTTAGCTCAAACTGTCGAGTGGAATAGCCATGTGTAGAAGATTCTACCATGAGTCTGCAGATGACGGATACTGGCAGTCTGAGTGTTAATCGGTATAGATGGATTAACATCTGGACGGCTATTTTAGGACAGTTCTTCGCCTGATTTCCAGCTTTTTTTGATTGAGGTCGCATTGTACTGAAAATGTAACTGGAAATTTTTCCTGACGGTGCTGGCAATGTGCATATTTATCTTTTGCTTTTTGACTTTCTTATCGGTATAAAACGCGGCGCGCGGCTCATACAAAAGCACACGACATTTTCATCGTGTTGCCACTTCCAGCCGGGTTAACACTTTGGCTTGTGGGTTCGTTCCGTAAGGAGCAACCGTGGAGGTGATACGAGATAATGAACCGTTGTATTCTGCTGAATCTGTCGCACCGTCCTGGTGTACATATGTCCCCCGCAATCTGCATCTCTGCTTTGCATACCTGTCGATGTTATATACAAAAAATCATTTATGCTGCGTCGAGGCGGCAAGTGAATGAGTCCTCTGAACGTACGAGTAGTACGTGACTGGGGCGAATGAGCGTAGCCAACAAAGAGGCTGCATGAAGGATGAAGTGTATACCCATCTCGGCGTATCTCAGGACTCAAGAGCCGGTAACGGTCACTAAGAACTGAACAAGGGCGCTCTTGGTAAACAAGAGTTTTCTCGTGGTTTCGCCGAACCGTCAGCATTAAGTTCGGTTACGTGTTTACATTGATATGAAAAAGAAACCGGTCGCACAGTCGGAGCGTCAGCACTATCTGCTGCAAATTCTGCCTGTATTTGGGTTGTTATCGCGTCTTCGGATTGCGATAGTAGTCAACTGTTTTACACTTGTTAATAAAATTTGAGGTTCGCTATGTCTGACGACATTTCTTTGGGTTCGCCTTCGTCAGCAGGCGAACACGGTGTACTACGCTCCATGCAGGAGGTTGCAATGAGTTCCCAGGAAGCCAGCAAGATGCTGCGTACTTACAATATTGCCTGGTGGGGTAATAACTACTACGACGTCAATGAACTGGGTCACATCAGCGTGTGCCCGGATCCGGACGTACCCGAAGCGCGCGTTGACCTTGCTGAGTTGGTGAAAGCCCGTGAAGCGCAGGGCCAGCGTTTGCCTGCATTGTTCTGCTTCCCGCAGATCCTGCAACACCGTCTGCGTTCGATTAACGCCGCGTTTAAACGTGCCCGTGAATCTTACGGTTACAACGGTGACTATTTTCTCGTTTACCCGATCAAGGTCAACCAGCACCGTCGCGTGATTGAATCGCTGATCCACTCTGGCGAACCGCTGGGGCTGGAAGCGGGTTCCAAAGCTGAACTGATGGCCGTTCTGGCCCATGCCGGAATGACCCGTAGCGTGATCGTGTGTAACGGTTATAAAGACCGCGAATATATCCGTCTGGCGCTGATTGGCGAGAAGATGGGCCATAAGGTCTATCTGGTCATCGAGAAGATGTCTGAAATCGCTATCGTGCTGGATGAAGCTGAACGCCTGAATGTCGTTCCGCGTCTGGGCGTGCGTGCGCGTCTGGCGTCGCAGGGCTCTGGCAAGTGGCAGTCCTCCGGCGGGGAAAAATCGAAATTCGGCCTGGCGGCAAACCAGGTGCTGCAACTGGTCGAAATTCTGCGCGAGCGCGGTCGTCTGGACAGCATTCAGTTGCTGCACTTCCACCTTGGCTCGCAGATGGCGAATATTCGTGATATCGCCACCGGCGTACGTGAATCGGCGCGTTTCTACGTTGAGCTGCACAAGCTTGGCGTCAATATCCAGTGCTTCGACGTGGGCGGTGGTCTGGGCGTGGATTACGAAGGTACCCGTTCGCAGTCTGACTGTTCTGTAAACTACGGCCTGAACGAATATGCCAACAACATCATCTGGGCTATTGGCGACGCCTGTGAAGAACACGGCCTGCCTCATCCGACGGTAATCACCGAGTCTGGCCGCGCGGTTACCGCGCACCATACCGTGCTGGTATCTAACATTATCGGCGTTGAGCGTAGTGAACACACAGAAGCAACGCCTCCGGCTGACGATGCGCCGCGTGCTCTGCAAAGCATGTGGGAAACCTGGCAAGAAATGCATGAACCGGGAACTCGCCGTTCGCTGCGTGAATGGCTGCACGACAGCCAGATGGATCTGCACGATATTCACGTTGGCTACTCTTCAGGCACCTTTAGCCTGCAAGAGCGCGCGTGGGCTGAGCAGCTCTATCTGAACATGTGCCATGAAGTGCAGAAACAACTCGACCCGAGCAACCGCGCGCACCGTCCGATTATCGACGAGCTGCAGGAGCGTATGGCGGATAAGATTTACGTCAACTTCTCGCTGTTCCAGTCGATGCCGGATGCGTGGGGGATCGATCAGCTGTTCCCGGTAATGCCGCTGGAAGGACTGAACCAGGTACCTGAGCGCCGTGCGGTGCTGTTGGATATCACCTGTGACTCTGATGGCGCTATCGACCACTATGTTGACGGTGATGGCATTGCGACCACTATGCCGATGCCGGAATACGACCCGGAGAACCCGCCGATGCTGGGCTTCTTTATGGTGGGGGCGTACCAGGAGATCCTCGGCAACATGCACAACCTGTTTGGTGATACCGAAGCGGTTGACGTGTTCGTCTTCCCTGACGGCAGTGTGGAAGTTGAGCTGTCTGATGAAGGGGATACCGTAGCAGATATGCTGCAGTACGTGCAGCTGGATCCGAACACCCTGCTAACGCAGTTCCGTGACCAGGTGAAAAACACCGATCTGGATACCGAGCTGCAGCAACAGTTCCTCGAAGAATTTGAGGCCGGTCTGTACGGTTATACTTATCTGGAAGATGAGTAACGATAAATGCCTGCTGGCGCTACGCTTACCGGGCCTACGAAAGTAGGCCGGATAAGGCGAAGCCGCATTTGTGGCACTTACTTGAATCCGTACAAAATAACGGCGATAATTTGCCGTAAATATGCAGCTACCAAATCAATCCCTTCCTCGTCGGGCTTAACGACGCGGAGGGGATTTTTTTTCATCGATTTTTAAAGAGGTCAGTACATGAGCACCTTAGGTCATCAATACGACAACTCCCTGGTTTCTAACGCCTTTGGTTTTTTACGTCTGCCGATGAACTTCATGCCATACGAAAGCGACGCCGATTGGGTGATCACCGGCGTACCGTTTGATATGGCAACGTCTGGCCGCGCGGGCGGGCGTCATGGTCCGGCGGCAATCCGTCAGGTTTCCACTAACCTGGCGTGGGAGCACAACCGCTTCCCGTGGAACTTCGATATGCGCGAACGCCTGAACGTGGTGGACTGTGGCGATCTGGTTTATGCCTTCGGTGATGCGCGTGAAATGAGTGAAAAACTGCAGGCGCATGCTGAGAAGCTGCTTTCTGCCGGTAAGCGCATGCTCTCCTTCGGCGGCGACCACTTCGTCACGCTGCCGCTGTTGCGCGCGCACGCTAAGCATTTTGGTAAAATGGCGCTGGTGCACTTTGATGCCCACACAGATACCTACGCGAACGGCTGCGAATTTGACCACGGCACTATGTTCTACACGGCGCCGAACGAAGGGCTGATCGATCCGAATCACTCTGTGCAGATTGGTATTCGTACCGAATTCGACAAAGACAACGGCTTTACCGTGCTGGATGCCTGCCAGGTGAACGATCGCAGCGTAGATGACATCATCGCCCAGGTTAAGCAGATTGTCGGTGATATGCCGGTGTATCTGACCTTTGATATCGACTGTCTGGATCCAGCGTTTGCGCCGGGTACCGGTACGCCAGTGATTGGCGGTCTGACTTCCGATCGCGCGATCAAGCTGGTACGTGGTCTGAAAGATCTGAACATCGTCGGGATGGACGTTGTTGAAGTGGCTCCGGCTTACGATCAGTCAGAGATCACCGCGCTGGCAGCGGCTACGCTGGCTCTGGAAATGCTGTACATCCAGGCAGCGAAAAAAGGCGAATAAGTTGTTTTGCCGGATGGCGCTAACGCTTATCCGGCCTACAGCTGGTTGATGTTTGTAGGCCGGATAAGGCGTTCACGCCGCATCCGGCACGATTAACGGTTATTTGATCCCGTCTGCGCTCATGCGATCGCGAATATGTTGCGCACGTTCTGCGGATGCCGGGTGATCGTCAAACATTGAGCTTTGACGTCCAGCTTCCAGTTTGGCCAGTTTCTCAAAGCTGGTGGCTAAACCTGCCGGATTGATCCCGCGTTTGCGCAACAAATCATACGAGTAATCATCCGCCTCGGATTCCTGACGCTGGGAGAACTGCGAGTTCACCAGTTTCTCGCCAAGATCGCCCAATTGCGACTGCGACAGGCTGCCGACAATGCCGCCAGCGGATGCCGCCGCTGCACGTACGGCGTTAGTACCCAGCGCAACCTGCATACCTTTTTTCACGTGACCCAGCGCGACGTGGCCCATTTCATGGCCGATTACCGCTTCGACTTCGTTGTCGGTCATCATATCCATCAGGCCGCTGTACACGCGGATACAGCCGTTTGCCATGGCAAAGGCATTCACATCTTTCGCCATATAGACTTTGTAGTTCACCGGCTGGCCGTTTATGTTATCGCCAAGCGCGGCGGCGATTTTGCCAAGACGCGTTGCGTACTCGCTGCTGGCCGGAGCGATAGTAGCCTTGCTGTCCATATCTTTACAGGCCTGATCGCTCAGCGCTTTTACCTGAGCATCGCTCAGACTGTAGGCCTGAAAAGCCTCCGCGCCAGAAGAAAGCAGTCCGTTGGAGTCCATGTTCTGGCAGCCGGTCAATGCCGCAGCCATGCTCGTAGCAAGCAGTAAAGCGCGAATTTTCATTTTTTCTCTTCCGCACAAAGTCAGGATTATTCTAAAAATTACGTCGTTTGCAGGTGAACCGACGTTCGGCCTAAGTATAAAGAAAAGAACAATACGCGGGCGAGAAGATTGCGCAACTTGCGCGCATGATCCAGAGATTTCTGAAGCGGTAAAAGGATGCTCCATGTACATGACACGCGGCTTGGGTTACATTGTTGGCACTTTTTTCCGGCGTAGCCCAAAACGCGCTGTCGTCAAGTCGTTTAGGGCGTGGCCTTCATTATCCGATCTGGAGTCAAAATGTCCTCACGTAAAGAGCTTGCCAATGCTATTCGTGCGCTGAGCATGGACGCAGTACAGAAAGCCAAATCCGGTCACCCGGGTGCCCCGATGGGTATGGCTGACATTGCCGAAGTCCTGTGGCGTGATTTCCTGAACCACAACCCGACTAACCCGTCCTGGGCTGACCGCGACCGCTTCGTGCTGTCTAACGGTCACGGCTCCATGCTGATTTATAGCTTGCTGCACCTCACCGGCTACGATCTGCCGATCTCCGAGCTGCAGAACTTCCGTCAGCTGCACTCCAAAACTCCGGGTCACCCGGAAGTGGGTTACACCGCGGGTGTTGAAACCACTACGGGACCTTTGGGTCAGGGCATTGCGAATG
Source organism: Citrobacter sp. Cpo142 (assembly GCF_030332425.1). Classification (NCBI taxonomy): domain Bacteria; kingdom Pseudomonadati; phylum Pseudomonadota; class Gammaproteobacteria; order Enterobacterales; family Enterobacteriaceae; genus Citrobacter; species Citrobacter sp. Cpo142. The sequence goes on from NZ_JAOWHW010000137.1 coordinate 29,953, forward strand.
CAGTGGGTATGGCTATCGCTGAAAAAACGCTGGCGGCGCAGTTTAACCGTCCAGGTCACGACATCGTTGACCACTTCACCTATGCTTTCATGGGCGACGGCTGCATGATGGAAGGTATCTCTCACGAGGTATGTTCCCTGGCTGGTACGCTGAAGCTGGGTAAACTGGTTGCGTTCTACGATGACAACGGCATCTCTATCGATGGCCACGTTGAAGGCTGGTTCACCGATGACACCGCGAAGCGTTTTGAAGCTTACGGCTGGCATGTGGTTCGTGGCGTTGATGGCCACGATGCTGACGCCATTAAACGTGCAGTAGAAGAAGCACGCGCAGTGACCGACAAACCGTCCCTGCTGATGTGCAAAACCATCATCGGTTTCGGTTCTCCGAACAAAGCGGGTACTCACGACTCTCACGGTGCACCGCTGGGCGATGCAGAAATCGCACTGACCCGTGAACAGCTGGGCTGGAAATACGCACCGTTCGAAATCCCGTCTGAAATCTACGCGCAGTGGGATGCGAAAGAAGCCGGTCAGGCAAAAGAAGCTGCATGGAACGAGAAGTTCGCTGCTTATGCGAAAGCCTACCCGCAGGAAGCGGCTGAATTTACCCGTCGTATGAAAGGTGAAATGCCGTCTGACTTCGACGCAAAAGCGAACGAGTTCATTGCTAAGCTGCAGGCTAATCCGGCGAAAATCGCCAGCCGTAAAGCTTCTCAGAACGCGATTGAAGCCTTCGGTCCTCTGCTGCCTGAATTCCTCGGCGGCTCCGCTGACCTGGCACCGTCTAACCTGACGCTGTGGTCTGGTTCGAAAGCGATTAACGAAGATACTGCCGGTAACTACATCCATTACGGTGTGCGTGAATTTGGTATGACCGCGATTGCCAACGGTATCTCGCTGCACGGTGGTTTCCTGCCGTACACCTCCACCTTCCTGATGTTTGTGGAATATGCCCGTAACGCGGTGCGTATGGCTGCGCTGATGAAACAGCGTCAGGTCATGGTCTACACCCACGACTCCATCGGTCTGGGCGAAGACGGCCCGACTCACCAGCCGGTAGAGCAGGTTGCTTCTCTGCGTGTGACCCCGAACATGAGCACATGGCGTCCGTGTGACCAGGTTGAATCCGCCGTTGCGTGGAAATACGGCGTTGAGCGTCAGGACGGCCCGACCGCGCTGATCCTCTCCCGCCAGAACCTGGCACAGCAGGAGCGTACCGAAGAGCAGCTGGCAAACATCGCTCGCGGTGGTTACGTGCTGAAAGACTGCGACGGTCAGCCGGAACTGATCTTCATCGCTACCGGTTCTGAAGTTGAGCTGGCTGTGGCTGCGTGGGACAAACTGACTGCCGAAGGCGTGAAGGCTCGCATGGTTTCCATGCCGTCTACCGACGCGTTCGACAAACAGGATGCCGCTTACCGTGAGTCTGTGCTGCCGAAAGCGGTTTCCGCTCGCGTTGCAGTGGAAGCAGGTATCGCTGACTACTGGTTCAAATACGTGGGCCTGAACGGCGCAATCGTCGGTATGACCACCTTTGGTGAGTCTGCTCCGGCAGAGCTGCTGTTTGAAGAGTTCGGCTTCACCGTAGACAACGTTGTCGCGAAAGCAAAAGAACTGCTGTAATTTCGATTACAGGTGAAAACGGGTCGCTCAGGCGACCCGTTTTTTTTTGCTTTTCCGGAACGCGCCGCACGTTGCGCAATCGCACGGCGCAGTCTGCTATCCAGACCGTCTGCGGCATCGTTGAAGGGCTCCGGGACTCGGACCTCGCGCTGGTGATTAGATGTAGGTTAGGGGGCTTTCTGATTTAAATCAGGGTGTGTAACACGACAACGAAATAATTTTGCTACGGTTATTCGTCATTCTGGAATATGGAATAAATTAAGCGTTGAAGGGCGTTAAAATGTGACGCAAGTCAGATAACTGTGTTCTGTTGCTGGACAATCATTCCTTTTATTCCGCGTTTCGCTTATTCTAGCTGAAGCGTTTCAGTCGATTAAATGTTCGACAATTAACCAATTAGTCGCAGTTTGCGACAGGTAAGGTTTCCCTGAGCGATTTGCTGCATTACTCTGTCTGCCACATCGTTTCTGAGAAATCCTTGCAGGAGACCTATGACCGTACGCGTAGCGATTAATGGTTTCGGTCGCATCGGACGCAACGTGGTTCGTGCTTTGTATGAATCCGGGCGTCGGGCGGAAATCACCGTGGTGGCAATCAACGAACTTGCGGATGCTGCAGGCATGGCGCATTTGTTGAAATATGACACCAGCCATGGACGTTTTGCCTGGGATGTTCGTCAGGAACGTGACCAGCTCATCGTTGGCGATGACGCTATCCGCATTCTGCATGAGCGAACACTCGATGCACTTCCATGGCGCGAACTGGGTGTCGACATCGTGCTGGATTGTACTGGGGTCTTCGGCAATCGCGAACACGGCGAGGCGCATATTGCCGCTGGTGCAAAAAAAGTGCTCTTTTCACATCCTGGTAGTCACGACATCGACGCAACCGTAGTGTATGGCGTTAATCAGGATCAGCTGCGCGCTGAGCACCGGATCGTTTCCAACGCTTCCTGCACCACGAATTGCATAATACCCGTCATTAAATTGCTGGATGATGCTTACGGCATTGAGTCTGGTACCGTCACCACGATCCACTCTGCGATGCACGATCAGCAGGTTATTGATGCTTATCATCCTGACCTGCGTCGCACGCGAGCGGCCAGCCAGTCGATTATTCCGGTTGATACCAAACTGGCGGCGGGCATCACGCGAATTTTCCCGCAGTTTAACGATCGTTTTGAAGCGATAGCGGTGCGTGTACCGACCATAAATGTGACGGCGATCGACTTAAGCGTGACGGTGAAAAAACCAGTAAAAGCCAGTGAAGTCAACCAGTTGCTGCAAAAAGCAGCACAAGGTGCATTTCATGGTATAGTTGACTATACGGAATTACCGTTGGTCTCTGTAGATTTTAACCACGACCCGCACAGCGCCATCGTTGATGGTACGCAAACGCGTGTGAGTGGCGCTCACCTGATCAAAACGCTGGTCTGGTGTGATAATGAATGGGGCTTTGCTAACCGTATGCTCGACACTACGTTAGCGATGGCTGCTATTGGTTTCAGGCTCGACGCTTGAGCGTCGACAAAACTTTATGAATCAACGAGAGGATTCACCATGTCTGTAATTAAGATGACCGATCTGGATCTGGCTGGTAAACGCGTTTTTATCCGTGCGGACCTGAACGTACCAGTTAAAGAAGGGAAAGTAACCAGCGATGCGCGTATCCGTGCTTCTCTGCCGACCATCGAACTGGCCCTGAAACAGGGTGCGAAAGTGATGGTAACTTCCCACCTGGGTCGTCCTACCGAAGGCGAGTACAACGAAGAATTCTCTCTGCTGCCGGTTGTTAACTACCTGAAAGACAAACTGTCTGCTCCGGTTCGCCTGGTAAAAGATTACCTGGACGGCGTTGAAGTCGCTGCCGGTGAACTGGTAGTTCTGGAAAACGTTCGCTTCAACAAAGGCGAGAAGAAAGACGACGAAGCACTGTCCAAAAAATATGCTGCGCTGTGCGACGTATTCGTAATGGACGCTTTTGGTACAGCTCACCGTGCACAGGCTTCTACTCACGGTATCGGTAAATTCGCTGATGTAGCTTGCGCAGGCCCGCTGCTGGCTGCTGAGCTGGATGCGCTGGGTAAAGCACTGAAAGAACCTGCTCGTCCGATGGTTGCTATCGTTGGCGGTTCTAAAGTTTCCACCAAACTGACCGTTCTGGATTCTCTGTCAAAAATCGCTGACCAGCTGATCGTTGGCGGTGGTATCGCGAACACCTTCGTTGCCGCTCAAGGCCACAACGTGGGTAAATCCCTGTACGAAGCTGACCTGGTTGACGAAGCTAAGCGTCTGCTGACCACTTGTGACATCCCGGTCCCGACCGACGTTCGCGTAGCGACTGAATTCTCTGAAACTGCACCGGCTACTCTGAAGTCCGTTAGCGATGTGAAAGAAGACGAGCAGATCCTGGACATCGGCGACGCTTCTGCACAGCAGCTGGCTGACATCCTGAAGAATGCGAAAACCATTCTGTGGAACGGCCCGGTTGGCGTGTTCGAGTTCCCGAACTTCCGCAAAGGTACTGAAATCGTTGCTAACGCTATCGCAGACAGCGAAGCGTTCTCTATCGCAGGCGGCGGTGACACCCTGGCAGCAATCGACCTGTTCGGCATTGCTGACAAAATCTCCTACATCTCTACTGGCGGCGGCGCATTCCTCGAATTCGTGGAAGGTAAAGTACTGCCAGCAGTAGCTATGCTCGAAGAGCGTGCTAAAAAGTAAGAATCTAATGGGCAGGGAAACCTGCCCAATTATTAGCGCGCTTTAGAGCACGCTTCAATTCTTTACACAAAATCATTCGAGTTGCATCAAGGCGGCAACAGAGTGAGTTCCCGGGAGCTTACTTACGTAAGTAACCGGGGCGAGCGAGGGCAGCCAACGATGAGGCGGCTTGAAGGATGATGTGTACAACGGCCGAAGATACAGGATTCGTAATATGTCTAAAATTTTTGATTTCGTAAAACCAGGCGTAATCACTGGTGATGACGTACAGAAAGTTTTCCAGGTAGCTAAAGAAAACAACTTTGCTCTGCCAGCTGTTAACTGCGTTGGTACCGACTCCATCAACGCCGTTCTGGAAACCGCTGCAAAAGTTAAAGCGCCGGTAATCGTACAGTTCTCCAACGGTGGTGCTTCTTTCATCGCGGGTAAAGGCGTGAAGTCCGACGTTCCTCAGGGCGCTGCAATCCTTGGTGCTATCTCTGGCGCGCATCACGTTCACCAGATGGCTGAACACTACGGTGTTCCGGTTATCCTGCACACTGACCACTGCGCGAAGAAACTGCTGCCGTGGATCGACGGTCTGCTGGACGCGGGTGAAAAACACTTCGCAGCAACCGGCAAACCGCTGTTCTCTTCTCACATGATCGACCTGTCTGAAGAGTCTCTGGAAGAGAACATCGAAATCTGCTCCAAATACCTGGCGCGCATGTCCAAAATGGGCATGACCCTGGAAATCGAACTGGGTTGCACCGGTGGCGAAGAAGACGGCGTGGACAACAGCCACATGGACGCTTCTGCACTGTACACCCAGCCGGAAGACGTTGATTACGCATACACCGAGCTGAGCAAAATCAGCCCGCGTTTCACCATCGCAGCTTCCTTCGGTAACGTTCACGGCGTTTACAAGCCGGGTAACGTTGTTCTGACCCCGACCATCCTGCGCGACTCTCAGGACTATGTTTCTAAGAAACATAACCTGCCGCACAACAGCCTGAACTTCGTCTTCCACGGCGGTTCCGGTTCTACTGCTCAGGAAATCAAAGACTCCGTAAGCTACGGCGTAGTGAAAATGAACATCGACACCGATACCCAATGGGCTACCTGGGAAGGCGTTCTGAACTACTACAAAGCGAACGAAGCTTACCTGCAGGGCCAGCTGGGCAACCCGAAAGGCGAAGATCAGCCGAACAAGAAATACTACGATCCGCGCGTATGGCTGCGTGCTGGTCAGGCAACCATGATCACCCGTCTGGAACAGGCTTTCAAAGAACTGAACGCGGTTGACGTTCTGTAATTTACGCCGTTCTACGTGACATGAGGCCCGCAAATGCGGGCCTTTTTTATTGCCATTTCAATATGCTGCTGGCAGAGAATTCTGTGATCTGTTTGGCAAAATCCAGGTTTATTGTTTACCCTTGTCAGATTGCCAGTCCCGTTGGGACGGCTTTATTTTTCCCATTTGGGTAAGCAAAAAAGGAATATTGAATGGAAGATTTGAATGTTGTCGACAGCATAAATGGTGCGGGCACCTGGCTGGTCCGCAATCAGGAGCTGCTGTTAAGCTATGCCGTCAACATCGTTGCGGCCATCGCCATTGTCATTATCGGTATGATTGTGGCGCGCATCGTATCAAACACCGTTAACCGCCTGATGGTGGCACGTAAAATTGATGCAACCGTTGCTGACTTCCTCTCTGCACTGGTGCGTTACGGTATTATCGCGTTCACGCTGATTGCCGCTCTGGGTCGCGTTGGGGTACAAACCGCTTCTGTGATTGCCGTTCTCGGTGCCGCAGGTTTAGCCGTTGGTCTGGCGCTGCAAGGTTCGCTGTCCAACCTCGCTGCTGGCGTGCTGCTAGTGATGTTCCGTCCGTTCCGCGCAGGTGAGTATGTAGACCTCGGAGGCGTAGCGGGAACCGTACTCAACGTGCAGATTTTCTCCACGACTATGCGTACCGTAGACGGTAAGATTGTGGTGATCCCAAACGGTAAAATCATTGCCGGGAACATCATTAACTTCTCTCGTGAGCCGGTTCGTCGTAACGAATTTATCATCGGCGTGGCTTACGACTCCGATATCGATCAGGTGAAAAAAATCCTCACCGATATCATTCAGTCTGACGAGCGTATCCTTAAAGATCGTGAAATGACGGTGCGCCTGAATGAGCTGGGCGCTTCCTCGATTAATTTTGTGGTACGCGTCTGGAGCAACAGTAGCGATCTGCAAAGCGTTTACTGGGACGTACTGGAGCGTATTAAACGCGAGTTTGACGCCAACGGTATCAGCTTCCCGTACCCGCAGATGGATGTGAACTTCAAGCGTGTGAAAGAGAGCGCGGCAGAGTAATCGCGTGCCCGGTGGCGCTATCGCTTACCGGGCCCACAGGTTTTATAGGCCGGATAAGGCGTCAGCCGTCATCCGGCATTTCCCCCTCCCCCCGTGGTATTAATTCTTCTTATCCCTGATTAAAATTATCCATTTCCGCTAATGTTTTCCCCGCGCTATAGTCTGCTCCTAAGAGAAACAGTTCGGGATGATTAACGTGTTATCGTATTATTTTCAAGGGCTTGCACTTGGTGCGGCTATGATACTTCCGCTCGGTCCGCAAAACGCCTTCGTGATGAATCAGGGGATCCGTCGCCAGTATCACATCATGATTGCTTTACTCTGCGCTATCAGCGACTTAGTGCTGATTTGCGCGGGGATCTTTGGCGGTAGCGCCTTGCTGATGCAGTCACCATGGCTGATGGCGCTTGTCACTTGGGGTGGGGTGGCATTTTTACTCTGGTACGGTTTCGGGGCGTTAAAAACGGCGATGAGCAGTAACCTGGAACTGGCCAGCGCCGAGGTGATGAAGCAGGGCCGCTGGAAAATTATCGCTACTATGCTGGCGGTGACATGGCTCAACCCCCATGTTTATCTGGATACCTTTGTGGTGCTGGGGAGTCTGGGAGGCCAACTGGACGTTGAGCCTAAGCGCTGGTTTGCGCTGGGTACTGTCAGCGCTTCGTTCCTTTGGTTCTTCGGTCTGGCATTGCTGGCGGCCTGGCTCGCTCCGCGTTTGCGCACTGCTAAAGCACAGCGGATCATCAATACCCTGGTAGGATTGGTGATGTGGTTTATCGCTTTTCAGTTGGCAAAAGAAGGTGTTGCGCACGTTCATGCGTTGTTCAACTAAGTGTTGTCTGATGGACAACGCAGCGAGATCGGCTAAGCTTGCCTGCATGTGCCCTGAGTTTCGGGGTAATTAATGAAACATGGAGGAACGACCGTGAAGTTCAAAATAATGGCCCTGGCGGCATTAGTCGGATTCAGCGCACTATCGGTACAGGCAAATGAGTTGCCAAATGGACCGCACATCGTGACTTCCGGAACGGCAAGCGTGGATGCGACACCAGACATCGCTACTCTGGCGATTGAAGTGAACGTAGCTGCAAAGGATGCGGCTTCAGCAAAGAAGCAGGCTGATGAGCGCGTGGCACAATATCTGTCCTTCCTTGAACAGAACCAGATAGCGAAGAAAGATATTAGCGCGGCAAACCTGCGCACCCAGCCGGACTACGACTACCAGAATGGTAAAAGCGTCCTTAAAGGCTATCGTGCGGTACGTACCGTTGAGGTCACGCTGCGTCAGTTGGACAAACTCAATGCGCTGCTCGATGGTGCACTGAAGGCCGGTCTGAATGAGATCCGTTCGGTATCGCTTGGCGTTGCCCAGCCGGATACTTACAAAGATAAAGCGCGTAAAGCAGCAATTGATGATGCTATTCATCAGGCTGAGCAGTTAGCTGCGGGCTTTAACAGCAAATTGGGGCCCGTTTACAGCGTGCGTTACCATGTTTCCAATTATCAACCGAGCCCGATGGTACGGATGATGAAAGCAGATGCAGCGCCTGCGACATCCGCTCAGGAAACCTACGAACAGCCGGTTATTCAGTTTGACGATCAGGTTGATGTGGTCTTCCAGATTGAGCCGACGGCGGGGCAACCAGCAGCAACGCCAGCCAAAACCCAGTAATCATTGCAGACCCGGCTTTCCAGCCGGGTTTTTTCTGTGAGCAACTGTAAAAATGAGACCCCACATCCAGTCTTTTTTTTCGCCGTAATGAGGATAGGCCATAGCGATTTTTAAGGGGACGCTATGGATATTTTTATCTCGAAAAAGATGCGTAATTTCATTCTGCTGGCGCAAACCAATAACATCGCCAGAGCGGCAGAAAAAATACATATGACCGCATCGCCTTTCGGTAAAAGCATTGCCGCACTGGAAGATCAAATCGGCTATACGCTGTTTACCCGCAAAGATAACAACATCAGCCTGAATAAAGCCGGACAAGAGCTGTATCAGAAGCTGTTTCCCGTTTATCAGCGCCTCTCTGCCATTGATAACGAAATCCATAACGCCTCTCGCCGCTCGCGGGAAATCGTCATCGGTATCGACAATACCTACCCAACGATTATTTTTGACCAGTTGATTAGCCTTGGTGACAAGTATGACGGTGTGACAGCTCAGGCCGTTGAATTCAGCGAGAATGGGGTGATTGATAACCTGTTCGATCGCAAACTGGATTTTATTATCTCGCCGCAACACGTTTCTCCCCGCGTACAGGAACTGGAGAATCTGGCGATTAGCGAGCTGCCTCCTCTGCGTTTGGGTTTTCTCGTTTCCCGGCGCTACGAAGAAAAACAGCCACAGGATCTGCTGCGCGAGCTGCCATGGCTGCAAATGCGCTTCCAGAATCGCGCCAACTTTGAGGCGATGCTGGATGCCTACATGCGGCCCTGCGGGATCAACCCGACGATTATCTACCGTCCGTACAGCTTTATGGCCAAAATTAGCGCCGTGGAGCGCGGACAGTTTTTGACGGTGATCCCTCATTTCGCCTGGCGGCTGGTGAACCCGTCGACGCTAAAGTATTTCGATGCACCCGGAAGTCCCATGTATATGCAGGAGTTTCTCTATTCGCTGAAAAATCATCGCTATACCGCCACCATGCTCCAGCATATTGCTGAAGATCGTGACGGTAGTGCAAATTAACCGAGCATCGATCCTGTTTCGAGAAGGTTGCGATGCAGATCGAACGCATGGCTGAGATCGTGATGGATATGTCCGCCGGGCGCTTTCTCCAGATAGCGGTGCAGATAATCCCGGTAAAGAGGGTGTGCACAGTTATCGATAATCGTGTGCGCCCGCTGCATCGGAGATAGCCCACGTAGATCGGCAATCCCTTGTTCGGTTACGATCACTTTAACGCTATGTTCGCTGTGGTCGACATGGCTGCACATCGGCACGATGGTGGAGATTTTCCCGCCTTTGGCAATCGACGGCGCCATAAAGATAGACAGGTAAGCGTTGCGCTCGAAATCTCCGCTGCCGCCGATGCCATTCATCAGGTTCACCCCCGCAACATGCGTGGAATTGGCATGGCCGTAGATATCAAACTCCAGACCGACGTTAAGCGCAATAACCCCCAGTCGTCGAATGATTTCCGGGTTATTGGAGATCTCCTGCGGGCGCAGCACTATTCGGCTGGCGAAGAAGTCCATGTTGTCGTAAATCTTCTGTAGCGACGGGGCTGAAATAGTCAGGCTGGAGGCGCTGGCACCGGTGATCTTGCCCGTTTCCAGCAGATGCACCACCGATTCCTGCAACACCTCCGAATACATCATAAAGGGCGGGATATCCGGGTTTTCCCCCAGCCGCGCCATCACCGCGTTGTTGATATTGCCCACGCCGCTTTGTAAGGGTAGAAATTCCGCTGGAATGCGTTTGTGCGCCATTTCTGCCAGCAGGAAAGTGACTACGTTATCGGCAATTTGCTGGCTGACCGGATTGGTTTTATCCGCCGCATTTCCGGCATCGGGCAGCTCGGTATCCACCACCGCAACCACCTTTTTGGGGTCTATCTGCACGCACTGATTGCCTACGCGATCCATGGTATGAAAAATAGGTACGCTGTTACGCCGTGGTGGCGCGCCGGGTATCACGATGTCGGCAAACTCCGCCACACGCGGATTATGGTAATTATTTAGCTCGATTATCACCTTTTTCGCCCGCAGCAGCCAGGTGGGTGCATTGCCAATACCGCTGGAAAGCCAAATCCGGCCATCTGGCGCGATAGCGGAGGCTTCAATGACGGCAACATCGATTTCGCCAAAAAAACCGTAATTAACCATTTGCGCCACTTCACTCAAATGGAGATCGACAAACCTCACCTGGCCCTGATTAATTTTCTCGCGCAGGCCCGATGACGTTTGATAAGGCGCACGCCAGGAAACGGCATCCGCCGCGGATAGAACATCATCAGCGGCGGCACCAATTGATGCTCCGGTCAGCAGGCGGATCTGAAAAGGCTGCCCGTTCTGATGCCGTTCGCAGGCGCGTTGGGCAATTGCGCTGGGTAACGCTTTGGGTGAACCCGCAGGGGTAAAGCCGCTAAACGCCACCATATCATCGTGCTGGATAATTTCTGCCGCCTGTTCGGCGCTCATCCGTTTCATGGCCGTCTCCTTCCTCGGACGTGATTAATGGCCAACAAAATTAGGTTTACGTTTTTCCATAAACGCGTTCATCCCTTCCTGATAATCCTCGCTGTCGTACACCGCGCGGCGCATGCCCTGAATACGCTCGAACTCATCGGAATTCATGGTGTGCGCTTCACCCAGCACGCGCAGCTCTTCTTTGATGACAGCGATTGCCAGCGGCGCTTTTTCTGAGATGTGGTGTGCCATTTGCAGAGTGAAATCTTCCAGTTCCTCGACGGGCACGACATGGTTAAGGATCCCAACCGCCATGGCGCGTTGAGCTGTAATGGGCGAAGCGGTAAAAATCAGCTCTTTAACGATGTGAAAACCAGCGTCGCGGGTCAGGTTGTGGATGCCCACCAGGTTATACGGCACGCCGAGGTTGACCGGGGTCATTGAGAAAGTGGAGGTACTGGCTGCAATGATCAGATCGGAACTCATGATCATTTCAAACGCGCCGCCCCAGACGCTGCCTTCGACCATGGAGATCACCGGCTTCGGATATTTTTGGATCATGCGGGTGATCTGACGCAGCGGATCGTCATAGGAAAGCGGATCGCGTCGTCCGGTCGGGAGTTCATGAATATCATGCCCGGCAGAGAACACTTTGGCCCCGCTCGGGGCGCGCAGAATGATGCAGCGAATGTCCGCACGATTGAGATCGCTCAGCGCCTGCATCAGATCGTCAATAAACACTTTACTCAGGGCATTGAGCTTGCGGGCGTAATTGAACTCAATAACCGCGACTTTCTGGATGATGACCACGTTGACGTATTGATAAGACATAATGTTCTCTTTATTGAAAGTAATGATGCTGAATAAATTCGCTGATGTGCCGCAGACCGGTGCGTGGCGAAAGATCATTGTTTTTGACGGCCTGTAGCGTCTGCTGGAAATAGCGGTCGAAATCAGTGCGGGCAAACAACAGATGCAGGGCTTCTTCTTCAGCCTGCTGGTGTAACCAGTCCACCGCCTGCTGCTGGCGAACTTTTCCCAGTTTACCGCTGGCGGTCAGGCACGTTTTAAAATCGGTTATTGCTTGCCAGACCTCCTCGATACCGCGTTTTTCCAGGGCGCTACAGGTTAATACCCGCGGCTGCCACTCGTCATATTTACGGCGCAGAATATGCAGGGCTGATTCGTACATATGGCGGGCGATGGCAACGCTGGTATGGTTATCACCGTCGTCCTTATTGATGACGACCAGATCCGCCATTTCCATCAGGCCTTTTTTGATGCCCTGTAAATCGTCGCCACCGCCAGCGATTTGCAGTGAGATAAAGCAATCCACCATGCCTGCGACTTCGGTTTCTGACTGCCCTACGCCGACGGTTTCCACAATCACCACGTCAAAGCCAGCCGCTTCGCACAGCAGCATTAATTCGCGGGCGCGCTGGCTGGCACCGCCTAAATGACCGCTGGCTGGCACCGCCTAAATGACCGCTGGAAGGGACCGGTCGAATAAACGCAGATTCGGCGCGGGCCAGCTCCGTCATGCGGGTTTTATCGCCAAGAATGCTGCCGCCGCTGACCGGGCTGCTGGGATCGACGGCGATCACCGCTACCCGTAATCCGTGGCGGATAAGCAACATGCCGAATGCTTCCAGGAAAGTGCTTTTGCCCGCGCCCGGCGTACCGGTGATCCCTAAGCGCAGGGCGTTACCGGTGAACGGCATAATCGCGTCCAGCAATTGCGTACTCAGCGGCTGGTGGCGCGGGTGGTTGCTTTCGACCAGCGTCATCGCCTGGGCGAGCGTAGCCCGTTCACCGAGTCGCAAACGACGGACGGTATCTTCAAGCGTGGCGGCGTTAATCATGATGCTGACTGATACGGGTTAACACATCGCGGACGCTGTCGAGCATTGGTGTGCCGGGGCCATAAATGGCTGCCACGCCATGTTCGTGCAGGAAAGCGTAATCCTGCGGCGGAATAACACCTCCTGCTACCACGCAGATATCTTCACGCCCCCATTTTTTGAGTGCGGTAACCAGTTCCGGGATCAGCGTTTTATGGCCGGCGGCCAGCGATGAGGCACCAATCACATGCACATCGTTTTCTACCGCCAGGCGGGCGATCTCTTCCGGTGTGGAGAACATCGGGCTGAGATCGACATCAAAGCCGAGATCGGAGTAGGCGCTGGCGATCACCTTCGCGCCGCGATCGTGGCCGTCCTGACCCATCTTGGCGATCAGAATACGCGGGCGGCGGCCATTTTCCGCGAGGAACTGTTCGGTTTGCGCAACGATGGTATCGAACTCATCGGCGGATTTATCAGACTGATGATAGCTTTGCGCAATCACTCCGGTGACGCACTGGCTGGGAACCAGATAGCGATTAAAAGCGACTTCCAGCGCGTCGGAGATTTCACCGAGCGTGGCGCGAACGCGGGCGGCGTTGACGGCAGCAGCCAGCAGGTTTTCATTATGTTGCGCGGCGTGGGTCAACGCGGATAGCGCGGTCTTGACGGCATCGTTGTCGCGGGTGGTGCGGATATGTTTCAGCGAGGCAATCTGCTCGTTGCGCACCTTCACGTTGTCGATCTCCAGTACCGACGTCTCGTCTTCTTTATCCAGCTTGTACTTATTGACGCCGACGATAACGCGCTTACCCTGGTCGATCAGCGACTGTTCACGCGCGGAAGCTTCTTCGATCATCCGTTTAGGGAGCCCGGCTTCGATCGCTTTCGCCATGCCGCCTGCCTCATCAATCTGTTTGATGATCGTGCGTGCCTGCTTCACGATTTGATCGGTGAGTGACTCGACGTAATACGATCCGGCCAGCGGATCGACGGTGCGGCAGATCTCTGATTCTTCCTGAATGATGATTTGCGTATTACGCGCAATACGGGCGGAGAAATCGGTGGGCAGACCGAGCGCTTCATCAAAGGCGTTGGTATGCAGCGACTGGGTACCGCCAAGCGTAGCGCCGAGTGCTTCAATGGTAGTACGCACCACGTTGTTGTACGGGTCCTGCTCGGTCAGGCTCCAGCCGGACGTCTGGCAGTGGGTACGCAGAGCGAGAGATTTCGGGTTGGTCGCGCCAAAGCTACTGACCGCTTCACTCCACAAATAGCGCGCTGCGCGCAGCATGGCGACGTTCATAAACAGATCCATGCCGATACCGAAGAAGAACGACAGGCGCGGGGCGAAGTCATCAATTTTTAGTCCGGCGGAGAGTGCGGCTTTGATGTATTCAATACCGTCTGCCAGCGTAAACGCTACCTGCTGCACGCAGTTCGCTCCGGCTTCACCCATGTGATAGCCGCTGATGCTGATGGTGTTAAAGCGCGGCATGTTGCCGGAGCACCAGGCGATGATGTCGGCGATAATGCGCATGGACGGTTTTGGTGGATAAATGTAGGTGTTGCGGCACAGGTACTCTTTCAGGATATCGTTCTGAATGGTTCCGGTGAGTTGTTCCGGCGTTACGCCTTGTTCTTCTGCAGCGACGATATAAAACGCCAGCACCGGTAGAACCGCGCCGTTCATGGTCATCGATACCGACATCTTATCCAGCGGGATCTGGTCGAACAGTATCTTCATATCTTCGACGGTATCGATCGCCACGCCCGCTTTGCCGACGTCACCCGCCACGCGCGGGTTGTCAGAGTCATATCCACGATGGGTGGCAAGGTCAAAGGCGACGGAAAGCCCTTTTTGCCCGGCGGCGAGGTTGCGGCGGTAAAAGGCGTTGGACTCTTTGGCGGTAGAGAAACCAGCGTATTGACGAATGGTCCACGGCTGCGCGGTATACATGGTGGCGCGCGGGCCACGCACGTAAGGCGGCAGACCGGGAAGGGTGCCCGTGACTTCCAGATTATCGAGGTCTTCTTCGGTGTACAGCGGCTTGATGGCAATCCCTTCCGCCGTCTGTCTTTCCAGCGACTCGACGGTTTTTTCCCGTCGACTGAGTTCTTTATTGGCGAGTGTTTGCCACTCCTGCACGTTTGCCATTTTTTGCTCCGTATTACGCAATAAGTTGAATCTTTGCGAATACGGTGAGCTTTTTCATTTGGCTTGTCGCCAGCAAAAAATAGCCAACAGGGCGTCGTTTTTTGCCGCGTGGCGTGTTTGATTTTGTGATTTATTTCAAAGACGTGGCGGGAATAGCATGAAAAGAGGGTAAAAGACTTGTCGGCCGGATAGGGCGTTACGCCACCATCCGGCACTCAGAGGTTATGAGCGGTTTAATCCTGACGCAGTACGTTGTGACCATAGGCCAGCAGCGCATCGGTGACGTTGCGCATCATGCGGCTTTCCGGCGCAAAACGGTGCCAGTACAGCATCCGGCGCTGGAACAGGCCCGGCGTTAAGTCGATAAGTTCGCCGCTTTCCAGTTCTTTCTCAATCTGCAAGTGGGGGATCATGCAGCAGGTCGTTCCCTGACGCGCCAATTGAACAAAGGCTTCAGACGAGTTAACGATATGGCACGGCACGCTGCCCGGCGGCAGGTCGAAGTTTTGTTGCAGGAACGCCTGGTGCATATCATCAAGATGGTCAAACGCTACCGCTGGAGCTTTCAGCAGGGCAGAGCGGGTGACGCCGTTAGGGAAATAACGCTCGGCGAAAGGTTTAGAGCCAACAAACAGGTAGTCCAGCGCGCCGAGTTTATCCACCAGACAGCTTGGCAGCGCCTGATGTTGAATACTCACCGCACCGACCACTTCACCACGACGCAGACGTTCCTGAGTTCGGGTTTCATCCTCAACCTGCAGGTTCAGCCGAATCGGCGAATTTGCCAGTACCGGAGCCAGCGCCGGAAGCAACCAGGTCGCCAGACTGTCGGCGTTCACCGCCAGTGAGAGCAGCAGCGGCGTCGAACCGGTTTGTTCATCACCCAGCCACTCGTCTTCGAGCAGTTCAACCTGACGCAAAAGCGCCAGTAGTTTTTGCCCCTGTTCGGTTGGGCGTGGTGGTACGGTACGCACCAGCAGCGGTTGTCCGAACATATTCTCAAGCTGTTTTATGCGCTGTGAAACCGCGGATTGCGTGATGCACAGCTTTTGCGCCGCGCGCTCAAATCCTCGTTCACGAATAACCGCATCCAGTGCTTGTAGTGTTCTGTAGTCCGGACGTTTCATTGCTTTGACGCACTCCTGAAAATTTTGCTTGTTCTGCACTATGACACAAATTTAGGTTGGGTAAAGACGAAATCCGCCGCTTGCGAGCGGGTGTGGGGACATTTTTCTGCACAATGTTCTATAATGCGCGTGAATTTTCCCACCATATTCACACCACAGGCGAAACGATCATGACGCAGGATGAACTGAAAAAAGCAGTAGGATGGGCGGCACTTCAGTATGTACAGCCCGGTACCATTGTGGGCGTAGGTACAGGTTCAACAGCCGCACACTTTATTGATGCGCTGGGCACAATGAAAGGTCAGATTGAAGGTGCGGTATCCAGTTCGGACGCTTCAACCGAAAAACTCAAAAGCCTCGGTATCCACGTGTTCGATCTTAACGAAGTGGACAGCCTCGGCGTATACGTTGACGGCGCGGATGAAATCAACGGCCACATGCAGATGATCAAGGGCGGCGGCGCAGCGTTGACCCGTGAAAAAATTATTGCTTCCGTGGCGAAGAAATTTATCTGTATTGCCGACGCGTCCAAAGAAGTCGATATTCTCGGTAACTTCCCGCTGCCGGTTGAAGTGATCCCAATGGCGCGCAGCGCTGTGGCTCGCCAGTTGGTGAAGCTGGGCGGTCGTCCTGAATACCGTCAGGGTGTAGTGACGGACAATGGTAACGTGATCCTTGATGTACACGGTCTGGAGATCCTCGATGCCATCGCGATGGAAAACGCCATCAATGCGATTCCGGGCGTGGTAACCGTCGGTCTGTTTGCCAACCGTGGTGCGGATGTCGCGCTGATCGGTACGCCAGACGGCGTGAAAACTATCGTAAAATGATCTGACGGGAGTGTCTTCTCCCGTTAAAAAAATTTTGGCAGGGCAAATTTGGTGACTTGTGTCACGTTTATAATATTGTCCTGCCGATCTCTCCAAAGAAAAAGTTATCGCCAGTATTTTCCTCTGACATTTCTCTCTGAATGACATTTCTTCAGCACGGCGACGCAAACGTTCATATTGCCGCAATATTATTTTTTGATATGTTGAAGAGACGGATGAAAATCCCACACACAACACATCAGTTTGAACAAAAAAAGACAGGGTCGGGGAAATGGCAAAGGTATCACTGGAGAAAGATAAGATTAAATTTCTGCTGGTTGAAGGCGTGCATCAAAAAGCGCTCGAAAGCCTTCGTGCAGCAGGTTATACCAACATCGAGTTTCATAAAGGCGCTCTGGACACTGAACAACTGAAAGAGTCCATCCGTGATGCCCACTTCATTGGCCTGCGATCCCGTACCCATCTGACTGAAGATGTGATTGACGCCGCAGAGAAACTGGTCGCGATTGGCTGCTTCTGTATCGGCACCAACCAGGTTGATCTCAGCGCTGCGGCAAAGCGCGGGATCCCCGTGTTTAATGCGCCATTCTCTAACACGCGTTCCGTTGCGGAACTGGTGATTGGCGAACTGCTGCTCCTGCTACGCGGCGTACCCGAAGCAAACGCCAAAGCACACCGCGGCGTGTGGAATAAACTGGCTACCGGCTCGTTTGAAGCGCGTGGCAAAAAACTGGGGATCATCGGCTACGGCCACATTGGTACTCAGCTAGGCATTCTGGCGGAATCGCTGGGGATGCACGTCTATTTCTATGATATTGAAAATAAACTCCCGCTCGGCAACGCCACGCAGGTGCAGCATCTTTCCGACCTGCTCAATATGAGCGACGTGGTCAGTTTGCACGTACCGGAAAATGCCTCCACCAAAAATCTGATGGGCGCGCGTGAGATTGCCTTGATGAAACCAGGCGCGCTGCTGATTAACGCCGCACGCGGCACAGTTGTTGATATTCCTGCGCTGTGCGACGCGTTAGCGACCAAGCACCTGGCAGGGGCAGCAATCGACGTATTCCCAACCGAGCCGGCAACCAACAGCGATCCTTTCACTTCGCCGCTGTGTGATTTCGACAACGTGATCCTGACGCCGCACATTGGTGGTTCAACGCTGGAAGCACAGGAAAACATCGGTCTGGAAGTGGCTGGGAAACTGACCAAGTATTCCGACAACGGCTCTACGCTGTCTGCAGTTAACTTCCCGGAAGTTTCGCTGCCGCTGCACGGCGGTCGTCGTCTGATGCACATTCACGAAAACCGTCCGGGCGTACTGACTGCGCTGAACCAGATTTTTGCCGAGCAGGGCGTCAACATTGCCGCGCAGTATCTGCAGACTTCCGCACAGGTAGGTTACGTGGTTATTGATATTGAAGCGGATGAAGATGTGGCAGAGAAAGCGCTGCTGGCGATGAAAGCCCTTCCGGGAACCATTCGCGCTCGTCTGCTGTACTGATTTCCTCTACATGGGCAGGCGGTTGACCTGCCCATCTTTCCTCTGATTTCCCGGCCTCAAAATCTCTTCCTGTCACGCAGACATTCTGTTTTCGAGCCTTGCCGCAATTGGCAAAAAAAGCTACCACTCCCAGATTTTGGATGGCGTCACCACCGCAGGCAGTGGGATATCCCATTCTTCGACAGGCAGCTTTTCCACTCGCTGACAATCGTGCGCGTAGCCTACGGGCTGGATCTTATGCTGCTGCCAGTTTTGCAACGTACGGTCATAAAATCCACCGCCCATACCCAGGCGTTGCCCGACCTCATCAAACGCCACTAACGGCGTAATCAGTACATCCAGTTGTGAGAGCGGCAATACGTCACGTACATCAAGTCGTGGTTCCTGGATCTTTAAGCGATTGGTTACCAGGTCGCTGTGCGGATGATAGTGCAGGAACAGCAGGTTGCCAGGGCTGAAGGGATGAAGAACCGGAAGATAGACGCGCTTGCCCGCTCGCCACAGCTGATCTATTAGCGGCTGGGTATCGAGTTCGCCATCGAACGAGAGGAATACCGCCACGGTATGAGCGAGTACAACAGGGGGATAACTGAGCATTCGGGTCGCGGCTTGCTGACCGTATTGTCGTTGCTGTTCGGAAGTAAGCGCACGACGACGCTGCCGAATCAGTTGACGGATTTCTTGCCGAGATAAAGGGAGTTCAGAAAGTAAAGTCATGGCTGTTGCCAGGTAGAAGGGAATCTCCGAGATGCCGCCGCAGGCTGTAACCCTTGAACCCTTGGTTCAAGGTGAATGCGTCGTCACAGTTTTAAGGCTTCTCGGACGGGCCGAGCATGCTCACCAACCGTGGAGCGCCACATTCTTGTGGTATGAAATATCGGCTCAGGGGACTGGCCCGCTTGCAAACATCTCAGAGAAATTTTGTCTTCACGGTCACTCTACCACAGTAAACCGAAAAGTGTTATTCAAAGTTTTGGCCCGTTTTTTCGGTTATGCGACCCTGATCAAGCAACGCCTGTTCGATGGTCTGTTGTAGCATCCGAATACGTTGTTCCATGCTCGCCGCGTACTCACGCGTCTTCGCTTTTTCCTGAGTTAATTCATAGCTGATGTTCAACGCGGCGATGAAAACCAACTGCTCAGTATTTGTGACTCTAGTGCGAACTTTCAGATCTTGCAATCGCTGATTGAGATCGTCCGCAGCCTGATTCAACGCATCCCTTTGTTCAGGCGGGCAATTCACTCGCAGTGAACGGCCAAATATTTGGATATCGACGGGTTGTGCAGACATGCCACCTTCCTGCTGATTGACTGCGCTGCCTTCGTCTCCAGACCGTGGGTCCGCGAAGGGGCGACACTATAGCTACCCTGGTATCAAGATACAAGCCCTTTTCTGGTCCACCAGGGTCCAAAGTGGTAGCATACCATGAATATTCCTCCCTTTGATGACGAATGCTTATGTCTATACAGAACGAAATGCCTGGTTACAACGAAGTTAGCCAGTTTTTGAACCAACAAGGGGCTGGATTAACCCCGGCCGAAATGCACGGCTTGATAAGCGGAATGATTTGCGGCGGAAATAACGACAGCTCATGGCAGCCGCTGCTGCACGACCTGACGAACGAAGGTCTGGCCTTTGGTCACGAGCTGGCTCAGGCGCTGCTGAAAATGCACTCAGCCACCAGTGATGCCCTCGAAGACGACGGCTTCCTTTTTCAGCTTTATCTGCCTGAAGGGGATGACGTCAGCGTGTTCGATCGCGCCGATGCGCTGGCGGGATGGGTAAACCACTTTTTACTGGGCCTTGGCGTCACGCAACCGAAGCTCGACAAAGTGACCGGCGAAACCGGGGAAGCGATTGACGACCTGCGCAATATCGCTCAATTGGGATATGACGAAGACGAAGATCAGGAAGAGCTGGAAATGTCGCTCGAAGAGATCATCGAATACGTGCGCGTAGCCGCCTTGCTGTGTCATGACACGTTTACGCGTCAGCAGCCGACCGCGCCGGAAGTCCGTAAACCGACTCTGCACTAAGAACGAAACGCAAAGGAGAGTGTGATGAGCGAGATATCTCAGCAAGAATTCCAGCGTCGTCGCCAGGCTTTACTGGCACAAATGCAGCCCGGCAGCGCCGCGCTGATTTTTGCCGCACCGGAAACGACGCGTAGCGCGGACAGTGAATACCCTTACCGCCAAAGCAGTGATTTCTGGTACTTCACCGGTTTTAACGAACCTGAAGCCGTGCTGGTGCTGATCAAAAGTGATGACACTCATAACCACAGCGTTTTGTTCAATCGGGTTCGCGATCTGACGGCGGAGATCTGGTTTGGCCGCCGTCTGGGCCAGGATGCTGCCCCGGCAAAACTTGGCGTTGACCGGGCGCTGGCCTTCAGTGAAATCAATCAACAGCTGTATTTGCTGCTCAATGGTCTGGACGCGGTATACCACGCCCAGGGCGAGTATGCCTGGGCCGACGAGATTGTGTGCACGGCGCTGGATAAACTGCGCAAAGGCTCCAGACAAAATCTGCACGCGCCTGCCGCGATTATCGACTGGCGTCCGATGGTGCATGAAATGCGCCTGTTCAAATCACCGGAAGAAATCGCGGTCATGCGTCGTACCGGAGAAATCACCGCACTGGCGCATACCCGCGCGATGGAAAAATGCCGTCCGGGAATGTTTGAATACCAGTTAGAAGGGGAGATTCACCATGAATTTACCCGTCATGGCGCGCGTTATCCGTCCTATAACACGATTGTCGGCAGCGGTGAAAACGGCTGTATCCTGCATTACACCGAAAATGAAAGTGAAATGCGCGATGGCGATTTGGTGCTGATTGACGCTGGCTGTGAATACAAAGGCTATGCGGGTGACATTACGCGTACCTTCCCGGTAAACGGTAAATTTACACCAGCACAGCGTGAAATCTACGATATCGTACTGGAATCCTTAGAGACCAGCCTGCGTCTGTATCGTCCCGGAACGTCCATTCAGGAAGTCACTGGCGAAGTGGTGCGTATCATGATTACGGGCCTGGTGCAGCTTGGCATTCTGCACGGTGATGTCGATCAGTTGATTACCGAAAATGCGCACCGCCCATTCTTTATGCATGGTCTAAGTCACTGGCTGGGTCTGGATGTGCACGACGTCGGCGTTTATGGTCAGGACCGCTCACGTATTCTTGAGCCGGGAATGGTACTCACCGTCGAACCGGGACTGTATATCGCGCCGGATGCTGATGTACCACCGGCTTATCGTGGTATCGGCATTCGTATTGAGGATGACATCCTCATCACCGAGGACGGCAATGAAAACCTGACCGCCAGCGTAGTGAAGAAAGCTGATGACATTGAAGCCTTAATGGCTGCGGCGCGACTGCAATGAGTGTGATTATCGTTGGTGGTGGTATGGTTGGCGCGACGCTGGCGCTGGCCATTTCTCAGCTCAGCCATGGGACTCTGCCGGTTCATCTGATAGAAGCGAGCGAACCTGAAACTGACCGCCATCCCGGGTTTGACGCCCGGGCGATCGCGCTGGCGGCAGGAACCTGCCAACAGCTGGCGCGAATTGGCGTATGGCAGGCGATTGCCGATTGCGCAACGGCCATTAAAACGGTTCACGTCAGCGATCGCGGCCATGCCGGATTTGTGACGCTGGATGCGCAGGAATACCGTATTCCAGCTCTGGGCCAGGTGGTAGAACTGCACGACGTCGGGCTGCGTCTGTTTGCGCTGCTGCGCAAAGCACCGGGTGTCACATTGCACTGCCCCGACCGCGTAGCCAGCGTGTCGCGCACGCAGGATCGCGTTGAAGTGACGCTGGAGAATGGCGAGATGATTACCGGTCGCCTGCTGGTGGCTGCTGACGGCACGCGTTCCGCACTGGCGACTGCCTGCGGTGTTGACTGGCTGCAACAGCCTTATGAACAACTGGCGGTGATTGCCAACGTCACGACCTCTGTACCGCACGACGGGCGAGCGTTTGAACGCTTCACGCAATATGGCCCGCTGGCAATGCTACCAATGTCTGACGGTCGCTGCTCGCTGGTGTGGTGCCATCCACTGGAGCAGCGTGATGAGATCATGACCTGGTCCGACGAACAGTTTTGCCGTGAACTGCAAACCGCGTTTGGCTGGCGACTGGGACGTATTACCCAGGCTGGTAAACGCAGCGCTTATCCGCTTTCGTTAACTACGGCGCTGAAAGCGATTACCCATCGTACCGTGCTGGTAGGGAACGCCGCCCAGACGCTGCATCCCATTGCCGGGCAAGGTTTCAACCTTGGCCTGCGCGATGTAATGAGCCTGGCTGAGACGTTGACGCAGGCGCAAAGCAACGCGGAAGATATCGGTGATTATGCGGTGCTGGCACGCTATCAGCAGCGTCGCGAGCGCGATCGTGATACGACGATTGGTGTGACCAACAATTTAGTGTATTTGTTTGCCAATCGCTGGGCTCCGCTGGTTGTTGGGCGCAACGTCGGGCTGATGGCGATGGAATTATTCACCCCTGCGCGCGATGCGCTGGCGGAGCGGACCCTGGGTTGGGTTGCACGATAAATATGACCTGTAGGCCGGATAAGGCAACGCCGACATCCGGCAAGGGTCCCCGCAAAAATGTCTGATGGCGCTGCGCTTATCAGGCCTACGGATTACAGGTTTCGAGGTATAAACAGTGCAAAGTGTTGATGTAGCAATTGTTGGTGGCGGCATGGTGGGACTGGCGGTTGCCTGCGGCCTGCAGGGCAGTGGGTTGCGCGTTGCTGTATTAGAACAACATGTTCCGCAGCCATTGGCGGCGGATGCACCTCCTCAGCTTCGAGTATCGGCAATTAATGCAGCCAGCGAAAAACTGCTTACCCGTCTTGGCGTCTGGTCCGACATTGTTGCCCGTCGCGCTTGCTGCTACCACGGCATGGAAGTCTGGGACAAAGACAGCTTTGGACGCATTGCATTTGATGACCAGAGCATGGGCTACAGCCATTTGGGCCACATCGTTGAAAACTCAGAAATCCATTATGCACTGTGGCAAAAGGCACAGCGTTCACCTGATATTACGCTGATGGCACCCGCTGAATTACAGCAGGTAGCCTGGGGCGAGAACGAGGCATTTCTGAGCCTGAAAGATGGCACAATGTTGACGGCGCGTCTGGTCGTCGGTGCTGATGGTGCTAACTCCTGGCTGCGCAACAAAGCGGATATTCCGCTCACCTTCTGGGATTATCGTCATCATGCGCTGGTGGCGACTATCCGTACGCAGGAAGCGCACGGTGCGGTCGCGCGTCAGGCGTTTCACGGCGAGGGTATCCTGGCATTCCTGCCGCTCAGCGATCCACACCTGTGCTCTATCGTCTGGTCGCTCTCGCCGCAGGAAGCAGAACGTATGCAGCAGGCAAGCGTTGACGAGTTTAATCAGGCGCTGAATATCGCCTTTGATAACCGTCTGGGACTGTGCAGCCTTGAAAGCGAACGTCAGGCGTTTCCGCTGACGGGACGCTATGCCCGCCAGTTCGCGGCCCATCGTCTGGCGCTGGTGGGGGATGCGGCGCATACCATCCACCCGCTGGCGGGTCAGGGGGTTAACCTTGGCTTTATGGATGCGGCGGAGCTGATCGATGAACTTAAGCGGCTACAGCGTCAGGGTAAAGATATTGGTCAGTATCTCTATTTACGCCGCTACGAACGCAGTCGTAAGCACAGCGCAGCGCTGATGCTGGCGGGGATGCAAGGTTTCCGTGAACTGTTTGCAGGTGAGAATCCGGCGAAAAAACTGCTACGCGATATTGGGCTGAAACTGGCCGATACCCTCCCGGGCGTAAAACCACAACTCATCCGCCAGGCGATGGGACTGAACGATCTTCCCGAGTGGTTGCGTTAGTGTCCGTAAGGACAATCTTAAGAGTTTGAGACCCGTCACACTTTCCTCTCCCGGCCTGCGCGCCGGGGTGCTTCTCTCATTTGAAATAATCTAATTCCACGCCTTTTTTCGCATTAGTTTTTCTAATATTGCGTTTTTTTCATAACGCCATTTTTGACATTTTTTCCACATTTAATGTTGATTAGTGCTGTAAGTTTGCGCTCATCTTTGTTTGTTATTCTGATTAATTACTATATGCATGGAGTTTTATTCTGTTGGCGATCTGGCTGTTTTTCGCCATAAGCTAATGTGATGGTTAATTTTGACTTATGGTTTAGTGTCTATTTCGGTGGTAAGTTCAGGACAAAGAGAACGTTTGCGTCGTAGCCCCAGGAGCGGCTGCGGTGCTGGGTTTCGTGGCGAAAATTTCACCGCGAAAGAGTTGGTAGCCCCGCTTATTCAACGAGGAAAAGATGGCTCAACAGACTCCTTTGTACGAACAACACACGCTATGTGGCGCGCGCATGGTCGATTTCCATGGCTGGATGATGCCACTGCATTACGGTTCTCAGCTCGATGAACACCATGCTGTTCGCACTGATGCCGGTATGTTTGATGTGTCGCATATGACCATCGTCGACCTGCGCGGTAGCCGCACCCGGGAGTTCTTGCGTTATCTGCTGGCAAATGACGTCGCGAAGCTAACGAAGACGGGTAAAGCCCTCTACTCCGGGATGCTCAACGCTTCGGGCGGCGTGATAGATGACCTGATTGTCTACTACTTCACTGAAGATTTCTTCCGCCTCGTTGTAAACTCCGCCACCCGCGAAAAAGACCTCTCCTGGATTACCCAACACGCTGAACCTTACGCCATCGACATCACCGTTCGTGACGACCTGTCGCTGATTGCGGTGCAGGGTCCAAATGCGCAGGAAAAAGCAGCTACGTTGTTTACTGACGAGCAGCGTCATGCGGTTGAAGGCATGAAGCCGTTTTTCGGCGTTCAGGCGGGTGATTTGTTTATCGCCACCACCGGTTATACCGGCGAAGCAGGCTATGAAATTGCCATGCCGAATGAAAAGGCGGCAGATTTCTGGCGTGCGCTGGTACAGGCTGGTGTCAAACCTTGTGGTCTCGGCGCGCGCGACACCCTGCGTCTGGAAGCGGGTATGAACCTGTACGGCCAGGAGATGGACGAAGGTATTTCTCCGCTCGCGGCCAACATGGGCTGGACCATCGCGTGGGAACCGGCTGACCGCGACTTTATTGGTCGTGAAGCGCTGGAAATGCAGCGTGAGAAAGGCCACGAACAGCTGGTCGGACTGGTGATGACTGAGAAGGGCGTGCTGCGTAATGAACTGCCGGTACGTTTCACCGATGCTTCTGGCAACCAGCACGAAGGCATTATCACCAGTGGCACATTCTCCCCAACCCTGGGTTACAGCATCGCGTTGGCGCGTGTCCCTGCGGGTATCGGTGAGACCGCGATCGTACAGATCCGTAACCGTGAAATGCCGGTAAAAGTGACTAAACCTGTTTTTGTGCGTAACGGCAAAGCCGTCGCGTAATTCATCCTTTTTTGGAGATTGATTGATGAGCAACGTACCTGCAGAACTGAAATACAGCAAAGAACACGAATGGCTGCGCAAAGAAGCTGACGGCTCTTACACCGTGGGCATCACCGAACACGCTCAGGAGTTGTTAGGTGACATGGTTTTCGTTGACCTGCCAGAAGTTGGCGCCACCGTCAGCGCGGGCGATGATTGCGCCGTTGCGGAGTCCGTAAAAGCGGCATCCGATATCTATGCGCCAGTAGGCGGTGAGATTGTTGCGGTTAACGATGCGCTCAGCGACTCCCCGGAACTGGTCAACAGCGAACCGTATGCAGGCGGCTGGATTTTCAAAATCAAAGCCAGCGATGAAAGCGAAATTGAATCGCTGCTGGATGCCACTGCGTACGAGGCATTACTGGAAGACGAATAAGATTGTGCCGGATGGCACTGCGTTTATCCGGCCTACGGTTTTATGTAGGCCCGGTAAGCGTCAGCGCCACCGGGCAATTGAGTTAGAGACAATCACGATTCACTGCACGTTTCAGGAACCATCGCCCATGACACAGACGTTAAGCCAGCTTGAAAACAGCGGCGCTTTCATTGAACGCCACATCGGACCGGACGCCGCGCAGCAGCAAGAGATGCTGAATGCGGTTGGCGCCGAGTCGTTAAACGCGCTGATCGGCCAGATTGTGCCGAAAGACATTCAGCTCGCAACCCCGCCACAGGTGGGCGAGGCGGCGACCGAATACGCTGCGCTGGCTGAATTAAAAGCCATCGCCGGGCGTAACAAGCGCTTTACGTCCTACATTGGCATGGGCTACACCGCCGTGCAGTTGCCACCGGTTATTCTGCGTAACATGCTGGAAAACCCAGGCTGGTACACCGCATATACGCCGTATCAGCCGGAAGTCTCCCAGGGACGACTGGAAGCTCTGCTGAACTTCCAACAGGTCACACTGGACCTGACGGGGCTGGATATGGCTTCCGCTTCTCTGCTGGATGAAGCCACTGCGGCGGCTGAAGCCATGGCGATGGCCAAACGCGTCAGCAAACTAAAAAATGCCAACCGTTTCTTTGTGGCGGCTGATGTTCATCCGCAAACGCTGGACGTGGTTCGTACCCGTGCAGAAACCTTTGGTTTTGACGTCATTGTTGATGATGCGGCGAAAGCGCTGGATCACCAGGATGTGTTTGGCGTGCTGTTGCAGCAGGTTGGCACCACCGGTGAAGTGCACGACTACAGCAAACTAATTGCTGAGCTGAAATCCCGTAAAGTTGTGGTTAGCGTTGCGGCCGACTTTATGGCGCTGGTACTGCTGACTGCTCCGGGCAAACAGGGCGCGGATATCGTTTTCGGCTCTGCGCAACGCTTCGGTGTACCGATGGGTTACGGTGGCCCACACGCGGCATTCTTCGCCGCTAAAGACGAATTCAAACGCTCCATGCCAGGCCGTATTATCGGCGTATCGAAAGATGCGGCGGGCAATACCGCACTGCGCATGGCGATGCAGACTCGCGAACAGCATATCCGCCGCGAGAAAGCGAACTCCAACATTTGTACCTCGCAGGTTCTGCTGGCCAACATCGCCAGTTTGTATGCCGTTTATCATGGTCCGGTTGGCCTGAAACGTATCGCTAATCGCATCCACCGCCTGACTGATATTCTGGCGGCCGGTCTGCAGCAGAAAGGACTGAAGCTGCGCCATGCGCACTACTTCGACACTCTGTGTGTTGAAGTGACCGACAAAGCGGCTGTTCTGGCACGTGCTGAAGCGGCAGAAATCAACCTGCGTAGCGATATCCATAACGCGGTAGGTATTACGCTCGATGAAACCACCACCCGTGAAAACGTGGTGCAGTTGTTTAATGTTCTGCTGGGCGACAGTCACGGCCTGAATATCGATACGCTGGATAAAGACGTGGCGCTCGACAGCCGTTCCATTCAGGACAGCATGCTGCGTGACGATGCGATCCTCAGCCATCCGGTGTTTAATCGCTATCACAGCGAAACCGAGATGATGCGCTACATGCACTCGCTGGAGCGCAAAGATCTGGCACTGAACCAGGCGATGATCCCGCTGGGTTCTTGCACCATGAAGCTGAACGCCGCCGCCGAGATGATCCCTATCACCTGGCCGGAATTCGCTGAACTTCACCCGTTCTGCCCGCCAGAGCAGGCAGAAGGTTATCACCAGATGATCGGCCAGCTTTCCGAGTGGCTGGTAAAACTGACCGGTTATGACGCTGTCTGCATGCAGCCGAACTCTGGCGCACAGGGCGAGTATGCGGGTCTGCTGGCGATTCGTCACTATCACGAAAGCCGTAACGAAGGCCATCGCGATATCTGTCTGATCCCGGCTTCTGCCCACGGTACCAACCCGGCATCCGCACAGATGGCGGGGATGCAGGTTGTGGTTGTCGCTTGTGATAAGAACGGCAACATCGACCTGGACGATCTGCGAGCAAAAGCAGAACAACATGCTGCGAACCTCTCCTGCATCATGGTGACCTATCCGTCTACTCACGGCGTGTATGAAGAAACGATCCGTGAAGTGTGCGACGTTGTACACCAGTTTGGCGGCCAGGTTTACCTTGATGGCGCGAACATGAACGCTCAGGTTGGGATCACCACGCCGGGCTTTATCGGCGCAGATGTCTCGCACCTCAACCTGCATAAAACATTCTGCATTCCGCACGGCGGCGGCGGCCCGGGTATGGGACCGATTGGCGTCAAATCACATCTGGCGCCGTTCGTACCGGGTCACAGCGTAGTGCAGATTGAAGGAATGCTCACCCGTCAGGGCGCAGTTTCTGCGGCGCCGTTCGGTAGCGCATCTATTCTGCCAATCAGCTGGATGTACATCCGTATGATGGGTGCAGAAGGTCTGAAGCAGGCAAGCCAGGTGGCGATCCTTAACGCTAACTACATTGCCAGCCGTCTGAAAGATGCTTATCCGGTACTGTATACCGGTCGCGACGGTCGCGTGGCCCATGAATGTATTCTCGACATTCGCCCACTGAAAGAAGAGACCGGCATCAGCGAACTGGATATTGCCAAGCGCCTGATCGATTACGGTTTCCATGCGCCGACCATGTCATTCCCGGTCGCGGGTACCCTGATGGTTGAACCGACTGAATCTGAAAGCAAAGTGGAACTGGATCGCTTTATCAATGCGATGCTGGCAATCCGTGCTGAGATCGACCGCGTGAAAGCCGGTGAATGGTCACTGGAAGATAACCCGCTGGTTAACTCACCGCACACGCAAAACGAGCTGGTCGCGGAGTGGAATCACGGTTATAGCCGCGAAATCGCCGTCTTCCCGGCAGGTGTGGCGAACAAATACTGGCCAACCGTGAAACGCCTTGATGACGTTTACGGTGACCGTAACCTGTTCTGCTCCTGCGTGCCGATGAGCGAATATCAGTAACTTTTCCGCGCAGTAAAGCTTTTGTAGGCCGGGTAAGGCGAAGTCGCCTCCCGGCTTTTTCATATCTGGAGGTATCCATGGGAATCGCACTGGTTACTGGCGGCAGTCGCGGCATCGGGCGGGCAACCGCGCTGCAGTTAGCGCAAGAGGGTTACACGGTCGCGGTTAACTTTCATCACAATATCCGTGCGGCAACGGAGGTGGTGAATACCATTGCCGCTGCCGGGGGAAAGGCGTTTGCTCTACGGGCTGATATCAGTGATGAAAGCCAGGTTATGGCGATGTTTGAATCCATTGACCGCGAAGGTGAACCACTGTCTGCGTTAGTGAATAATGCCGGGATTTTGTTTAAACAAAGCACGGTAGAAAGCCTAACTGCCGATCGAATTAACCGTGTGCTGGCGACCAATGTTACCGGCTATTTTCTGTGTTGTCGGGAAGCGGTCAAGCGCATGTCGTTTAAGCACGGAGGGCAAGGCGGGGCGATTGTGAATGTCTCTTCGGCGGCATCGCGGCTTGGTGCGCCATTCGAATATGTTGATTACGCGGCCTCAAAAGGCGCTGTAGACACGCTCACCACCGGCCTTGCGTTGGAGGTTGCGGCGCAAGGGATCCGCGTAAACTGCGTGCGACCTGGTCTTATCTACACTGAAATGCACGCATCCGGCGGCGAGCCGGGAAGGGTCGATCGCGTGAAATCGATGTTGCCTATGCAGCGCGGCGGACAGCCGGAGGAGGTCGCGCAGGCGATTACCTGGCTGCTGAGCGAGAAGGCGTCCTACGTAACGGGAAGCTTTCTGGAACTGGCTGGCGGGAAGTAGGATTTAATCGCCGGATGGCGCTACGCTTATCCGGCCTACGGGAATTTAATCTGTAGGCTGGATAAGGCGTTTACGCCGCCATCCGGCAAAAAATCAAAGTTTCTCGCCGTTGCTGGCAATCACCTCTTTGTACCAGTTAAAACTTTTCTTGCGTGAACGCGACATATCGCCGGTGCCGTCGTCGTGTTTGTTCACGTAGATAAAGCCGTAACGTTTGCTGTACTGACCGGTGGTGAACGAGACACAGTCGATGCAGCCCCACGGCGTGTAGCCCATCAGGTCTACGCCATCATAGGTTACCGCTTTCATCATCTCTTCAACGTGGGCGCGCAAATAGTCGATGCGATAGTCGTCGTTGATGCTGCCGTCTTCTTCCACTTTGTCGTAGGCACCAAATCCGTTTTCTACGATAAATAGCGGTTTCTGATAGCGCTCATACAGTTCACATAAGGCGTAACGCAGACCGACCGGATCAATCTGCCAGCCCCAGTCGGACGCTTTTACGTGCGGGTTCGGTACGCTGCCCTCAAAACCAGAAATGGCATCGCCGCTGCCGCCTTCCGCTTTTACCGCGTTGGTCATGTAGTAACTGAATCCGAGATAGTCACAGGTGCCTTCACGCAGGATTTGCTCATCTCCGGCTTCCATTCGGATATTGAATTCGCGGCGTTCCCACTCGTTCAGTACATATGATGGATAGTAGCCGCGCAGTTGAACGTCGGTGAAAACGTAGCGCTCACGCATCGATTCCTGCGCGAACATTACATCTTCAGGCTTACAGGAGAACGGGTACAGTGGCACCATCGCCAACATGCAGCCGACTTTCATTTCCGGATTGATGCGGTGTGCGGCTTTCACTGCCAGAGCACTGGCCACGAACTGGTGATGCAGCACCTGGTACATGGTTTCTTCCGGGTTTTCATGCTCGGTATACACCACGCCGGAGCAGCAATAACCAAACAGCGGTGCGCGCCAGTTGCGCTGGTTGTTGATCTCATTAAAGGTCATCCAGTATTTGACTTTGTGCTTGTAGCGCTCAAAAACGACTTCAGCAAATCGGACAAAGAAATCGACGACTTTACGATTGGTCCAGCTACCGTACTGTTGAACCAGGTGCAGCGGCATTTCAAAGTGGGAAAGGGTGATGACCGGTTCGATGTTGTACTTCAGCAGTTCATCGAACATGTCGTCGTAGAACTTTAGCCCTTCTTCATTCGGCTGGGTTTCGTCCCCTTTGGGGAAGATACGGGTCCAGGCGATTGAGGTACGGAAGCATTTGAAGCCCATCTCGGCAAATAGCTTGATGTCTTCTTTGTAATGACCGTAAAAATCGACAGCCTCGTGGTTGGGGTAGTACTTACCGGGCTCAACTTCCTGAGTGATTTCTCGCGGAACGCCGTGTGCCCCTCCGGTCAGTACGTCGCAAATGCTGGGGCCTTTGCCACCTTTGTTCCAGCCGCCTTCAACCTGGTGCGCCGCAACCGCGCCACCCCATAAAAAATCTTTTGGTAAGGTAAGTTTTTTCATCTGCGCTCAGTCTCAAATTAATACAATCTGATTTTGAGTCTAACAAAGGAAAGATAAATGTCACGATATAACAAAATAGCGCTAATGTGATTTGTTACATCCAAAAAACAGATTGTTTTTTTACGCTATTCTTTTCGCCAACTTGCGGCCGAGTGACTCCAGAATATAAATAACAGGGATCTGTGTGGTTATATCGTATACTCCGGCAATGCGCGTCTGTGGAACGTGCCAGGAGAGATTAAAGTCAGCCAATTTGGCCAGCCGCGAATGTTCATGACTGGTGACAGACAGGACCTTACAGTTATGCAGGCTGAACTGGCTGGCAAAGCGCAGGATCTCTTCTGTTTCACCGGAAACAGAAAGCACGATCGCCAGCGCGTTTCTGGCCATGTCATTCGTTACCGGGAAATAAGGATCATCAATGTGATTACTGAATTTTCCAACGTTTGAGAAAAAACGTGCGCCATATTTGGCTAAGGCTCCGGATGTTCCCGCTCCGACGAATATAATACGTTCGGAAGATAATATAATATCAACAGCCTGATCGAGCAGATTATCGAACTCATCGTTATTAACGCCTTTAAAGAAGCTGATAATTTCGCTGGCACCGAAATTAGCCTGTTGCGGTTCATTCTGCTCTAAATATAATTTGAAGCGCACGCGAAATTCTGAGTAACCTTCACACTTAAGCTTGCGGCAAAAGCGCAGTACGGTGGTAGTGGAAACACCCACGGCATCGGCCAGTTCGCGAATGGTCATGTACATGACTTTGTCACGGTTTTTGATGACATAGTTATAGACCAGCATCTCAAGATTGTTGAGACTGGCGATGGCAGCGTGGGAGAACATACTCACAATGGCAAAACTCACTCATCAGACTTCATCTACAGGGAATAATAACATGCAGCCAAATGACATCACTTTTTTTCAGCGTTTCCAGGATGACATACTGGCCGGACGCAAGACCATCACCATTCGTGACGAGTCCGAATCACACTTCAAAGCCGGGGACATTTTACGGGTTGGGCGCTTCGAAGATGACGGTTACTTCTGCACGATTGAGGTTGTTGCCACCTCAACCGTCACGCTGGATACGCTGACGGATAAACATGCCCAGCAGGAAAACATGACGCTTGAAGAACTTAAACATGTGATTGCCGAGATTTACCCGAATCAGACGCAATTTTATGTGATTGATTTTAAATGTCTTTGATTTTAATGGTACGCATGTTAGCTGAAATTTAAAAACTAATGCCATGATTTTTATTGATAAATATTTATCTGGTAATTATTTTAGCTAACAGGTGTTCACTGGAACCATTCTCAGTTACGCTAGAGGAGCAATCACGATAGTGTTCGTTTCTCGGGAGTAAGTTATGGTTCAGAAGCCATTAATCGCGCAGGGATATTCGCTGGCAGAGGAAATAGCCAACAGCATCAGTCACGGTATCGGGCTGGTATTTGGGATTGTCGGACTGGTGTTATTGCTGGTCCAGGCAGTGGATACCAATGCCAGCGCTACGGCGATCACCAGCTATAGCCTGTACGGCGGCAGCATGATCCTGCTGTTTCTCGCCTCAACTTTGTATCACGCGATCCCCCATCAGAGAGCGAAAGTCTGGCTGAAAAAATTCGACCACTGTGCGATTTATCTGCTGATTGCCGGGACCTATACGCCATTTCTGCTGGTGGGGCTTGATTCGCCGCTGGCACGTGGGCTGATGATTGTTATCTGGAGCCTGGCGCTGATCGGTATTTTATTCAAACTAACCATTGCGCACCGGTTTAAGGTTCTGTCACTGGTAACCTACCTGACGATGGGCTGGCTTTCGCTGATTGTTGTGTATCAACTGGCGGTTAAGTTGGCGGCGGGAGGCGTGACGTTGCTGGCTGTTGGCGGTGTGGTGTATTCGCTGGGCGTAATTTTCTACGTCTGTAAGCGTATTCCTTACAACCATGCTATCTGGCACGGCTTTGTACTGGGCGGCAGCGTTTGCCACTTCCTGGCGATCTATCTATACGTGGGATAACACGCATAGATTCAGTGCAACCCCGGGGGCGGCGTAAACGCCTCGCCCGGACTGTATTTTATAGGCCGGACAAGCCAACGCCGCAATCCGGTAGCCTGTGCCGAATTGCCTGATGGCGCTGCGCTTATCAGGCCTACCAATTACTCTTCGTCTAACGAATATGGCAGCGGTACGATATGCAGCGTTTTCGCGTCTTCACGAACGCGGAACACGCTGTCGGTCTCCATGTCGTTATTCATCACAACCTGCACCAGTACCTGACCATCAGCCAGTTGTACTGCGGCGAGTACGGTGCCGGTACGGCGCCAGTTCTCGCCCATTTTCAGCTCCAGGTCTTCACCCGCTTCCGGTACTCGACCGGCGGCACCCGCCAAAGTCCACATGGCGCGTTTGTTGGCTCCGCGGAATTTTGCACGAGCCACCATTTCCTGACCGGTGTAGCAGCCTTTTTTAAAGCTGATCCCGCCCAGAGCCTGCAGATTGGTAGCCTGTGGAATAAACTGTGCACTGTTGGCTGTATCAATAACGGGGATACCCGCTTCGATATCCAGCGCCAGCCACTGCTGGCTGTTATTTAACTCAGCTTCGCCACGCAGCTTTTCAACCAAGGTTTCTGCTGTGGTGGCATTAACGATCAGCAGAAAACGTTCGGCAGGGTGTTCGAACCACAATACCGTGGAGGCACCTTCGGTAATGACCTGCTTATCACTGTTCGGCAATTCGCTAAAGAGATTGGCCAGCGCTGCACGTGCCTGGAATCCCGCTACGCCCAGCAGTACTCGTTCATCGTCCGGGGCAATCACCACCTTCGAGAAGACCGCATATTTTTTCAGCTCGCTGAGCTGCGCATCACGCAGGCTACGGCGCTCAAGCCATGCAAAACCGTCACCCTGGCGGAACAGACGCAGGTTGCTCCACATTTTACCTTTGGCGTCACAATGTGCAGCCAACAGGTGCTGATGCTCGGTCATCTGGCTGACATCCGCCGTGACCTGACCCTGAATATACTTCTCACTGTCGACACCGGTGATGGTGGCGAGCGCCCAGTCATCGAGCGTCATTAGCGTCAGAGGCAAACGCGTTGACGCGAAAGGCTGGCGAGGAGGAAAAGATGTAAAAGCCATAATAATGTCCTGATTTGCTTAACGCAGTGATAATGACTAATGGTAAAAGAGCTATGGCCCATTGCAAGCGGTTTAAACAGGCTATTTGTGCCATATGTTGCGCTTTGCGAGGAGACATCCAAAAATGGTGAATCCTTTGGCTTAATAAGGTTTTATTTAGCGAGCGAGCTTCAGTTTACTGATATTCCCGTAAAAAGAGCGGGAAAAACACGTTACAATAACGGGATACTTCGTTTTCGCGAGACAGGGAGAAGAACATGGATATTAACAACAAAGCACGTATTCATTGGGCATGCCGCCGCGGTATGCGCGAGCTGGACATCTCGATCATGCCGTTTTTCGAACATGAATATGACAGCTTAAGTGACGAAGAAAAACGTATCTTTATCCGTCTGCTAGAATGTGATGATCCAGATTTATTTAACTGGTTGATGAATCATGGGAAACCAGCTGATGAGCAGCTGGAACAGATGGTGCGACTTATCCAGACACGGAATCGGGAACGTGGTCCAGTGGCAATCTGATTTACGCGTATCATGGCGCGCGCAGTGGCTTTCACTGCTAATTCATGGGCTGGTCGCGGTATTTATTTTATTGATGCCCTGGCCATTGAGCTACACCCCATTATGGCTGGTTTTGCTCTCTCTGGTGGTGTTCGATAGCGTTCGCAGTCAGCGTCGAATCAACGCCTGTCAGGGTGAGATTCGGCTATTGATGGATGGCCGTCTGCGCTGGCAAGGGCAAGAGTGGTCTATCGTTAGCGCCCCCTGGATGGTTAAAACAGGCATGATGCTGCGTTTGCGATCTGATGCCGGAAAACGTCAACATTTGTGGCTGGCAGCAGACAGTATGGATGATGCAGAGTGGCGGGATTTACGGCGGTTGATGCTGCAAAAGGCGAAGCAAGGGTAACGCATGACGCATGCCTGATGGCGCGCAGCTTGAAAGCCTACAGTTAGGTGCGTCATGCTGGCCGGATAAGGCATTTACGCCGTCATCCGGCAAATCGGTTATCAGGACCAGTGCTCGGCCATTTCCCCAAGAATTTGCTCGCACCAGGCCTGAATGCGTTCATCGCTGAGATCGTACTGGTTCGTTTCATCCAGCGCCAGGCCAACAAACAGTTGTCCATCAGCAATGACGGGTTTATCGCTGGTGAATTCGTAGCCTTCTGTGGGCCAGTAGCCGACAAACTTTACACCTTTGGTGATCAGTTTATCGTGCAGCATACCCAACGCATCCAGGAACCATTCGCCGTATCCCAACTGATCGCCCATACCGTAAAGCGCGACAATCTTGCCTTCCAGGTTGAGGTCGTCCAGTTGCTCCCAGACCGCTTCCCAGTCCTCCTGAATTTCACCGAAATCCCAGGTTGGAATGCCCAAAATGAGCACGTCATATTGCTCCATTAGGGTCGGGGAATCGTCTTTGAGGTTGTGCAGTGTCACCAGTTCGGGACCCAGGATATCGCGGATTTTTTCTGCTGCCATTTCGGTGTAGCAGGTGCTGGAACCGTAAAAAAGACCCATGTTCATGACGTAAACATCTCAATTCTGCTGTAGCGTTGCGGGTAGTGTAACAGAATCGCCGCATTCTCGGCACAATGAGGCATAATGCATCAAAAATGAGAGTGGAATAAGGGGCGCGAGTGGAACAGGATCTGGCGCGCATCGAGCAGTTTCTTGATGCCCTGTGGCTGGAACGAAATCTGGCGGAAAATACATTAAGTGCGTATCGTCGCGATCTGACCATGCTTGTGGAATGGTTACATCACCGCGGCGCTTCGCTTGCGACCGCGCAAAGTGATGATCTGCAAGCCTTGCTGGCTGAGCGGATGGATGGAGGGTATAAAGCCACCAGTTCCGCACGTTTGCTCAGTGCGACGCGACGTTTTTTTCAGCATCTGTACCGCGAAAAATATCGTGAAGATGACCCCAGCGCCTCGCTTGCATCACCTAAACTTCCGCAGCGCCTGCCTAAAGATCTCAGCGAAGCACAGGTTGAGCGGCTGCTACAAGCGCCGCTTGTTGAGCAACCGCTGGAGCTACGCGACAAAGCCATGCTGGAAGTGCTGTATGCAACAGGCCTGCGCGTGTCTGAACTGGTAGGACTGACGATGAGTGACGTCAGCCTGCGTCAGGGTGTGGTACGGGTGATCGGTAAAGGTAACAAAGAGCGCCTTGTCCCGTTGGGTGAGGAGGCTGTGTACTGGCTGGAAACATACCTGGAGCATGGGCGTCCATGGTTGCTCAACGGCGTATCGATTGATGTGCTGTTTCCTAGTCAGCGGGCGCAACAGATGACCCGTCAGACCTTCTGGCATCGTATCAAACACTATGCTGTGTTGGCGGGAATCGACAGCGAAAAGCTGTCACCGCACGTCCTGCGGCACGCGTTTGCCACGCATCTGCTTAACCATGGCGCAGACCTGCGCGTGGTGCAGATGCTACTGGGGCATAGCGATCTCTCGACAACGCAAATTTATACTCATGTCGCAACGGAGCGCTTGCGGCAACTACATCAACAGCATCACCCGCGAGCGTGAGTGCTGACAGGATAGGATAGGCTATGAAAAAACGTTTTATGATGTTCACCCTGCTGGCGACGGCATTTTCCGGCATGGTACATGCAGACGACGCGGCAATTCGTCAGTCATTAGCAAAGCTGGGTGTGCAGAGCACCGAGATTCAACCTGCTCCGGTTGCGGGCATGAAAACTGTACTGACCAATAGCGGCGTGCTGTACGTTACCGAAGACGGTAAACATATTATTCAGGGACCGATGTACGACGTGAGCGGCGCAAGTCCGGTGAATGTCACCAACCAACTGCTGATGAAACATCTGAACGCGCTGGAAAAAGAGATGATCATCTACAAAGCGCCGCAGGAAAAACACGTCATTACCGTTTTCACCGACATCACTTGTGGTTACTGCCACAAGCTGCATGAAGAGATGAAAGATTACAATGCGTTGGGGATCACCGTACGTTATCTGGCCTTCCCACGTCAGGGGCTGGACAGTCAGGCTGAGCAGGACATGAAGTCTATCTGGTGTGCTAAGGACAAAAACAAAGCCTTTGACGACGCGATGACTGGCAAGGGCGTGAAAGCGGCGACCTGTGATGTGGATATCGCTAACCACTATGCGCTGGGCGTACAGTTTGGCGTCAGCGGTACACCGGCGATTGTGCTGAGCAATGGCTATGTCGTACCTGGTTATCAGGGCCCGAAAGAGATGAAAGAATTCCTCGACGCACATGCAAAACAGACCAGCGGTAAATAATTCGCGTGAAACAACAGATACAAC
The DNA here is from genome assembly GCF_030332425.1 of Citrobacter sp. Cpo142. Classification (NCBI taxonomy): domain Bacteria; kingdom Pseudomonadati; phylum Pseudomonadota; class Gammaproteobacteria; order Enterobacterales; family Enterobacteriaceae; genus Citrobacter; species Citrobacter sp. Cpo142. The sequence goes on from NZ_JAOWHW010000137.1 coordinate 67,892, forward strand.
TTCGTCGGCGTGAGGCCGACGAGACAGCCGAGTTACCTGCCGACTTGCCGCCACTGCTGCGCCGTTTATACGCCAGTCGCGGCGTGCGCAGCGCGCAGGAACTTGAGCGTAGCGTGAAAGGAATGCTGCCGTGGCAGCATTTAAACGGTGTCGAAAAGGCGGTTGAGATCCTCTACAACGCCTTTCGTGCGGGAACTCGCATCATCGTTGTCGGCGATTTCGATGCCGATGGCGCGACCAGCACGGCGCTAAGCATCCTGGCGATGCGCGCGTTGGGCTGCAGTAACGTTGACTACCTGGTGCCCAATCGTTTTGAGGACGGTTATGGTTTAAGCCCGGAAGTCGTTGATCAGGCCCATGCCCGTGGTGCTCAGCTGATTGTTACCGTAGACAACGGCATCTCGTCTCACACGGGTGTCGAACATGCCAGAACGTTGGGGATCCCGGTCGTTGTAACCGATCACCACCTGCCAGGGGATACGCTGCCGGGCGCAGAGGCGATCATCAATCCTAACCTGCACGACTGTGAGTTCCCGTCGAAATCGCTGGCAGGCGTTGGTGTCGCCTTTTATCTGATGCTGGCGCTGCGCACTTTCCTGCGTGATAAAGGCTGGTTTGATGAGCGAGGCATTGCACCGCCGAACCTGGCGGATTTGCTCGATCTGGTTGCGCTTGGCACGGTGGCGGACGTGGTCCCGCTGGATGCCAATAACCGCATTCTGACGTGGCAAGGCTTAAGCCGTATCCGCGCCGGAAAATGCCGCCCAGGTATTAAAGCGCTGCTGGAGATTTCCAATCGCGACCCCCTAAAGCTGGCAGCCAGTGATTTAGGTTTTGCCCTCGGGCCACGGCTGAATGCGGCAGGGCGTCTGGACGATATGTCCGTTGGCGTAGCGCTGTTGTTGTGCGACAACATTGGTGAAGCGCGCGTGCTGGCCAATGAGCTGGACGCACTCAACCAGACGCGCAAAGAGATCGAGCAGGGTATGCAGGCCGAAGCACTGACCCTGTGTGAAAAGCTGGAACGCAGTAGCGATACGCTACCGGGTGGCCTGGCGATGTATCATCCCGAGTGGCATCAGGGCGTTGTGGGGATTCTGGCATCGCGTATTAAAGAGCGATTCCATCGCCCGGTGATAGCGTTTGCCCCGGCAGGTGACGGTACCCTCAAAGGATCCGGGCGTTCGATTCAGGGGCTGCACATGCGCGATGCGCTGGAGCGCCTGGACACCCTTCATCCGGGCATGATCCTCAAGTTTGGCGGTCACGCCATGGCGGCGGGTTTATCGCTTGAAGAGGCGCAGTTTGAGCGTTTCCAGCAGCGTTTTGGCGAACTGGTAACCGAGTGGCTGGATCCCGCCTTACTGCAAGGTGAAGTGGTGTCTGATGGCCCACTGAGCGCAGCGGAAATGACCATGGAGGTCGCACAAATGCTGCGCGATGCCGGACCGTGGGGGCAAATGTTCCCGGAACCGCTGTTTGACGGGCATTTCCGTTTGCTCCAGCAGCGTCTGGTCGGTGAGCGTCATCTGAAGGTAATGGTCGAGCCTGTAGGCGGTGGTCCACTGCTGGACGGTATTGCGTTTAATGTCGATACCACCTGCTGGCCGGACAACGGCGTGCGCGAAGTTCAGCTTGCCTACAAACTGGATATTAATGAGTTTCGCGGCAACCGTAGTTTGCAGATTATAATCGACAATATCTGGCCACTTTAGCGTCACTAATCGCTATAAAAAAGGGCGTGGATTAGTTACAATCCCGCTCTTATCACCGCATTTTGACTAGTCCAATAAAAGAAATCAGACAATGTTTGAAATTAATCCGGTAAATAACCGCATTCAGGACCTCACGGAGCGCTCTGACGTTCTTAGGGGGTATCTTTGACTATGATGCCAAGAAAGAGCGTCTGGAAGAAGTAAACGCCGAGCTGGAACAGCCGGACGTATGGAACGAACCCGAACGCGCGCAGGCGCTGGGTAAAGAGCGTTCTTCTCTTGAGGCCATCGTTGATACGCTTGATCAGATGAGCCAGGGCCTGGAAGATGTCTCCGGCCTGCTGGAGCTGGCTGTAGAAGCCGACGATGAAGAAACCTTTAACGAAGCCGTAGCAGAACTCGATACGCTGGAAGATAAGCTAGCCCAGCTGGAATTCCGTCGTATGTTCTCCGGTGAATATGACAGCGCAGATTGCTATCTCGATATTCAGGCAGGTTCTGGCGGTACGGAAGCGCAGGACTGGGCAAGCATGCTGATGCGCATGTATCTGCGTTGGGCTGAAGCGCGCGGCTTTAAGACCGAAATTATTGAAGAATCTGAAGGTGAAGTGGCGGGTATTAAATCCGTGACCATCAGAATTGCTGGCGAATATGCGTACGGTTGGCTGCGTACTGAAACCGGCGTACACCGTCTGGTTCGTAAGAGTCCGTTCGACTCAGGCGGACGTCGCCATACGTCGTTCAGCTCTGCGTTTGTTTATCCGGAAGTTGACGATGATATTGATATCGATATCAACCCGGCGGATCTGCGTATTGACGTTTACCGTGCCTCCGGTGCAGGTGGTCAGCACGTTAACCGTACGGAATCTGCGGTGCGTATTACCCACATCCCGACCGGGATTGTGACGCAGTGTCAGAACGACCGTTCACAGCACAAGAACAAAGACCAGGCCATGAAGCAGATGAAAGCGAAGCTTTATGAACTGGAAATGCAGAAGAAGAATGCCGAGAAACAGGCGATGGAAGACAATAAGTCAGATATCGGCTGGGGTAGCCAGATTCGTTCTTATGTCCTTGATGACTCCCGCATCAAAGATCTGCGTACCGGGGTTGAAACCCGTAACACGCAGGCGGTGCTGGATGGCAGCCTGGATCAATTTATCGAAGCAAGTTTGAAAGCAGGGTTATGAGGAACCAACATGTCTGAACAACACGTACAGGGCGCTGACGCGGTAGCCGACCTTAACAATGAACTGAAAACGCGCCGTGAGAAGCTGGCGAGCCTGCGTGAGCAGGGGATCCCGTTCCCGAACGATTTCCGTCGCGATCATACCTCAGACCAACTGCATGCTGACTTCGACGCAAAAGAAAACGAAGAGCTGGAAGCGCTGAACATTGAGGTATCCGTTGCTGGCCGTATGATGACCCGTCGTATTATGGGTAAAGCATCATTCGTTACGCTGCAGGACGTTGGCGGCCGCATTCAGCTGTACGTTGCTCGCGATGACCTGCCGGAAGGCGTCTACAACGAGCAGTTCAAAAAATGGGATCTGGGCGATATCCTCGGCGCGAAAGGTAAGTTGTTCAAGACCAAGACCGGTGAGTTGTCTATTCACTGCACCGAATTGCGTCTGCTGACCAAAGCGCTGCGCCCGCTGCCGGACAAATTCCACGGTCTGCAGGATCAGGAAGCGCGCTATCGTCAACGTTACCTGGATCTCATCTCTAACGATGAATCCCGTAATACCTTTAAAGTGCGTTCACAGATTATGGCTGGCATCCGTCAGTTCATGGTTGCTCGTGGCTTTATGGAAGTAGAAACCCCGATGATGCAGGTGATCCCTGGCGGTGCGGCAGCGCGTCCGTTTATCACCCATCATAACGCGTTGGATCTGGACATGTACCTGCGTATCGCGCCGGAACTGTACCTCAAGCGTCTGGTGGTTGGCGGCTTCGAACGCGTATTCGAAATTAACCGTAACTTCCGTAACGAAGGCATCTCTGTTCGCCATAATCCAGAGTTCACCATGATGGAACTCTACATGGCTTATGCGGACTACAAAGATCTGATCGAACTGACCGAATCGCTGTTCCGTACGCTGGCGCAGAACGTTCTGGGAACGACTGAAGTGCCTTATGGTGAAGAAGTCTTCGACTTCGGTAAGCCGTTCGAAAAACTGACCATGCGCGAAGCGATTCAGAAATACCGTCCAGAAACCAACATGGCCGAACTGGATAACTTCGACTCTGCAAAAGCGATTGCTGAATCTATCGGCATCAAAGTTGAGAAGAGCTGGGGCCTGGGCCGTATCGTGACCGAGATCTTTGAAGAAGTTGCGGAAGCGCACCTGATTCAACCGACCTTCATTACCGAGTACCCGGCAGAAGTTTCTCCGCTGGCGCGTCGTAATGACGAAAACCCGGAAATCACCGATCGCTTCGAATTCTTCATCGGCGGACGTGAAATCGGTAACGGTTTCAGCGAGCTGAACGATGCGGAAGATCAGGCGCAGCGTTTCCAGGATCAGGTTAACGCTAAAGATGCGGGCGATGACGAAGCAATGTTCTATGACGAAGACTACGTTACGGCTCTGGAACACGGTCTGCCGCCGACTGCGGGTCTGGGCATTGGTATCGACCGTATGGTTATGCTGTTCACCAACAGCCATACCATCCGCGACGTGATCCTGTTCCCGGCAATGCGCCCGGTTAAGTAAGATGTGAAATGCCGGATGGCGGCTGATGCCTTATCCGGCCTACGTGGAGACGATTCGTAGGCCGGATAAAACGCGTTTGCGTTGCCATCCGGCAATCAATTACGGTTAGCAAACTCGCGCAATAATTCTCGTGCTTTATCATTCGATGCCTGCATTACCATCCACGGGCTAAAAGCCCACGGCGTCGCGTCAATCCCGCTTAAGACATCCTCAAGACTGCTCCACTGGCAATCCATCACTTCATCTGGGTTTAGCTGTAGCTCACTGACGATATGTGCGGCATAAACCGGGCACACTTCGTTTTCCACAATTCCACTCGGGTCTGTAGCGCGATAACGAAAGTCAGCATATACGGGGCTGAGCGAGTCGATGTCTGCACCCAGTTCGAAGCGAGCCCGGCGGACAATAGCGTCTTCGTGGGTTTCACCCAGCTGCGGGTGACCACAGACAGAGTTGGTCCAGACGCCAGGCCAGGCTTTTTTGTGCAGCGAGCGGCGGGTGACCAGCAGTTGGCCCTGCTCGTTAAATATCCAGCACGAGAAAGCGGAATGCAGGGGAGTTGTGGCGGTATGCGCCGCATATTTTTCCAGCGTTCCGCAGGGTTGGTCCTGCTCATTCAATAAAATGACATGTTCCTGTCGCATAGCGTCCACCATCAATCTTAAGCACCCATATTATATGCTTAATTAAGTCAGATTGATTAACAGAGGGTGTGAAATGCCAGGACCGACGGTTCGTTGCGCGATATGATTTGGCATCCGGTTTCTGGCTGCTATGATAAAGCGTCTGAAAATGTTGCGAGGTATTGTTTTGAGTGCAGGACGCCTGAAGAAAAATGGCCTGGGTATCGTGATGTTGCTGTGTGTCGGTCTGCTGTTAGCAGGGTGTTCCGGGAGCAAGTCGTCTGATACAGGAAGTTATTCCGGCTCCGTGTATACCGTGAAGCGGGGGGATACGCTATACCGTATTTCGCGCGCTACCGGGACCAGCGTGAAAGAGATCGCCCGCCTGAATAATATTTCACCGCCCTATACCATTGAAGTAGGGCAAAAACTGAAGGTCAGCGGTGGCGCGAAAACCAGTTCTAACTCAGGCAAAACAACCAAGAAATCCTCAACCAAAACGGCAGCGGTCAGACCGTCTTCGTCCGTACCGCAGTCTTCCTGGCCACCAGTAGGGCAACGTTGCTGGCAGTGGCCTGCCAGCGGTAAGGTGATCCTGCCTTATTCAACCGCGGACGGCGGCAATAAGGGCATTGATATCTCGGCTGCGCGCGGTACACCGATTTATGCCGCCGGCGCCGGGAAGGTGGTTTACGTCGGTAATCAGCTGCGGGGCTATGGTAATCTCATCATGATTAAGCACAGTGAGGACTACATCACTGCGTATGCGCATAATGACACCATGCTGGTGAACAACGGTCAAAACGTGAAGGCCGGGCAGAAAATCGCGACGATGGGCAGCTCGGATGCGACTACGGTGCGGCTGCATTTCCAAATCCGCTATCGGGCGACAGCTATCGATCCACTGCGTTATTTGCCGCCGCAGGGCAGTAAGCCAAAATGCTGACGGTGATTTAATCGCCAGTCAGTCGGTTAGTCCCTTGCCAAGAAGAGCGTAAGGTTTATAATCCCTTACGCATTTCGATGCGGGCGTAGTTCAATGGTAGAACGAGAGCTTCCCAAGCTCTATACGAGGGTTCGATTCCCTTCGCCCGCTCCAAACTCAAGTCTTCTGAAGTCTACCCAACTCAATTTTTCCTTGATAAATCAGCAGTTATAGCATTCTATTAGTCTATTGAACTCAATAATACTCCCCCAGGGTCAAGCTCAATGTGGGGGTATGGATGGGGGTATAATTGTACCCCATGCTGAGAGGTACCCCCAATGAAGTTAACTGCTCGTCAGGTTGAAACTGCAAAGCCGAAAGAGAAGCCCTACAAATTGGCTGATGGTGGGAGTCTTTACTTATTGGTTAACCCCAACGGTAAGAAATACTGGCGTCTGAAGTATCGTACGCCTGGAGGGGAAAATGTACTTGCGCTTGGTGTTTATCCTGCTGTTTCTTTAGCTGAAGCACGAAGCAAGCGTGAGGATGCTAAAAGAACATTAGCAGCTGGTAACGATCCTTCTCTCGAAAGAAAAATGGAGAAGCTCAGTCGCAAGCAGGACGCTGAAAACTCGTTTGAGGCTATCACTCGGGAGTGGTATCAGCGTCGCTATGATCGCTGGTCTGTCTCCTATCGTGAAGAGATGATGAGAACCTTTGAGAAGGATGTATTTCCTTATATCGGCCACCGACCAATCAAAGATATCAAACCGATGGAGTTGCTTGCTGTTCTTTCAAAGATAGAAACTCGAGGAGCAACTGAGAAGGTCCGTAAGGTTCGCCAGCGTTGTGGAGAGGTCTGGAAGTATGCGGTTGTGACTGGCAGGGCTGAGTACAATCCAGCTCCCGATCTAGCCAGCGCCGTAGCTCCCCATGAGAAAGAGCACTATGCTTTTTTGACCCAGGATGAACTGCCTGAGTTTCTTCGGACTCTGAACACCTATGCCGGTAGTGTGATTGTTAAGATTGCGATGCAATTACTTATTTTGACTGGAGTAAGGCCTGGGGAATTGAGGCAAGCGGAGTGGCAGGAGTTTGATTTTGAGCGGAAGGTTTGGAACGTACCAGCAGAGCGAATGAAAATGCGCCGACCTCATCTGGTTCCGTTATCAAGCCAGGCAATTGACCTGCTTAATCAGCTTAAACCCATGACGGGAGCAGGAGAGTTGCTGTTCCCAGGACGTAATAATCCTAAGAAACCGATGAGTGATATGGCATTGACTGTGTTGGTAAGGCGCATCGGCTATGCAGGACGCGTTACAGGGCATGGATTCCGCCACACGATGAGTACCATTTTGCATGAGCAGGGATTTAACTCGGCCTGGATCGAGCTACAGCTGGCTCACGTCGATAAGAACTCAATTCGTGGAACGTATAACCATGCTCAATATCTGGAGGGGAGGAGGGCGATGATGCAGTGGTATGGTGATTTTACTAGTAATTTAGGCAAGGAAGGGATTATTACAAGCTGAAATGTTGAAAGGCAGTCTCGAAAAGCAATTGCATTCGTCTGGGTACCTAGACGTCTGGATGGATGTAATTCAATATATGCTGCTAACTGCAATAGTTGAAAACCAGAGAAATAGTGGCTATTGCTACAAATTTTTTGCCTAAGTCAAAACTTGGTCTGCCTATACACTGATGCTATTTTAGACAAAACTAAATAAGGGAGGTAAGTATGTTTGAGGCGATCCAGCCATTGGATATATACAATAAGAACATCAACATACTGATTGGCTCAGGCGCTTCAGCAGACTTGTTCCCGACGCTGTCCCTAGCCATCAAGAATGCAGAGGGACGGCGAGAAACGATCGAAACGCTCGCCACACAGTTTGAAAACTCGCCAGAGAAGCGAACCGCGTTATTCATGCACTACTACAACACATGTATTTTTCCAGTGCAGACATTCAATCCAAGTTTCGTTACAACGAATAAAGGAAAAGAAAATCTCAAGAATTATGAGATTTTTTTAACAACCCTTTTGGGGTTGTTGGATAGAAGGAAAGACCTCAACCGCAAAATCAATATTTTTACCACAAACTATGATGGATGCCTGTCCCATACAGCTGACAGCCTTCTCATGAAGGGATCACATGATTTTGTGGTGAATGATGGTACCTCCGGATTTCACACAAAGCATCTTCATTCCAAAAACTTCAGTACGTTTCAATGTCAAACTGGAGTATTTGAACGAAGCAACTATGGCATCCCGCAGCTAAACATTATCCATCTTCACGGTTCGGTTTACTGGTCAAAAAGCGGTGATAAGATTGAAGTCAATTACCGCAATGATTTTAGTAACCTTTTGACAGAAGAGACACTCGGAAATTTAAATGGATATTCCGAATTTCTTGGTGTCGATGGCAACAGAACTGAAGGCATTCCATCCTTGGCATTCAGTCAAGACCAGATAGATATTTTCTGGGGGGAGTACAATAAGCTACCTATTGTCAACCCCACTAAGTGGAAGTTTTACGAAACTGTCTTCGAAGAACACTACTACCAGATGCTCAGGCTATTAAGCTATGAGCTTGAAAAACCAAATTCTATACTCATAACATTTGGCTTTTCGTTTGCTGATGAACACATTCTCAGACTTATCCAACGCTCCCTCTCCAACCCACAACTTCATACTTTTATTTGTTGTTATAGCAACAATAGTGCAAATAGCATGCGGGAAGAATTCAAATCTTGGAAAAACGTCCAAGTAATTGGGCCCGCTGAAGATATGAATATGGACTTCACCAATTTCAATAAATATGTTTTCTCACTCACGCCAGACACTTATGAACCTCCATTAAAAGCTGAAGAGGAGGATCTGATATGAGTATCATCGTAGGTGAGGTTATTGCAGTGAGTGGAGTGCGTATCTCCCTTCGAATTTTTGAAGACTCCAATCATGAGACTATTTTCTACGGAGGAGTTAAGTACAGAGGTATTTCACTTCGGGAGCACGTATCTATTCAGCGAGGCTTTATAGATATTGTCTGTCTTGTTGAAGGTGAATTTTTGGATGAGAAAAGGCTAGAGACTGATGCCGAGAAGGTCCAATATGTACGAAAAGTGGATGTTCGCCCCATTGGTTATATAGTAGATGATAAGTTTTTTGAAGGTGTGAAGTACATGCCGATGATCCGAGACAAGGCATCTCTACTCAGCGAACTTATGGTAGGGAAAATTTATGGGGCGGACGGTAAAACAGGTTTTTCTATTGGCTCTATGCTCAAGGAGAATGTACCCATCAACCTCCCATGGATGCGATTATTCAACAGCCATTTGGGCATATTTGGTAACACCGGGAGTGGTAAATCTAATACGCTAGCTAAACTTTATACTACACTTTTTAATGAGCGGCTCCAAGCATTACAGCACAAGAGCCAGTTCGTTATCATAGATTTTAATGGTGAATACACGGAAGATCAGCTACTACCAGCTAAGAATAAGCAAATCACAGTGCTGGACTCTAAAAAAGCAAAGCACAAATTCAAGATTGAAGGCGCTCATTTTTGGGATGTCGAAACCCTAAGCCTCTTGTTTCAGGCAACTACGAACACACAACAGCCATTTCTGCGTCGCGTTCTATCTGGTAAGGAAAAATTTAAAACTACGCCACTCAAAAGGTATTGACCTGCCCCCACGATTAGATACAACACTCAGTTAGTAACGTCGGAATCTTCATTCTCAGAATGACCCTTTCTCCAGCCCGCTGCAAATTCAGACGGTGTCTGATAATTCAGCGTGGAGTGCGGGCGGCATTCGTTATAATCCTGCCGCCAGTCATTAATAATTTTCCTGGCATGAACGATATCGCTGAACCAGTGCTCATTCAAACATTCATCGCGAAATCGTCCGTTAAAGCTCTCAATAAATCCGTTCTGCGTTGGCTTGCCCGGCTGGATTAAGCGCAACTCAACACCATGCTCAAAGGCCCATTGATCCAGTGCACGGCAAGTGAACTCCGGCCCCTGGTCAGTTCTTATCGTCGCCGGATAGCCTCGAAACAGTGCAATGCTGTCCAGAATACGCGTGACCTGAACGCCTGAAATCCCAAAGGCAACAGTGACCGTCAGGCATTCCTTTGTGAAATCATCGACGCAGGTAAGACACTTGATCCTGCGACCGGTGGAAAGTGCGTCCATGACGAAATCCATCGACCAGGTCAGATTGGGCGCCGCCGGACGGAGCAGCGGCAGACGTTCTGTTGCCAGCCCTTTACGACGTCTTCTG
>NZ_JAOWHW010000138.1:0-7083 GCF_030332425.1 Citrobacter sp. Cpo142
GACTGATTCAGGCCATTACCGGGCGCAGGCGGGTGACGCTGATTGCGGAGGGGCGACGCTGTGAGCGCCTGGCTCCCTGCCGGTTACTCATCCACCAGCAGACCTGGTATCTGGTGGCTGAACACGAAGGGCATATCGCCGTATTCACACTTGATGAAATCCATCTGATTCAGCCTTTGCAGGAGACTTTTCGCCGCAATGACAGTCTGTGTCGCCTGGTTGAAGACCCGGTCTTCATTCAGGCCTTACCCCATTTTCGCTTTATCCAGCATTCACTGCTTACGTTTGTTCCGGCTGACAGCCCACCGGAATAGCGCAGGCGTTGTTATCAACGCGGCAACAGGGAGGAGCCCAGTGCCCGTTATTGCCATTATCGCCATTGTTATCATCGTCATCATTCTGAACAAAACCGGAGTGTCCGACAGCCTCACGGCCTTGACACTTGCAACCGTTGCCGCACTACTGACGGGAGGTGGCGCAGCCGGTGCTGCCAGTGTCGCGCTGACGCCGTTCGTCGGCGTGCCGGTGGGTATTTTCGTGGGGATTTATGTCTTTACCAAAGTGGTTCGTCTGATTTCAGGAAAAAATAATGAAACGTAAAACACTACCTCTACTGGCGCTGGTTGCCTCCACTCTGTTTCTGAGCGCTTGCGATGACAGGAGTGATGACCTGAAAGCTATCAGTAAATTTAAGGACCTCACGCCTCCGCGCTTCAGCGATGTGGTGAGCCGTCAGGATGATGTCAGGGAAGAGTGGTCGCAGATTGCTCTTTCTGGTCCCACTATGCAGGTCTTACGTACCCGTCAGTCGCCCGATGGCTGCGAGGGTGGCTGTTACTACTACCTCGTGGATATGGAGGAGAAAACCGTGCAGCCGCTGATGAATGCGCTGTGTATTGCCGACAACATCAGCCTGGAATACCACGAGAAAACGGACCCGCGCACCCGGGAGCGTTTCCTTGAATATTCCCATGACGGCAAACTGATGGGACGGCTGCTGATACCCTCAAATCCTGATAACCGGGAATAAATACAAAGACAAAGGAGACAGAAATGAAAATAAATTCTTTAAGTCGGCTCATGCTCGCTGGCGTGCTGCTTGTCAGCTTCAATGCCTCTGCGGTTTCGGGACTCTGGCAACAGGGGTACGGTCAGGGCAATGCGGAATACAGTGTGACGGATAGCAGCGGAAAGATGTTTACCATCAACTGCACGGAAAATCCGGACCAGAACGGTATTTACCAGCAATCGGTTTTTCTGACCCTCGCAGGGGATAAAACGATCAGCTCGCATGATGACAGTACCGACATCACAGTGGTGATGGGCCCCATAAGCAATACGCCATTCCCTCAACCCTTGGCTGGCGTAACGGGGATAATGCCTGGTTTAGTTTCATCATGGATATCCGTAAGGCCAGGCAGTTCGACGTCTACGTCAATGACCGCAAAGCGGGGACCTTCAGCGTTGACCTGACGAACGCTACGAAGGCACTGCCAACATTAGCAGACTGCACTAACGAGTGACAGTTGTGCTTTCCATCCATAACAACATACCTGACTGCCAGGAGCAGTCAGGGTTTATTTTTTTCATTTTTTATTTCCACCGATTAGTCCAGGCACTTCCGAATAATGAGCGCAGTGGCCAGTTTTAGTTGACTATATAGCAATGATAAAATAATCACGTGTTATGTTGAGATTGTTTATTTAGCGGTTGAGAGAAACTATGGATAAAATTTGTGATAAGTGTGCACACATGATGAGTGCATGTACTTGTGGAACTTGTGAGAACTGTGACGAGAAAGAGTCGGACTGTACCTGCAAAAAATGTAGCCAGTGCAATAACCTTGAGGACTTCTGCTCTTGCAGAATTTGTGAAGAATGTAGTGAAAAAGAAGCAGAGTGCTGCTGTTGAAATGTTAACAATACTGGCTGCAGGAGCTACCTGCCTGCAGCTTCGATTGCCGACGTACCCCGATCCCAGTTGGTTAGCGTATTTCGATTCTTGCAATAATCGCTGGACTCATAGCACGAAGCCGACATACTTACTGGATTGAAGGTCCGCTGTGAGCGAAAAGCGGACGCCCGCATAGCGTAAACAGGCGTCTGATATTTTGATATGGATTGATGACTTAACCCCTTCCCCGCTTCGTCAATGACTTTCTCGTCATTATCTTTGGTAAATGATCCTTTTGCCTTTCCGGTAGAATACTCAGCATTATTTCTGAAGAGCGGCAAAGACGAGTGCCTTGCCATGAGTTCACCATAATTTCATCTGCGCCCGTGCGGCGAACCAGATCCCTGAGCCCGTCACGGACGACCTCCGGTTTGCCCCATACGGATTCACGCAGCTGATAATATTTTGCGGTCAGTTCATCAGCGGTATCACTAGTCATTGCCCGTGAGCGGGTCATGGGGGCCATAACGACGCGGTTTACCAGGTCAGTATCACCGGTCTGAAACGGGGTAAATAATTTTTCCATTTTTATCTCCTTTGCTGGAGGAAATATGATGGTCTCAGCTACGGAATAAAAAAACAGTAGTCTGTTCCGAACTGAGTAGACATAATTTCTACATTTAGTGTTCTCCTGGTATTAAACCGAAATATTTGATTGTAGGCGATGTCTTACGTAGAGATAAAGCCTGCTGCAAAAGTGATGAAGACTCAGTATGTTCTCTTCTAATACAAAGCAGACGCCCATTCTCATGCAGACGCTTTGTTCTTGTCTCGCTAGCAACCAAATCGCTTGCTCCACAACTATGATTGCTTATTAGCGTTTTCATCAAAAAACAAATCAAAATAAATTGATTTTATGAATTCTCTATCGGAGTCTATATGGTCAGCGCGATTTGCATGCTCTAATGTTTCAATTGCCAGAGTGTGCGCGGCATCAGCAAACATCTCAGGCCAACCCGTACTCAGCATAGATAGCCCTTTGAGCACTCTTATCTGAATCTCTCTCATACTGGCACCATCGCGTGCGACAGGTGAGAAAAAGTCTTCCAGGAGATCGTTGTTCTGAAGTGGCGCAACGTGTACTGAAGGATAGGTCACTTCAATTTCATGAGACTTATTCTGCGCGTAAGCAGAAAGTATACGAACACCTCTGCCAATGACATCGATTGCGGTTCCAGGATCGTTCACTGCGGGTGAAAGGGCTCTGCAGGCTATTTCGGCCATGACGCTAAGACAAAATCGGGGATCCTGAGCAAATGAACGCACATCCGAGACAATGATCGTCTCAAGTAAATCGGCGCAGATTGATGACTCCTGGCCCTGACTCAGGTACAAAGCTGGCATGGACGGATGAATGAAACTGCCTGGTTGCGCCACAAGGTATACATGACGAGGATCATTGGCCAGCAGCTTGCTGAGTTTCTCCATATCAATATATTCAACATAGCCAATCTTCTTCGGATAAACTGCAACCGTTCCTTTCGGCTGTTCATAGCTCTCAAGCCATGGATATCCGCCGAGACAGGGATTTCTGGCTCTCGCAATAAATGTTTCGATGGCAGCCTGTTCTACTTTTGCTGTTGTCTCACCGACCCTCCCCAGAGAGGTCAAATGCTGTATCCAACGAAGCAATGTGATGAGGATGAGGGCAATGACAACGAGTGTGACAATGAATAAAATGACTCTTCCCCTTTCTCCGTAGGCTCCCATATTGAGGGCAATAATTCCTACCAGACTGAAGAGAAAGGAACCAATGAAGGTGGCCAGTACATTTTGTGTGGTTACGTCTTCCACAACTAAACGCGTTGCTCTGGGAGTAACATTAGTAGTGGCTGAACCGTAGGCTGTGACCATGATACTCAGCGAAAATGTGGTCACTGCCAGCATACTCGATGCCAGTATGTTCAGAATGTTATCAACTGCTTCCGCACCAACCTTCACTGAAACCGACTCAGGAATCATTGATTTAAAAAGAATAGATAAAAGAGCCGTTATTATCGCGACAATTGCGAATAACGTAGCTCTGAACCAGAGTTTCTTAAATGTTTGCTTCAGAATCCATTGCCAGCGTGAAATCATTCTGCATTCCCTCGTATTGCGGTCGGGATAAATAATTGCCGCCCCCTAGGACGGCATTTTGCTATCAACGAACCAGGTGCAGGAAGTGCAGGTGTTTTTCGTACTGGTCCAGTATGTCATTAATCAACTGTTCCTGATTCCAGCCCATCACATCATAATTTTGACCGCCTTCTTTGAGATAAACCTCAGCGCGATAATATCGATGTTGGTCAGTCTGCTGCTCATCATTATCCATTGCGGCGAGCGCGAAGGTGGGTGAGCTATACCCGCGAAGCCTCACTTCATATATAAAATTCAGCTCGTTGCCCAAATCCACTTCAAGACGAATACGATCGTCGGCTGCGTCACTAATGTGGCTTATCGTCCCCTGCTTGTTCAGTTCTTCCTGAACCAGCGTCATGGCAGGCTGGATAATGTCGTCCATAAAACGTTTCACAAGAGATCGTTTCGGCAGATACGCGATATTGCGTAACCTTCTCTGCCAGGGAATTGGGTTACGTGCAGCCGTAGGAGCAATAGTCGCCATGCTCAGGCTTTCACGCTTAGTCAAATCTCGACGCAGGGCTTTTAACAGCCCGTATATGGATATCAGCAAGATCACGGAGAAGGGTAATGCACTTGCTATTGTCACCGTTTGCAGCGCGCTCAGCCCTCCCGCAAGGAGAAGCGCAATTGCAACAACTCCCATGAGCGATGCCCAGAAGATTCGCTGCCAGACGGGTGTGTTTGCCACCCCACCTGATGCCAGAGTATCTACAACCATTGCCCCCGAGTCAGCAGATGTGACAAAGAAGACGATGACCATAGCCATTGCAATAAATGACAGCACGGAGGAGAACGGGAAATGCTCCAGGAAATTGAACAAGGCCAGCGAGACATCCTGTTGGACGGTATTGGCGAGATCGGTCGCCCCCTGGTTCATAATGAGATAGATTGCGCTGTTACCAAACACCGTCATCCACATGAGCGTAAAGCCGGCCGGAACAAACAGCACGCCGGTGACAAATTCGCGAATGGTTCGGCCGCGTGAGACCCGTGCGATAAACATCCCCACAAATGGCGACCATGAAAGCCACCATCCCCAGTACAGTAATGTCCAGCCCCCCAGCCAGTTGCTCGACTTAGGTTCATATGCGTAAAGATTGAACGTTTTACTCACCAGTTCCGAAAGATAACCGCCGGTATTTTCCACAAATGACTTCAGCAGAAGCACAGTTGGCCCCAGACACAGGACCAGCGCCAGGAGCAACAACGCGAGGCCCAAATTGAGCTCAGACAGGATACGTATTCCCTTGTCTAGGCCGGTCACCACAGAAATCGTCGCTAACCCCGTGATGGCCACGATCAGAATGACCTGCACCGTTTCATTAATGGGCACCCCGAATAGGTGGTTCAAACCGGCATTCACCTGCAAAACACCGTAACCCAGCGATGTTGCAACGCCAAAGACCGTACCTATAACGGCAAAAATATCAACCGCATGGCCTATAGGTCCGTATATGCGATCGCCAATAATGGGATAGAGTGCAGAACGCAGCGTTAAAGGTAGACCGTGGCGGTAACTGAAAAAGGCCAGAATCAGCGCTACAATGGCATAGATTGCCCAGGCATGCAGACCCCAGTGGAAGAAGGTCAGCCGCATTGCTTCCTTCGCTGCCGCAACAGTCTCTGGGGCGCCAACGGGAGGTGAGAGATAATGCATCACCGGTTCAGCAACGCCAAAGAACATCAGGCCGATCCCCATCCCTGCCGAAAAAAGCATCGCAAACCAGGAGTGATAGCTGAAATCAGGTTGCGCATGGTCCGGACCCAGCTTGATATCACCGTAGCGTGAGAGTCCCAGAAACGTGACACTCAATAAAATCAGGGCCACAGCAAGGATGTAGAACCAGCTTGCATTCGTGAAGATTTGTTGCTGAAGTAGTTTGAAATTTTTGTCAGCAACATCCGGGAATGCAGCGGCAAAAGCGACAAGAAGAAAAATTAACAAAGCAGATGTAAAGAATACAGCTTTGTTAATCTGGCTGTGACACTTCTTTGGGATTGTTTCATTTTCACTCATAATCATTTATTCCATTGATTTAAATCCGTATTGGATAATGCTTACCACCTCTTACAGAGTAGCAAAATTCAACTGACTATGCGGCGTGAATCGAGCACATGGTGTGATGAGTGCCGATACAAATCATCCTATAATCGAAGGAGTTCTTTGTTAATCAGCCTGCCACTTCTTGGGTATTTAATTTGCATATTCTGTACCAGAGCTGGGATATACGTTAAGTGAAGTATATTAGACACGAATTACCAGCTTCTGCTTTTGGCACAAAACGGCCTATCAGCATTATAAAAATATTCAGATATATATCATTCCTCTGAACATACACAACTAACGGCAGAATCTCACGATTCTGCCGCTTTTTTATTATTTTTCAGGGGGGGAGTAATGAATAATTCTGAAGGTTTGAAGTCGTTTCACTAATCGCTTTATGACCTACCGTAGTGGGTATCGGCTGATTGCGCAGCAGGGCCATTAGTTCCTGCCAGTATCACCGGCGTTAACATTGAAGACGACTAGGGCAGGCATGGAACTTTGAACCGGATGCCGGTGAAGGTCTTAACCGCTATACCCGCAAGCCAGGCATCTGTACGGACGTATCCATCTGCTGGCTCCGCATGATTTACCAGCAACATTTAATCTTCCCGAACACTCATTATTACCGCATACGCCAGCCGTCGCCGCTGGCGTTTTTTTATTGACGGAGACATACCCATGACAACAGCGACAAAAAACAACCTCGCATCTGCTGCTAACGAATCCGAATTTGAACTGACCGTAACGCAGATACCCGACGAACAGCGTATCTGCTTCTGGCCGCAGTACTTTGGCTCTATCCCACAATGGATAACGCTGGAACCCCGCATTTTCGCCTGGATGGACCGCTTCTGTGACGAGTACAACAGTGGTATCTGGTCCTTTTACACGCTCAGCAATGGCGGCGCGTTTATGGCCCCTGATGCTGACGTTGACGATAAATGGCATCTGTTCAACGG
>NZ_JAOWHW010000139.1:0-88590 GCF_030332425.1 Citrobacter sp. Cpo142
TGATCAGATGCCACCGGCTGAATATGAAAACCTGTATTATCAACGGCTCGGAAGTGTCTAGATTATCCGTGGCGATTCAATTCATTAATTCACCGGTGCGTTCGCTAATACGATAGCCGCTGGTCATGGCCAGATAACGTAATTCAACAAGACGGCGTTTAGAGGAGAACACTTCATTTTCACTATCGAGTAAATCCAGCAGCGTACGCTCGCCAAGACTAAATTGATCCTGATAAGCCGTGCGCACTTTGACGCTGCGGTCGGCGTATTCTTCCGCCGAAGGAAGCTGAGCGCGTGCGTTTTGCAGTGCGGTCCAGGCCAGGCGCAGCTCCTGATTCAGCTGGCGCAGCGTGTTATTACGTACATCCTGAGCCTGCTTGTGCAGATAAGCACGGGAGTTCATGTTGGCTTTGTCGCTGCCGCCCTGGTACAGGTTGTAATGCAGTTTGACCATCGCTTCCCACTCTTCGGTGTGTGCGCGGGTGGTATCGGTGTTGTTGCTAATTCCGCGTGAAAGCTCAACGTCCACACGTGGATAGAAGGTTGATTTCGACGCTTCATACTGCTGGTGCGCAGCTTCGATATCCGCATTGGCAGACTTCAGTAATGGATTATTTTTTTCCATCCGACTTTTGGCATCTTCCAGCGAGGTTGGCAGCTGAGAGTCAATGCTCTCTGGCTGGCTTAAACCCTGCGGATCCATGCCCGTCACGCTGACAAAGGTAGTTTTCGCGTCTTCAAGGTTAGTCTGCTCGGTCAACAGGTTGTTACGCGCCTGTGCCAGACGCGCTTCGGCCTGCATAAAGTCCCCGGAGCGCCCAACGCCCTGATCGGTACGCAGTTTTATCTGGTCGTAAATGCGTTCGTGGTTCGCCAGATCGTCTTCAGCAAGGCGCACAAACTCTTCGCGTTGCAGCACGTCGAAATAGGCCTGAATCACCGCATAAGCGGTGCTTTCGCTGGTGTTCATCACGCTGTAAGCGCGTGAGTCTACGGTCGCTTTTTGTCGTGCCACTTCGCTGTTGGTCGCAAAGCCGTTAAACACATTTTGCTCAAGGCTGATAGTCGCCTCGTTAGGGGACTGAGTCAGGCCGTTATTGCGACCAGTCGCGCGGGTAGTTGCATCATCAACATTTTTGCGCCCGGCCTCTGCGTTTAAATTTAGTGATGGTAAATAACCACCTTGTGCGGCCCGCAGATCTTGCTCTGAGGAAAAACGGCTATTAATTGCAGCATTAACTTCAGGATGATTGGCTAATGCATCTTTAACTGTATTTTGTAAGTCTTCTGCATTTACTGCATTTATTGAAAAACATGAAAGCAGAAAAACTAAAAGCTTCTTCATGACATGAATGCCCTATATCTCACGGTTATGACATCCAGTTGTCATCGCTATCATCCATTTTTACAAACACGTTATATTAATTAACAAATGTGAATTATCTTAATTGAAGCCTGTAATCAGCTATTCAGCGACATGTTTTGTCACATCGTGTTTTTTTTTGGTTATTTTTTATTATATTCATTTGCCAGTCAAGTCTCATGTAATTGCATTCTATAAAATGTGTTTTTTTCTACATTGAGATATTAATGTTTACATTAATTGAATGTGATATTTGTTCGTTAATATATTAACGAGTTTATAAAAATAATGATGGTAATTAAGTGAGGTTACGGTGAGCAAATTACTCGGTGTGATCAAAGCAATTATTGGACAGGTTTACGTAGTTGATGCCAATGGTGCACAACGACTGGTTCATGAAGGCGACAGGGTATATAGCGGTGAAGAAATTGTGACCGGTGCCAGCGGCGCGGTAAGTATCTCTTTACCAGACGGAAAAACGCTGGATATAGGCCGTAATAGCCATTGGGGTGAGCATGGGCTACAGGTTAGCCATCATCCGGAAAGTAGTGCTCAGGATATTGCCGCCGCACAAAAGGCCATTGCCGATGGCGCTGACCCGACGCAGGTGCTGGAAGCCACCGCGGCGGGTAATGAAGCACCGGTAACCTTAGAAGGCGGCGGTGGGGGGCACACTCTGGTTCAGCTTGAACTGACCGGGCAGGTGGTTGATCCGACAGCAGGTTTTAACACCAAAAGTCTGGGAAGCCCGAACTGGGATATCAACTTGCCAATTGGGGGAATTGATGCAGGTTCCGCGAGTGTTTTCCCGCCTGAGGTACAAATTACCGAGTTTGCCGGCAACGACGGTTTCATTAACAAAAGCGAATTCCACCAGACCCATTTAAGCGGCACCAGTAATCAAAATCACATCACACTCACCTTCACCGATAGCCAAAAAAACACATTTACCGTTACTGTTCCGGTGAGCAACGGGCACTGGAATATTGATACCGATCTGGGGGGACTGGTTCCGGGAAATGTAACAGTGGTGGCAATCGCGACCGATGTGACGGGACGAACGGCAGAAAGTTTTGATCATGCGCTGATTGATATTACCGGACCACACATCGACATTACCGTTGATAATGTCACGCCGGATAACCTCATTAACTACGAAGAGTCACGTCAGCCGCAAACCCTGATCCACGGGTCGGTCGGCGGCGACACTAAACCTGGCGATATCGTTACTTTATTGGTTGATGGTAAAGAATATACCGGTGTTGTTACCGACCCCGGAAATGGGACTCTGACTTATACCATCCCGGTACTGACCCAAGGGTTACTGCATGACCCGAACATCCACGCCACGTTAACCTCTACTGACGACGCAGGAAATACCACCATTGTTTCCACGGATCATCATGTCGATAACGACCTGTATGCGCAAAATGCCGTGACCATTGAAACGGTGGCGAATGATGATGTCGTCAACGCTAATGAGTCTCGTATGCCGACCATTATTTCTGGCATTGCCAGCGGTGATGCGAAAGCGGGTGATCCGGTTACGTTGACCATTCAGGGCAAAGCGTTTCACGGCACGGTTTTCGACGATCATGGCCAGCTACGCTATGAAATCGTTGTGCCTTCCGCAACCCTCAAAGAGGGGGCCAACGATGTGCAGATGACGCTGGTCAGCCATGACGCGGTAGGCAATGAAGCCACTGCCGTGACGCACCGCACCGTGGTGCTGGATACCCAGGCGCATAACGTGCTGACTATCGACAATGTGACCGACGATAACACCCTGAACCGTGTAGAGCTGTATATGCGCAATCAGGTGATTTCCGGTACCGTCAGCGGGGAAGACGCGAAAGCTGGCGACCCAGTACTGGTAGAGATCAACGGTCACCAGTACAACGGTCAGATCATCGATCTCGGCAATAGCACGCTGGGCTATCGTATTGCGGTGAACGCTGTCGATTTTACCAACAACGCTGCAAAAATCGATGGTTATATGGACGTGAAGGTAACGGTCACCTCTCACGATGCGGCGGGCAACCTGGCGATTGCCACCGACACCCACAGCGTGCATGTCGACAATTTCGCGGAAAACACGGTACATATCGATACCGTGGCGAACGACAATGTGGTCAACGCCATTGAAAACCGCATGACCACGCTGATAAACGGCGTGGCAGGCGGCGATGCCAGCGCGGGGGATGTGGTTACCGTCAGCGTGCAGGGGCAGCGTTTTACCGGCACGGTGGTCGATGAAAACGGCGAGCTGCGCTACGAAGTGGCGGTGCCGGTCGGCACGCTGAAGGAAGGTAAAAATGATGTGCTGGTGACGCTGGTCAGCCACGATGTGGCGGGCAACGAAGTGACCGCGCTCGCGCACCGTACCGTGGTGCTGGACACCAAGGCGCATAACACCGTCAGTATTCATGATGTCACTGGCGATAACACCCTGAACTTTACTGAGCTGTCAGCGGCGAAGCAGACAATTACCGGGAACGTTCGCGGGGAAGATGCGAAAGCGGGCGACCCGGTACTGGTGGAGATCAACGGCCATCAGTATCACGGCCAGGTGATTGATACCGGGAAAAACACCCTCGGCTACCGCATCACGGTAGATACTTCTGACTTTGCCAACAACAGCGTACCGATTGACGGTAATGTGGAAGTGAAGGTAACGGTCACCTCTCACGATGCGGCGGGTAACCTGGCGATCGCCACCGGCACTCACAGCGTGCACATTGATAACTTCGCTATCAACCAGGTCAGCATTGATGCGGTAGCGACGGATGATGTAGTCAACGCCATTGAAAACCGTATGGTAACGCTGATTAGCGGTGCGGCTGGCGGTGATGCCAGAGCCGGCGATGTGGTCACTGTTAGCATGCATGGGCAAAACTATACCGGAACGGTCGTTAATGATAACGGCCAGTTGCGCTATGAAGTGGCGCTGCCGAAAACGGCCTTGTTGGAAGGCAAAAATGAGGTGGTGGTCTCGCTGGTCAGCCACGATGTGGCGGGCAACGAAGTGACCGCGCTCGCGCACCGAACCGTGGTACTGGACACCAAAGCGCATAACACCGTCAATATTCATGATGTCACCGCCGATAACACCCTGAACTTTACTGAGCTGTCGGCGGCTAAACAGACGATTACCGGTTTCGTTGGCGGTGAGGATGCAAAGGTAAACGATCCGGTCTTACTGGAGATAAATGGCCATCAGTACAGCGGTAAGGTGATTGATTTTGGCCGCGGTAAGCTGGGTTATAGCATCGATGTGGATTCTTCTGCATTTGCTGATAACAGCGGTCATGTGCTGACGAATGTGAAAATTACCGCGATGGTCACATCTCATGACGCAGCGGGAAACCTGGCGATCGCGACGGATTCCCATAAAGTCCATATCGATAACTACGCGGAAAACACGCTTAAAATTGATGCAGTGGCCACGGACAATGTGGTCAACGCCATTGAAAATCGGATGCCTACCATAATCAGCATCGTCGCTGGCGGCGATGCCAAAGTGGGCGATGCGGTGAAAATAAGCCTTCATGGGCAAGACTTTAACGGCAAGGTGGTCAACGAAAACGGCCAGCTACGTTATGAAGTGGTTCTGCCGCATGGAACCCTGCATGAAGGTAAGAACGCAGTGGTAGCGACACTGGTCAGCCATGACGCACTGGGCAATGAAGTAACCAGTGAGTCGCACCGTATTGTCACCCTTGATACTCATGCGCATAACACTATCTCGCTGGATAATATCGCTACGGACAATGTCCTCAATTACCAGGAACTGTCCGCGACAACACAGCGTATTACCGGCATCGTCGGTGGGGAAGATGCGAAAGTCGGCGATCCAATACAACTGGTGGTTAATGGTCATCAGTACGATAGCAAGGTCATTGACCTTGGTCACGGGCATCTGGGTTACAGCATTGATGTGGACTCATCGTCGTTTGCGAACAACAGCGACCATGTGTTGACCGATGTCGATGTACACGTCACGGTCACCTCTCATGACGCGGCGGGTAACCTTGCCATCGCTACCGATAGCCATAAAGTTCATATCGATAACTTTGCCAAAAACGCGGTGACGACGAATATCGTCGCGTCGGATGATGTGGTGAACGCGATTGAAAACCGCATGCCGACGCTGATTAGTGGTATCGCGAAAGGCCTCGATGCCAAAGCGGGCGATGTGGTTACCGTCCACGTACAGGGGCAAACACAGGACTTTAGCGGCACGGTGGTTAACGATCACGGCGTTCTGCGCTACGAAGTGTTTGTTCCAACAGGTGTGTTGCAAGAAGGCAGCAACGACGTGATGGTGACGCTGGTCAGTCACGACGCTGTGGGCAATCAGGCGGTTGCGGTGGAGCATCGAACCGTTACGCTGGATACGCAGGCACAAAGTACCGTCGATATTGATAGCGTCACTGTTGACGGCAAACTTAACCATCTTGAGCTGGATACACCGATGCAGCTCATCAGCGGTAAGGTGGGCGGGGACGCGCAGGTTGGCGATGCGGTGATCGTAGAAATCAATCACCAGACGTTTAACGGCAAGGTGATTGATCTTGGCGGCGGTCAATTAGGCTATCAGGTCCCGGTCAACTCAACGGTGTTCAGCGATAATAAAACCGATCAGGATAAAGATGTGACCGTGAGCGTCACGGTTATCTCTCACGATGCGGTGGAAAATGAGGTCATTACTACCGCAACCAGTGTTGTGCATATTGATAACCATGCCGATGCTAAAATCACCGTTGATACGGTGGCGGGCGATGACAAGCTGAACGGCGCAGAAGCCGCGAAACACCTCACTGAGGTGATGGGGACGGTTTCGGGCGATGTGCATGTCGGGACTAAAGTTCAGGTTATTGTCAACGGACATACTTACGATACAACCGTTCAGCGACTCCCGGAACATAACAATGCGCTGGGATATAAGCTGGACGTTCTGAGCCGCGATTTGGTTAAAGACCCGCATATCGTTGCCCGCGTAGTCGGCGAAGATAATGTGCAAAATTTCCATAAAGCGGAGATAACGCACGACCTGGTAGTTGATTTACATGCTAAGGCAATACTGACGATCGATCCCGTCACCGATGACAATATGATTAATGGCGATGAATCAAAACAGCCATTCACCTTGATAACCGGGAGAGTGGGGGGGGATGTTCACGTTAATGACGTTGTTTATCTCACCGTTAATGGTCACGTCCTGACGGGAAAAGTGCACGATGTGGGGGGCGGGGTTCTCGGCTATAGCATTAAAGTCAGTACTGCCGACCTTATCTCCGATCCGCATTTAACCGCGACGGTGAGCACCACCGATGGTGCGGGCAACCCGGCCACGGCTAATGCAGAAACCACCGTTATTATCGATACCCGTGTGGATGCTCAGATAACCATTGATTCCGTGACGCCGGATAATACGCTGAACCTTGCAGAGCAAATGCATGGCTATACGATAGTGAGCGGTACGGTGAGCGGTGAGGTCCATCCTGGCGATCCGTTTACCATGACCATCAATGGCCATAACTATGCCGGGGTGGTGGAAGATCGTGGCAATCAGCAGATGGGCTTCCACCTTCCGGTTTCAACGACCGACCTGGTTGCCAGTCCGCATATTGAAGTCTCAATGGATGTGACGGATGCGGCGCAGAACCATGCCCATATTGTGGCGCACCATGATGTTAATCTGGACAGTAAAGCTGAGGCCGAAATTACAATTGATCCCGTAACAGGGGATGATGTACTGAACGCCGTTGAACTGGGCAAGTCTCTAACGACCATTAGCGGTACAGTCGGCGGTGACTCGAAAATTAATGATGTGGTGCACCTGAATATCGGTGGCCATATGGTTGATGCCACAGTGACGCACCTGCCAAATCTTGGCACTCTGGGCTACTCCATTAATGTTGATACCCAGTGGCTGCAAAGCGATCCACATATTACTGCGACTATTACCACCACCGATGGGGCGGGGAATAACGCCACGGCGGATGCACGTAGTACCGTAGTCATTGACGATCAAGTTGACGCAACAGTGCATATCGACCCAATCGTTACCCATGATGGCGATGCGGTGATCAACCACGATGAAGCCCTGAATCCAGAAACCACCGTCACCGGGACGGTGGGCGGGGATGTTAAAATTGGCGATATGGTTGAACTGACCATCAACCATCAGACCTATTTTGCGCGGGTGGAAAATCAAAACGGTCAGCATGTATTCAGTACTAAGGTTTCGACCTTAGATCTGCTCATGGATCCGAATATTCATGCTGAAGTAACGGCTAAAGACGATGCAGGTAACATCGCGCGTGGGTACGATGATATGCCGGTGCAGGTTGATACCGTTGCTGACGCAGGGATCACCATTGATACGGCCTCTAATGGTCTGCCGCCGGGTCAGACGGTCGCGAATGATCTGTCTGCTGGCCACAGACCTGACTTTATCTCTGTATCCGGACATGTTGATCCCGATGCCATTAAGGGAGATACGATAACCATTACGGTTGGTCAAGGAATTGTCTATACCACCCATGTAGTGACCCTGGCGGATGGCACTCTCGGTTATCAGGCCAACATAGGTACAGGTGATCTTGCCGATGATGGCAATATTGTGGTTTCCATCACCACCCATGACAATCATGGTAATACAGCCACGGCGACAGAGCATAAATTTATCGATTTGCCCTGGTTACACAATACGGCAGTGAGCGGTAATACCCCTTATGGTTTCACTACCCCGCCAGTGGTAACGCCTCCTTCAACGGGTACAGGAACAACACAACCTCACCAACCGACCGTACACCTTACCGTTGATAAGGTGGCGGGCGATGACGTTCTCAATCATGACGAAGCGCTGAAATCGACAACGCCAATCCGTGGCTTTGTGACTGGCGATGTTCATATTGGTGATGATGTTATTGTGACTATTAACAATGTTTCATACACCGGGCACGTAAAGGCTATCCCGACTATGCCGGGACAACTGGCATATGAGGTTGATGTCCCGACCACAGCGCTTCAGGCGCATCCGTCGTTCGATGTCTCCGTCACAGTGAAAAATGCAGCGGGGACAGCAACAGACTCAGCGCACAAAAACATCACCGTAGATACGGAAAATCCGCTGCAGGTCACGATGGATAAGATTGCCGGGGATGATGTGATTAATGGCAAAGAAGCCCTGGCTGGTAAAGTAACCGTTAGCGGTACGGTCAGCGGTGAAGGTATCCATGACGGTAGCGTGGTGAACCTGCAGGTTAACGGTAATACGTTGACAGCCGTTGTTCATCTGCAACATGGTCAATGGGTCTGGTCGAAAGATGTCAGCGTCAATGACCTGCACAATAACCCGGATATTAAGGCGACGGTAACGGCGACGGACGATCATGGCAACCTGGGGAGTGCCTCTGCCAGCAGCCATGTTGTAGTCGATCTGAGTGCCGATGCCGGAGTCACTATCGATAAGATCGCGCAGGACAACGTGCTGAATGCGCAGGAATCGCTGCAACCTAAGATAGCCGTAACGGGTTCAGTATCGGGAGATGTGCATCCGGGTGATAAGGTGACCCTGACGGTTAACGGTAATGAATATGCGGCCACGGTGGACCAGAGCCATCATTACACTGTTGATATCTACACCAAAGACCTGCTGGCGGATCATGCCATTGTGGCGAAAGTAATGGGTTATGACGAGCATAAGAATGTGCAGTCCGCCAGCTTCACGCAGAATTATTCAATTGATACGACGACAACGGGCAGTGTGACCATCAATACCGTTGGTGGTGACGATGTTATCAATGCCGATGAGGTAAAAGCAGGAACCGTTGAAGTCAGCGGTCAGGTCGATGGCGATGTGCATCTCGGTGATAAAGTCGACATTCTCGTCGATGGTGTCACGGTTCATACGCGAGTCATTGAACTGCCGCATATGAACGGGCAATTGGGTTACAAAGCGATGGTGAGTACGGTCGGGCTGCAGAACGATCCGACTATTCATGTCAGCGTGCATGGGCACGATGCGGCGTTGAATCCAATGCATGCCGTCAACGACAAAACGGTCACTATCGACACGCAGGTGGATGCCAGCATCGTGTTGGATAAGGTGTCCATCGATGATGTGCTGAATAATGAGGAAACTCAGCATGCGAAAACCACCATCAGCGGCTATGTGACCGGGGACGTGGATGTTGGCGATCAGGTGACCATCACCGTTAACGGTAAAGACCTGGTTGCTGATGTGAAAAATAGCGGCGGTCAAAAGGTCTTTAGCGTAGACGCCAGTACGACTGACCTGATTCACGATCAAAAGATCCTCGCTCATGTTATCGCCCATGACGATGCCGGTAACCGTGATAAGGTCAATACCGATAAGACTATTACCATCGACAGAACCGCTGCGGGAACGATGGATATTGATAACGTCACCGCGGATAACGTTTTGAATCATCAGGAACTCCAGGGCGCGACGGTGAGGGTCACCGGGCATCTTGGCGGTGATGTTGATGTCTGGGATTCGATCAAATTAAAAATTGGCGGTCAGGATTTTACCGGTTCGGTAGATACGCTGAGCAATGGCGATCGGGTCTGGCACGTTGATGTGGACAGCCATGTCATGGAAGTGAACACCACGTTTTCGGTTGAGGTTAAAGGTCATGATGCGCCGGGCAACCCGTATTCAAAGACAACTTCCCACAGCTATTCTGTTGATCAACAGGCAGACGCCACGCTTATCGTCGATAAGGTTACCGGGGACAACCATATTTCACGTGCCGAATCACAGGATGCCGTCACGCATATTACCGGCAGCGTGAGCGGTGATGTACAGGACGGCGGTCATATTAAAGCGCTGGTAAATGGCCATCAGTACGATGCCATTCTACATCAGGGCAATAATGGGCTGACCTATGATATTGAGGTTGAGACTTCCGCATTCCGTGCCGGTCATAACCGCGTGAACGTATTGGTCGAGGCGCATGATGACCATGGAAATACCACACCCTACACGCAAACGCTGAACGTGACGATGGACGATCCCGTGCCAGTGAAAGGACATTCGGTGGATAAAGGGAATCATGCTGCGATGCAACATGCGCTGCACAACCTGTTCGATGACAACGCATTATCTCTGTCTTACGCACCAGCAGCGACCGGACACGGCCAGGCGACAGCGGTGCTCAGCGCCGATGATAAAGCGAAGGGGGTGCTCGAAAAAGTCGATCTCAGCGATCTGGCCCGTGAACTGCATGAAGGTGTGGATATTGCGAAGTATATTCAAAGCGGCGGCGATCATCACCTGATCGCCAGTCCGGCGAAGGTGGCGCATGGAATTGATACCGCGTTGTCGACTCCGGCAAGCGGCGATCTGCATTCTCCGAGCTACTCGTTGGATCACCTGATTGCTAAACCCGATCAAAACCACACTCACTAACGATTGCCTGCTGTCCTGTGTAAACAGGGCAGCAGCATCATGCAAAATGAAAAGGCACTGATATGAATTCTGATTCATCTGCTGCAAACGTGCAGGCAGAAGGCGTGGCAAAAAGTCCTGAAAATGACAACCAGCAGGCTTTAGCGATGCTGCAAAAAAGCGACCTGGAGATGGTTCGCGTACTCGACGATTTGATTTACCTGTTGATCCGTAAAGGCGTGATTGCCATTACCGATCTTCCACCGATGGCGCAGGTTAAATTAATGAATCGCGCGAACGCGCGCCAGGAACTTGGCGGGTTAGAACAACTGCTTGGTAACGATGAACGTATATTTTAGCTGATGCAGGCAGTTT
Organism: Citrobacter sp. Cpo142; assembly: GCF_030332425.1. NCBI lineage: Bacteria > Pseudomonadati > Pseudomonadota > Gammaproteobacteria > Enterobacterales > Enterobacteriaceae > Citrobacter > Citrobacter sp. Cpo142. Next base: position 11,160 of record NZ_JAOWHW010000139.1, read on the forward strand.
GTAGGCCGGATAAGCGCAGCGCCATCCGGCTATACAAAGGCGTATCAAGACGCCAGTTTTATCACAATGGCGCGGGCTCACCTAATAATTGCCCCATTGCTCCATCAATCCCTAATTCTTGCAGCACCATAAGCTCACCTTCCGTTTCAACACGTTCGGCAATGAGCGGCAAATCAATACTGCGCGTGGCACTGCACAATACTTCAATAAACAAACGCTTATCATTTTCCTCATCAATTTTGCGGATATAGCTGCTGTCGATTTTCAGATAGGCAAGACCCCATTGCGACAGATGACCGATCATATCGAAACGGCTACCGAAGTGTTGCAGTCCCAGCGCGCAGCGATGCTGACCTACGGCTTTAACAAATGCCGCCATCTGATGGGGGCCTGGTAACTGATTTTCATCCAGTTCCAGAATCAGCTTGCTGGCTAATTTCGGTGAGTACCGTAACGGATTGAGCAGGTCTGCAATGGCGGTAGCGCTGGCGACAGAACTGCCAGAAATACTCAACGCTAGTTTTCCCGGCGCGGTTTTCAACTGGTTCAATGTGAGCTTCAACATGACTTTATCGAGTCGATGACTCCAGCCAAAGCGGTGGATCCACGGCAAGAACCGCCCCGCGGTAATGGCGTTACCCTGCTCATCAATAATGCGCGACAGCACCTTGTAATGCAGGATTTTGTCCGGCTGGCGGCAATCGACCACCGGCTGATAAACCAACTGAAACTGTTGATTTGCCAGCGCATGCTCCAGACGAACAAACCACAAATGCTGATCTTCTGTAGCCGCAGGTATTTCAGTGGTTGGAACGACCTGATGGTTGGTGTGTGTTTCCGCTTCAACCAGCAGGCGATCGGCCTGGATCAGCAATGACTGAGCATTTTCTCCGGCGCTGAATGGCACCATGCTGGTATAGGCAACCGGCTGTTGGTCTGACATTCCGGTGGCGTAAAAGGCCGTGAGTTTTTGGCACAGCGAATTGCATAAATCCAACATCTCACCATGTGTGACGCCAGGGCAGAGTAGGGCGAACTCACCGCCACGAATGCGGGCGAGCGTGCTGTCGAGAGGGGCATACTTTTCTCTGTGCGCGTTCAGCAGGTTGGCGATGTTGAGCAACAGCTTATCAGTATGCGGTCCGCCAAAGCGCTGATTCAGGCCACCTAAATCCTGAACGCGAACCAGCATCAGATATCCTGGTGCCGTATCGGTATCACTCAGTCGCGCCTGGAGCTGCATATCGAATGCCCGGCGGTTGGCAACCCCGGTCTGGCTGTCGAGATAAGCTTCATTGTGCAAGCGTTCGCTGTAGATAGCTTGTTCTTCAAATAACGATTTAAGCTTAGCTGCCATTAAATTCATGGCGCCTACAACGCGGCGTAATTCCGGCGTTTTGGGTAACTCGTGGAGTGTCAGAAACTCGCGACGGGTAATAGCTTCGGATTGTTTTGCCATGTAATTGAGCGGGCGCAGCAGTTTGCGTAGCAGCAAACTGCCGGCGATTAAGCAGGCGAGGCTACAGGACAGCATCCACAGCAGATTACCTAAGGTATTGTCCCACAGACGCTGCACGGCAAAGATAGGATCGCTGGTCACTTCCACGCGAGCAGCCTGCTGCCAACCGCGCATAATCGTTGCTTCACCAGTTTGCGGGGTGACATCCACCAGATCGACGAACCAAGCGGGGACGTTGGGAATTGTCGCTACCGCGCTACGCTCAAGCATTATTTTGCCGTTTGCCAGATCGACGATGCGGATTTTTTTGTAGTAACCACTATCGAAAATGGAGCTGACCATCAGCTCGATCATTGCCGGGTCGTTGACGTTGGGCGTTAGCGAAACGCCTAGCGCCGTTGCGGCATCCTGGGCATGTGAAAGGAGCTGGTTATTGGACTGATTGCGAGAACTCTCCAGCGTCACAATAAAATTGCCGCTGAACACAATCATCATAAAGAGAGAGATTGCCAGAAGTAACTGTTTAAAAAGAGACACGGGCGATTCCTATTTATCCATCGGGAAGCCTTCTTCCCGCATTTTGGTGAAAACTTGCTGCCAGCGAGAAAGCCTCTTGCTGTCCCCAACGCGTTTATTGTTTTGATTGCCGGGGAGCCAAAGGCCGGTGTTGTTAAAGGAGTAGACGGGTAATAAATCCATGCGCTGCGTCGCAGGAGAAATTGTGCTGGTCAGACTGTCGAGAACCAAAGGAATCGCCTCAGGGGTGGCGTACCAGGTCAGCACCATGTGTGCGCGGTTTAAACGCAGGGCTTTAACATAGGTGATGCGAAGTTTGTCTTCGGATACGCCCAACTGGCGGAGGGTGAAATATTTGGCGATCGCGTAGTCTTCACAATCTGCCTCACCTTTGCGCAGCGACTCGATAGGGGTTGCCCAGTAATCGACGTTATGCCAGACATCAATGTCTTCGGTATAGCGGATCTTCTCATTAAAAAATTGATTTACAGCGCGTAATTGCGTTTGCTCGTCAGCATTACGTAACTGGAGCAGAAGCTGTTGCCAGGCGCGGATTCGTTGCTGCGCTTCTGGTGTAGCCGGGCCATAAAGCGCATCGGACTTTTGTTGAATATTGGCAAAATCCCAGGCCGCGCGTAGCGAATGGACTGACAGCAATAGCAGCAGCGCCCCGGGGATTTTCCACAGGCGCAGCAGGCGATGGCGTAAGCAGCGGCGGATAATGTTCAATGGCTATGCTGACAACTGCCCGGAGACGGGTTTTTCAGCTTTTCGCAGGACCAAGGGGACAACCACTTTTTACGTAATTGCACGTTGGCCGGCGAAGCAAAAAAATCTTTCAGCGTACTGTTAACAAACGTCACAAACTGCGGATCGTTTTTCCTCATCATAATGGCATAGTGCATCTCATTGCCGATGCTCTCAGAAGAGACGCTGAACAGTTCAGGTTGCTCGCTATGATTAATTAGCGGCCAGGCCAGAATATCATCAACAAAGAAAGCAGCAGATTCATTATGCGCCATCTTCTCAAATGCGCCCTTTATGGTGGTGCTGGTAATCGTTGAAATATTAAGGTGTTGCTCTCTGTTTGCTTTATTAAATTCCAGCAAATCTTTTGAGCTTCCGGTCAGACTCACCGTGCGACCTTTAAGATCGGCAATTGACTGTATATTATTTTTACGTAATGAGATGATGCGCATCTTTGCGGTGTAATAGTTTTCAGAAAACGACACGCTGGAGGTCCGCTCCGGCGCATTGGTATTTACGCCACAGTCCATATCTATTTTACGCGAGTTTAATGCGGAGAAACGTTCGGAAAAATTCACGGGAATATAATGAATGGTTAAATTGTTGAGCTTCAGATACTGGCGCAACTTATCGGCAATCATGTTGCATACCGCGATGGTATAACCCGTGACTTTGCCATTGTGGTCAGTAAAAGAAAATGGCGGCAGCTGGCGATAACCCACGTTGAGCACGCTGCTGCTCTGAATATGATCGAGCGTCGCAGCGTTCTGTTGCGCCATCAGTGCGGGGGAGATGACGAGGCCTGCCAGTAAAAACAGCCATTGCGCCGTACGCTTCACCCTTGTCATCTCACGATTAATTATATTTTTCATAATCAAAACTGATCTTCTTTTTAGCAGACGTTAATGCTTTCAGGTTATCTGACATGGGAATGTTTAAATTAATGGCTTTCGGCGGAATCGGTGACTGAAACCATTTTTTGTACAGCGCAGTAAATTCGTTGCTGATCATCAGGGAAGAGAGCGTGTCATCAACAAATTCTTTAAATTCTTTATCGTGTAACGGTAGTAACAAGCCCGCCGGTAGCGGGGTGCTGAGCGCAATATCGGAAAGTTCATAGTCATCAGGATTAGGCGTTTGCGCGATCATCCCTTTGAGTAAAACCGTACTGGAGATCAGTGCAGAATACTCACCATTCTTCAGTTCATTGAAGGCGGTAATGTTGTTGGTATCGAGTTGAATATTAATATCCAGGTCATTGGCGGCATTCACTTTTTGCAGTTGCTCAACGTATATCGTGCCGCTTTTTACCAGTACGCTATGTCCGGAAAGCTCTGCCAGATTGTCGTTGCTTTCATTTTTACGCATGACGAAGCGGGTGCTTGAAAAATAAAACGGCAGCGAGAACTCGCTAATGCTGTGGCGACTTTTTGAATAAAAGGCCGGGATACACATGATGTCTGCCATGTGATTTTTAATCAGGACAAACTGCGATGCCGAGTTAGCTTTTATCCACTCGACCTTCAGCTTTTTAAGCTGAAGTTTTGTCTTGAGCGCGCTGACGATACTGTTGCAAATATCAATGGAATAGCCGGCAGGTACGTTGCCATTCTGCCAGGAGAAAGGAAACGCATCATCCTGATAACCAAGGGTAATGCTTTTCTTGCTGGCGATCTGCTCCAGCGTGTGTATCGGCAGGGGAGAGCCTGCTAAGCATGGCGTTGCTAACGCTATTAACAGGGCAAAAACCGTCAACATGCGCTTTACCGGGTGAAAGAAGTCAGACATTGCACAGTCCTTCTTCAATGACCTCTTTGGCAAATGCGGAAAGCACTTCACGCTCGCGCAGCGGATAGCTAAAGAAATATCCCTGCACATTCTGGCACTCAATGTCGCGCAGAATGTCACGCTGCTGCGCGGTTTCTACTCCTTCAGCGGTGACCGACATATTGTACTTATGGGCAAACTGAATCAGCATCACAATCAAATACTGACTGGCATTATCTTGCTGAAGCTTGTCGACCAGCGTGCGCGCAATCTTGATGCGGGTAAAAGGATAGATCAGCAGATAATCCAGTGCCGCGTAGCCGGTGCCTAAATCATCCATCGCGATTTCAATGCCCAGAGAGCGGATCTCTTGCAGCACGGGTAAGGCAATCGACTTATCCAGCTTTTCGGATTCGGTAATTTCTATTTCAAGGCGCTGGGCTGAAAGTTGACTAATGCGTAACGCATCTTTGATAACGTCAACCAGCCCCGGACTGTGCAGCTGGTAGGCCGAGATATTGACGGCTACCCTGATACGTTCCGGCCATTTGGCAGCGGCTTCACAGGACTGACGAATAATCCATTCGCCCAAACGGACAATCAGACCGGAGTTCTCGGCGATGTTGATAAAATAATCAGGATAAATCAGACCCTTGGTGGGATGATTCCAGCGTATCAGCGATTCGTAGCCATACACGCTTTCATCTTCCAGATTGATGATTGGCTGGTAATGAAGCTCGAATTCCTTGTTATCAATACCATCGATGATTTCCTGATTAATAAACAGGCTGTGGGTATGCTTCATCACCATGCCGTCTTCGAAGAAATGGAAGCAACCGCGGCCATGATGTTTTGAGGCGTACATGGCAAGGTCGGCATTGATCATCAACGTCGAGGTATTATTGCCCTGATACGGCGCGGTGGTGATACCGATACTGCAGCTGATGGAAAAAGTATGCGTGCTCCAGGTAAATGGGGTGCTCAGCGCACGAATAATCCGCTTCGCCAGCCGATTCGCTTCTTTGATGGCGTTATCGCTGACATGTTGCAGAATGGCGAATTCATCACCGCCCAGACGCGCTGTGATATCGTTAGGTCCCAGCAAGAGCTGCAGGCGCTGGGCAACGCTGATTAACAGCTCATCGCCCGCTTTATGACCAAAGGTGTCGTTTACTGGTTTGAAGTTGTCGAGGTCAATCAACAGCAGGTTAAATGGTTTTTCGTCCTGATGGATTTCACTGACGCGTTTATCTAACGCCTGGCCAAACGAAACGCGGTTGGGCAATCCGGTCAGTGAATCATGATGGGCCATATGCTCCATCTTTTGCGACATTTCATGCATTCGTTGCAGATAGCCGCGTTCTTTCATGGCGACGCGCAATTTTTCAATCGCCCCGGCCAGATGTCCAATCTCATCGTCCTGATCAAGATAGGGCGTTATACAGTCTGTCTCTTCATGGGCGATGCGGGTAAGGGAGTTAATCAGCAGCGGAACCGGACGGAATAAACGGCGCATAAACATCGTGACCAGTGCCAGCGTTACCAGCAAAATCAGGACAAAAATGATACTGCTTTTTTTCAGCATCGCATCGTAGGTGGCGTAGAGATCGCTTTTTTTTCCAATGCTGCTAATCAGGCTACCGAGGATCTCACCTGAAGGCGTCAGAATAGGAACGGCGCTGATAAAGCACTCTTCGCCATTAATTTGGGCGAAGCCAACATAGTAGTTACCCAGCACATCGCGCGGCAGACGGCCGGGGAAAGAGATGATCCCATCACCCTCTTCTGACTTGTTGTTGATGCCAACAAACCCTTTCTCCGGCGTATACAGAAACAACCAGGTGGGGCTATGGGTCTGTACTGATGCCAGTGCCAGAACGTCAACCGGGTTATAACCGGTTTGCATAATAGAGTCGGTGTCACCAATCTGTCTGTCGGAGACAATGCGGGATATCTGCCCTGCATCGCTGGTTTCGACCGAAACGGTGGTATACACGTTGCGGATGATGTAGGTCATAATCTGTGCATTCGCCTCAGCCCGTTGCACCCACTGCTGATAAGAAAAGTTATCTATCAGGCTCCAGTTGGTAAACGCGCCAGCACTAAACGCAATAACGATACCCGCCAGCAAGAATTGCGTTATTTTGCCAGTGATTGAATGTTGCCACCCTTTTATTGCTTTAAGGGAAAACAGAGACTTTGCCACGGATTATGTTAATTCCTGAAAAGATTATTCGGTGCTAAAATTAATTTCTGTTATTACTTGATGGAATATTATTGTTGCAAATAAGTAGATGAAAGATGTGAAACGTAATGACGTAACAAATAACTAACATTGAACCATGGAGAGTAATGACAAAATAACGGTATGCGAATATAGATAACGCTGCTCTTTTCGTCAATAGGAAAAAGTGTACATAAAAATACATTTTCAGAATGCCCCTTTCAGGATATTAATGTTGACATTCATGATGCTTGAGAAGATTTTTTATACGTACTGGTTGGAGGTGTTGGGAAACTGACAAAGGTTTTTTTGTTTTTTACGAAACATCAATGAATTAGCGGTTTTTCGGATAGGCGTTTTAGTGATTTTATCCCCACAGGATGTCCATTTTTGTCTATAAATGGGTATTTATTTCCTGATTTGATATGAATAATATGCTCTCTTCATTATAGAACCTTATTTTATTTTCTCAGTGCGCGGTCAATGTTGACAATTTTGCTATGGTTTATCGGCTGACCCAAAAGGATTTGTTTGTGACATTCGAGTCTGGATTAAAGTCCTATTGGTATAGTGCATAGCGGATAAATTGATTTGGACGCAATAATAAATTCAAACACGATAAAAAACATTCGGGAATGGTGCCTGCCACTTGTCTTACCTGGCCTTTTTTACCCGCTGGCACAATATCTTAACGGTTACAGCGTTCTCAATAATACTATTTTAACAGTTTACGATCTCAAGCTAGCCGTATTTTCTGCCGCATTGGTCTTGTTTGGTTTTCGGGTGTTGCCGGGATTTCTTCTGTTCCTGACGGTCATGTTTGTGGTCGGTCCGCAAAATGAACGGGTAGATGCGTTGTGCCTGATCATCGCGTCGACCTTAAGTTATGCAGCGTACCGCAAATTCACCGGCAGACGCAGCTGCGTTAGCTTTGGTCGCATCAAAATTAGCTTTAATCGCCTGGTTTGGCTTTGTGGCTACAACGTCCTGCTGTATCTGGTGTTCAGCAAACTCTTTGCAATGTTTGTCGCCCACGGACAACGCCCCGATGTGGATAACATTCCGGCGTTGAGTCTGGGCATGCTGGTACGTATTCAGGGGATCATCAACGGTTGCCTGACGGGGATCCCTTTATTTTACAAGATTTACCGCATCATTCGTCGACCGTCTTTCCTGTTGACCTTTCTGCGGGCCATTGCCGAACAGTGTAAAGGCAATATCGGCGTCTACGGCGTTGTGTCCTGGTGCATCTTGCTGTTTTTTCTGATGTTTTTCTTAACATCACCGGATAATTTGGATGTTTTTTTCTCTATCTATAGCCTGATCCTGTTATTCCCGTTGATGTTATGGGGAGCAATCAAGATTGGCCACTTGTTCACAATGCTGGTGTGGACGATCGTATTAATCATCTTAGGCAAACATAACGACAGCTATATCGCCAGCGATGTTAACTTCATGCTGCATCAGGCGCTGGTTTCGACGTTGATCTTTGTCTTTTCACTCACCATTGTGATCATGGGGGTACTGGCAAAATTTACCCGTCAGCGCTTTAACCAGGCGCTGCTGCTGGGGCTGACTGACCCGATGACAGGCATGGCAAATTTACGGGCGCTGAAGACGGAGCTATTTACCACTGAACGCGCGACCGTATGTCTGATACAGATCCCTGAGCTGGAGCTTTTTTCGCGTCGCTATGGTTTTCATTTCCGCGCCCGCTACCAGAAGATCCTTGCTGAGCATTTGCGCAGACATCTGGTGAAAAGCGAGAAAGTCTATTACCACGCGGGTTATGATCTGCTCATCCGGCTGGAAAATGGCACCTGGGAGCGGCTATGCGATCTGTATCAGGCCGCCAACAGTTTTCGTCTCTTTTACAACAACCATCGATTGGGTTTTCGCAGTGGTTTGGGCTATTGCCTGATTAACGATCTGAGTGATGACATTTATCAGCTGGTGGGGAAACTGGGCATGGTGGCGGGTTTATCACTCACCAACGGCAGGCCGGAAAACCTTGAGGCGCAGCATAGCCGGATCCTTGGCAACCACATTGTTGATAAAACAGAAATTCGCACTGCGCTGCAAAATGCGCTGGATAACAATGCGTTTGTCCTGATGGCACAGCCAATAGTTAGTACCCACGGTGAAGCGCCGTATCATGAAATATTGATCCGTATGCTTAATGAACGGGGTGAATTTATTCCACCGAACAGTTTCCTGCCGGTTGCTCATGATGCGGGGCTGGCACCGGATATCGATCTCTGGGTTATCGAAAATACCCTCAAATTTATGCGTAACCACCCGCAGCATTGTTTTTCTATTAACCTGGCACCGGTGACGGTATGTCGTTCAAATATTGTCATGAAGATCACCCAACTCCTGCACGACTACGCGGTGGAGCCACAGCGGATTATTTTTGAAATAACGGAAGCAGATACGTTATCAGACAAAGAACAAACCGTGGAAACGCTACGTTTAATACGTCAGCTGGGATGTCGGGTGGCAATTGATGACTTTGGCACCGGGTTTGCCAGTCATGCGCGCTTGATGAACATCGAAGCAGATATCCTGAAAATAGATGGCTCGTTTATTCGACGGATCACCGAAAGTGAAATTAGTTACTACATCGTTGAGTCATTTTGCCGCGTTGCTGAAATGAAAAAAATGCAGGTGGTCGCTGAATTTGTCGAGAACGCCACTATTCAGGCCTGTCTGGAAAAAATGAATGTGGGCTGGTTACAGGGATATCACATTGGCAAACCTACGCCGCTGTTCACGCTCGAATCACAGGGCGCTAGCTCCTGATGACCAAAAAAAGAGTAATTTCTTCTCAGGTAGAGAATAAAAATCATGAGTGACATTATTAAAGTAAAAAATCGAACGGCGAATACCACTAGTGAGGGACCGCGCGCTCGACTATTGTCCTGGCTGCACAACATCCATCCCGGTGTGGCGATGAAGCTCGGTATGATTTTGGTTGTTTGTATCGCAACGTTGCTGATTGGCGCCTCTTTTATATTATCGTCTTATCTTTCCAGAGAATTGCAGGTCAATGCGCTGGAGATGATTAAAACCAACACGCGGATATTCCACAACAGTATTTCTAACGAGTTTCAGCGTGTGACTCGCGATGCGGAACATTACAGCAATGTTTATATTAATAATTATCAAAACGTTGCCAATAAACCGCTGCGTTATATGGACTCTACTGAATTAAAAGCGGTGCTGAGCAACCCGAATACCAACTCACATTTCACCGAATTAACCAGCGTATTTGCCAGTACGTTTATTCTGCAAGGCGAGCAATTTGTACGTGTCAGCAGTACGTTACTGGCGAGTTCAGGCAATACGGCAACGGCAACAGCACTAGGGCATGATAATCCGGCGTTGCCGCTGCTTTTGAAAAATAAACCCTTTTCCGGTGTGGTCACACTGTTCGGTAAACAGTTTATTAGTCACTACGAACCGATTGCTGACAAATATGGTCAGGTGGTGGGGGCCGTCGCGGTGGGTTTCGACGTCAAACAGAGTTTGCAACCGATCATTCAGCGTTTGTTGAATGTGCATATTGGTAAAGATGGCTACGCCTACGTGCTGGATGCCGGATTTGAACCCGGTCGTATGTTGGTCCATCCCTCGTTGAGCAACCAGCAGGCAATTAATATTACCGATGCCAATGGTTTTAAGCTGTTTGCCGACATGCTCGAACACAAGAATGGCATCACTTACTACAACTGGGTGAGCGGTTATGGCGCATTGCCGAAGACCAAAGTTGCCGTTTATGAATACGTTGAAGGGATTAACTGGATAATCGCCACCACCAACTATGTTGATGATGTCGCCAAGAGCAGCAATCTGGTGCGTAACGGTCTGCTGCTGTTCACCGCGCTGCTGCTGCCCATCATTTTACTGCTGATTGCTGTGGCCAGTCGTTTCCTGATCTCGCGGCGATTAAACCGTGTCCTGGGGATTGCACAAACCATTGCCGAAGGTGACTTAACGGTAGATGTTCAGGTCGATCACCACGATGAGATAGGCGAACTGCTGAGCGCGGTGGAGATGATGCGTCAGCGTCTGCACTCGTTGGTAGGCGGTATGGTTTCTCATGCAAATTCGGTACATCAGGCATCTTTGCATATTACCGAAGCGGTCGATGGGCAGGCATCAACCAGCGTGGAAACCTCATCTTCAGTAGCTGAAATTACCTCCACCATGGAAGAGCTGTCTGCCTCATCGACACAGATAGCCGAACACTCACGGGCGGTTGTGGATATTGCCAACCAGACGCTCGAGGACTGCAATAAAGGCTCCGAGTCGATGTCGCAATTGCTGATGCGTATGACGGATATTGATACCGACAATCAGCAAAACATGCGTGAAATCATGATGCTCGGTAATAAGTCGACGGAAATCAGTCGCGTGATGGTGATCATTAACAGCGTCGCGGATCAGACGAAACTTATCGCCTTTAACGCAGCGCTCGAAGCTGCCAGCGCCGGGGAAGCCGGTAAGCGTTTCTCGGTTGTGGCGGCTGAAATCCGTCGTCTGGCGGATTCGGTGACGGAATCGACGGTTGAAATTGAAAATAAGATCAGCGAGATCCAAAACGCGATTAATCGTCTGGTGCTGAACGCGGAAAAAGGTGGCGAGAGCATTAAAGCGGGCGCAATTGCCTGTAAAGTCAGCGCCGAACACCTGAACGATATTGTTGTGACTGCCGAGCAAACCTCGACGGCAGCGCTGCAAATATCGCTATCAACACAGCAACAGAAAACGGCGAGTAATCAGGTGGTGATGGCGCTGCGTGAGATCGTTGTTGCCAGTAACTATACCTCGCAATCTATCAAAGACATTCTGGTTGTCAGTCAGGATATGACACAACTGTCGAAAGCGCTGAAAGAGGCTTCGTCCTCATTCACACTGACGGAAACAGATGCATGAATAGCAGCAACATTCGGGTGCTGATCCTCGACCTGGGCAGCGCATCGCGTAATGAGCTGGTCAGGCAACTGGAGGATCACCCGCACATTAAGGTGGTGGGGCAAGTAGCCCATCGCAGGCAGGCGATCCGACTATTGCAACAGCTGATGCCTGACCTGCTGATTCTGACGCTGGATATTTCGAGCGTCGATAACGTCGAGATCGTGGAAACGATCATGGCAACCAGCGCAATCCCGATCCTTGTCATGAGATTTTGTCCAGAGAATCAATGGGATGATGACTACATTTCCCGTGGTGCGTTGGCGGTGTTGCACCATAGCAGTGATTCACCACTCTCAACGGATGCTTTGCATCGTAAAGTAGAATTATTGGTCGGTGTGAAAGTTATTCGACATATCAAGGGATTACGCTATCCAGGCGAACCGGTAATCCCCACTGCACGACCGATGATAGACGTTGTAAAAACGCCACAGGACTGGCCCTTTGTGCTGGCGATTGCCTGTTCGACGGGCGGGCCGCAGGCGCTCAGTAAGCTGTTGCAGGATCTACCCGGTACGTTCCCGTGCCCGGTACTTATTGCCCAACATATTGCCGATGGCTTCGCGAAAAATATGGTGCATTGGCTGGATAGCGTGACCGATCTGAAGGTGCGACTGGCGCAGGAGGACGATCGGGTGGAAGCGGGGTATGTGTATATATTGCCGCCGGAGCAGCACCTGATCGTCAAAAGCAACCAGCGTTTAGCGGCGATCCCAAGACAGGAAAGCGACGTTTACCATCCCAGTTGCAACCTGTTGCTGGAGTCGGTGGCTGAGGTGTTTCGCGAAAAAGCCGTCGGACTGATTATGACCGGCATGGGCAGCGATGGCTGCCGCGGCATTGAGCTTATTGTCCGCCGTGGCGGAACAACGCTGGCGCAGGACGAAGAAAGTTCGGTGGTATTCGGTATGAATAAGAACGCGATCGACAAGCAACTAATACACCGCACGATCCCTCTGGATGGTCTTGCTGCGGTACTGCTTTCGATGGCTTGCCACGGGCATGTTGAGAGTAAATTGCCATGATCCCTAATCTTCCTGACTATGCGCGCCTGATCAAAGAGCGGGTCGGTTTGCATTTCGATAACGCCATGGAAGCATTGCTGAAAACGGCGCTGGGTCGGCGAATGGCCGAGCGAAAAATCAATGATTACTATGAATACTATGAACAACTGCGTAGCTCGCAGAATGAGTTTGATAGTTTCATCACGCTGATTACGATTAACGAAACCTATTTTTTCCGTGAAAGCGATACGCTGGATTTAATCTGCGATAAATGGATCCCGCGTCTGTTGCAACAGCGCAGCGGCCCGGTGCGTATTCTGAGTGCCGGATGCTCTTCCGGAGAGGAAGCCTACTCGTTGGCGATCAAGCTGCATGAGAAATACCTCGGCGGGATGGCCCAGCGCATCGAAATTTACGGCTGTGATATTGACCCGGCAATCCTGGCAAAAGCCCGCAACGCCTGCTATTCAAGCTACTCGTTTCGTGGCGTCGACCCGAGTATTCAGCAACGCTACTTCACCCGCTCGGGAAACCTCTACCGGCTGCATGATGAGATCCGTGAGAAGGTCTCCTTCCATCGCACCAACATTATAAAAGAACAGTTACTGCCGGAAGTGGACATCATTTTGCTGCGCAATGTATCCATCTATTTTGATACGCCAACGCGTCGCGAGCTGCACAGTAATTTGCTGAAGATGTTGCAACCGCAGGGAGCCTTATTTTTTGGCAATGCGGAAACGCTGGCTAACAATTTCGACATTCTGAAGCTGGAGCAGGAAGAGGGGATTTTCTATTTTTGCCACCATCGTGAAGCGCCAAAGGCTGCGCCTGTACCCAGAGTTGCGGTGCGCATTCCGCAGCCGAGAACGGTGGTTGAACAGGTTCCTCTGGTGCCCACGGCGCAGCAGAGTAATGACTGGCTGAAGAAAGCACGCGCCAGCCTCGATGAAAAATGTTTTTCTGAAGCTGAAAAGTGTATCGCCTGTGTATTACGTGACGATCCCCGTAATCAGGATGCGCTGCTGATCCAGGGGGTTATTGCCCTCGAGCAGCGTGAATTTTCTCAAACAGCCGGAAACGCACAGCAGATCCTCGCCCAGGATGAGTGGTCGGCAGAGGCCAAAATGCTGCTCGGCCTGGCGATGATGTGGCAACACCAGACCCAGCAGGCCATCGCCTGGTTCAAGCAGGTGGTTTATCAGGAACCCGGCTACTGGCCTGCACACTATTATCTGGCTGAAATGTACCGGCAAAGCGAGTTATACCAGCCTGCTCAACGGACTTATCGTGTGGTGATGCAGTTACTGAACGACGAGATAAACAATCCGTCATCGGTTTGTCGTCTGCGTTTGCCAATGGTATTTCCTGGCAATACGTTTCGTTTCCTGTGTGAACACCAACTGGCGCAATTCGCCCATCAAAGTGGCTAATAAGAGCGATTATGGCTATCGATCTGAAAAAATTCGTTCTGCGCTTTATTGATGAAGGGAGAGGCCATTTGCAGACGATCAGCGAAGGGGCGTTTCTCCTCTCCGCTGATGAACATACCGACGCCTGGATAGGTGAGATGTTTCGCGCTGCGCATACCCTGAAAGGGGGCGCGCGGATGCTGAAGCTGCAAAGCATTGCCGATGTCACGCATCATCTTGAAGATGTATTGAGTGAACTACGTGATAACAAACTGACGCCGGACAGGGCGCTGGGCAATCTGATCCATGAGTCTGTGGAGTACCTTTCTGGTCAGCTTACCCAGCTTTTTGTCAGCGAAGGGGATAATCAGTTGCCACCGGCGGATGCCGGGCTGTGCGAACGCCTTGCCCGCGCCAGTCGGGGAGAGGATATCACGCTGACTGTCGAAACTGCCGGGGCAACAGAAAAACCGGTAGTCCCAGCGCCTGCAACACCTTCCAGCATGGATGCCGGTATTAAGCAGGCGGATTTCGTTCGGGTAAAGCTGAATAAGCTCGATGGCCTGATCGACATTCTGGGGGAGGTGCTCGCCGGACATGATCGCCTGGAACAGCAGATACAAAACCTGAGTCAGCTGGTACCGCGGTTACCGGGATTGAGCGCTGAACAGCTTCGCCAGCAGATCCACGACTTTAGCGCCCAGTTAAAAGAGAGCGTCCAGCTCCAGCATTTGCAGATGTTTGAACTATACGATGTGGCGGCGCGGATCCGTATGCTGCCACTGTCAACGTTGTTTGAACCTATTTCGCTGCAGGTCAGCGAACTGGCTTCCACACTGAATAAGCAGGTGGTGTGCCGCTTTGTTGGCGGAGAAGTGGAAATCGACCGCCAGCTCATTGACCGGCTTTCGGAGTCGCTGACGCATCTACTGCGTAATGCCGTCGATCACGGGATTGGCGAGATCGACGAACGTCTGGCGCTCGGTAAATCCACTCGCGGCACGATTACCATCACTACTCAGCAGGACGGCAGCGGGATATTACTGCGTATCGAAGATGATGGCCGTGGTCTGAACTATGAGGCCATCAGCGCGAAGGCGGTCAGTAAAGGTCTGGTTCCTGCTTCAATGGCCGGGCAGCTCTCCGAGCAGGAATGCAATGAGCTGATTTTTCATCCCGGCTTTTCGACCAGCAAGATCGTCTCCGAGCTTTCTGGTCGCGGCGTTGGTCTTGATGTGGTGCGCAAAACGGTGGTGACAGACCTGCAAGGCGATTTGCAGGTTTATAGCCGTCCGGGAGTCGGAACCAGCTTTAACCTGCGGTTGCCTGTTTCGTTAACCATGATGCGGATTCTGCAATTTGAAGAGCAGGGACACCTGTTTGGACTGGCTGCGCAGTATGTGGTTGAGGTAGTGGAATGCACTGCTCAGGGGATCAGCGATATCGCCGGACGTCCTGCCATTATCTTGCATAACGAGTTTATCCCGGTGGTTTGCGTAGGCAGCTTGCTGGGCATTCATGAACGCCAGAGCAGCTTTTCAACGCCTGGACAGCGATTAATCGTGGTGCAGAACCAGTACAGCAAAATGGCGCTGCAAGTGGATAAGCTCCTCGATGAACGCAAGATGATGATCAAACCGTTACCGAAGCATATGCAACAGCAGTCGCTGGTCTCCGGGATGGTACAAACACCGGATAACCAACTGGTCAGCATCCTGCACGTTCCTGCGCTGATGGCGATGGCGCAACAATCACGGCAAACCAGTACACCAGCGCCCGCCACGAGCGTAACGCAGGATGCATGGCATGTGCTGGTGGTCGATGACTCATTGAATACCCGTGAGATAGAAAAGAACGTGCTGGAAGCGCACGGCTATCAGGTGACACTGGCAGAAGACGGGCTGTCGGGGCTGCAAAAAGCGAAACTGACCCAGTTTGATGCCGTACTGACGGATGTCGAAATGCCGTTTATGGATGGCTTCACCTTCACCAAATCGTTGCGTGGGGAGAAAAACTACCAGCATACGCCAATCATCATCGTGACGTCCCGCGCGAAGGAAGAGGACCGGCGACGGGGGATTCAGGTGGGCGCGGATGCCTATATCGCCAAGGGCGATTTCGAGCAGGACAGTTTGATAAAAACATTAAAAATGCTTTTGTGCTGATGGCGCAAAATCGAGAGAGAAAATGCGAATTTTATTAGTTGATGATGATCTTTTTGCGGCTGAACTGGCATCCATATTTTTGCAAATGGACGGCTACGATGTGGTGATTGTGGAAAGCGCGATTTCCGCCCTGGCATGCCTGGACTCGGATAACAGCATCGACCTGGTGATTAGCGATCTGCATATGCCAGAGATCAGTGGGTTGGATTTGCTGGCGCTGTTACGCGCTCAGGATTGGGCTAAGCCTTTTATTTTACTGAGTGCCAATGAAGTAACGGGCAGCGACGCTCTGTACGACCGTTGGGTGAAAAAAGATGAAAACCTCGCGGAAAATCTGGGGGCTGCTGTCAATGCGCTACTGCAACCATCTGCGATTAACTGAATAAGCCTACGTGTTTGATGAAACAAGAAAATAAGCATATAGCGATGGCGGCAGCGCAGGAAAAAATAGCGCGTTTGCGGCAGGGGTTTCTACGCCGAATTCCCGACATGCTGGCACAAGCGGAAAGATTACTCGTTCAACTGGTCGCAGAGCCTAGCGAAGCCTGTCGCAAACAGCTACATATTCTGCTGCACAGTATTCACGGTTCGGCAGGGTCCTTTGGCTTTAGCCCGCTGGCTAATGCCTCAGCAGAAGGTGAGCGTTTACTAACCGAGCCGGAAACAGAGCAAAGCACATTGCATTACGATGAGCTGCGTCGAATCATCAGGTGGCTGTACACCCTGACCCAGGAGCAGCTCAATCTTGAACATCGTATCAGCGATACGGAGTTCACATTACCGATCGCCGCACAGCGCCCGGAAGAGGGATATGTTCGGCGGGCCAGTAAGCCTATCTACCTGTGTGATGATGATATTGACCAGGTCGAGCTGCTCGCGACCCAACTGCGCTGTTTCGGCTTTACCTGCCATGTGTTCGCGAACACGCAGGATTTTACTCAGGCCGTATTGTCGCAACCGCCTGCCGTGGTGATTATGGATGTCAGCTTTCCGGACAATGCCTACGGTGGGCCGCTGGCGATGTCGGATCTGAAACAAAAAGTGGGCAAACCTTTCCCGGTGCTGTTCCTCTCGTGTCATAGCGATTTCAATGCCCGCGTCAACGCCATCAAATCTGGCTGCGATGGCTACTACGTAAAACCTGCGTCTATCACCGATTTAGTCCAGGAACTTCATCGCCTGACTCAACCGTCGCTGAAAAAGCCTTACCAGGTATTGTTGATCGATGACGAACCCGCAGTGGCGGAATACAACGCGGAGATGCTGCGCTTGGCGGGCATGGAAGTGCATGTGCTGGAAAAACCTCACTATCTACTGCATGTACTGAATGCGCAGCCGATCGATCTGGTGTTGATGGATTACCACATGCCGGAGTTCAGCGGTGAGGAACTGACAAAACTGATTCGCCAAATACCGCAGCATATTGGCCTGCCTATCGCCTATCTCTCCAGTGAGACCAACAAGCATGCGCAGTTGGGAGCAATGAGCATCGGCGCGGAGGATTTTATCCTCAAACAGAGCGACCCTGAGGAGCTGATCCGCGCCGTATCGATTCGTGCGGAAAGAATGCGAGTCCTGCGTGCCCGTATGTCGCAGGACAGTCTGAGCGGGTTATATAACCACTCAACGACCACCCATTTTCTCAAAAGCGCGATTGCCGAGTCGAACTACAGCGGCAACCCGTTTTGTATGGTGATGGTGGACCTGGATCGCTTTAAAAGTATTAACGATACCTACGGTCATGCGGTCGGTGACCAGGTAATTGTCGGTATTTCGCAGTTGTTCTCCCATCGATTACGCAGCACTGATATCGTTGGCCGTTACGGTGGTGAAGAGTTTGTCATCATTATGCCCAACACCAGCAGTGACAAGGCTGCGCGCGTGGTCGAACGATTGCGCAGGGATTACGAGCAGGTCACGTTTTCCGTTAACGACGCCAGTTTTCACAGTACCTTCAGCGCGGGCATTGCCCAGTGGCAGTTTGGCGATCGGATTGAAACGCTGCGCGAGCGTGCCGATCAGGCGCTGTATGCCGCGAAGCAAAATGGCCGTAACACTTTCTGCATTGCCGAGTAAAAGGAGTCAATATGAGCCAACAGCTGGAGCAGATGCTTGCGCTGAACCATGGTGAAAAACCGGAGTGTGAAAACGTTGATGAACCCCAGCGCACGCTGGTGTTATTTCAACTGGCGGGTAAAAATTTTGCCTTCTATGGGGCGCAAATTAAAGAGATCCTTGCTGAGCGCCCGATCTCCTGGGTTCCCTGTTGTGCGCCAATGCTTGAAGGGGTCATCAACTATCGTGGACGGGTGGAATCGGTGATGAGACTGGACAGCCTGATCGATAAACCTACCGTTAATTCGGCAGGTAAGCGCACTATTCTGATTGGATGCGCCGAGAAAATGCAAAGTGGGATCCTGATAGATAAATTGATTGATGTGTTGGAAGTCGCCGAAAGCCAAATTCATTTGCCAGGAGATTCGTTGCCCCCGGCGTTACAAAGCATCGCTGTGGGGGTGGTTAACGTGATGGAAACCTGGTACACGCTGCTCGATCTGAATCTGGTCTTTGAGCGTTATCAGGAGACCAGCGGTTATGACGGCTCCCACTAATTTGGCGGCGGTACGTATTACTTTGGGAGCGCTAACGTTGTATATACCGGCAAACCAGGTTGGTGTGTGCTCGTTAGTGACTCAGGTTGTGCCTGAAATCCCCCGATTTAGCCAGTGGCTGGGGATTGCGGATGAGCCGCAGGAGGGATGGCATTTGCATTTGCGCGTCCCTGACAGTGGCGTTGAAACCGGCTGGTACCTATGGGGACAACTTGAGAATGTGATGCTCTCCGGCGACATTATTTTTGCCGTACCTCCGCTTCTGGCGCGTAACTGTCATCTACCTGCGCTTCGTGCCCTGGTGGGCCGCGAGGCGTTTAGCCCGCTATTAAGCTGGCGCTGACACGCTGCGGGAGCTTTAACGGTCCCGCAGCATGAGAAGGCTGGGAGTGCTATATCCCGTTACTGGATATAAGCATCAACAGCCCGACTGACCAGCTTAGTCATAAAGTTGTCAATCTTATCAATGGTCTGCTTGTCCTGAAGATCGTAGGTTTTTGCTACGTCATCCAGGTTTTCATAACCGACCCAAACTCGCCCGATCTTATCCTGCCATACGGAGACACGTAACGGCAGATCCAGCGCGACACCCTGTTTATCCTGCATCAGTTTTGTGCCGACTTTAGGGTTACCAAATACCAGGACTTTCGTTGGCCTCAGGTTCATTCCCGCGCCCTCGGCATTTTTCTCGTGATCAATTTCAGTGAATACCGGAACGCCTTCGCTTTTCAGAATGGCTTTCAGTCGGGAGACCGTTTCATCGACAGAGAATTTACTTTCCTGGTTTTTGATCTTCTCTGAATTTAACCCAGAACCCAGCCCGATTTTATAGGCTTCAGCGATATCACGAGCCACCTGAGTCATGTCTACGCCTTCTTTGTTGGTCAGCATTGTCACGCAAACCAGTTCATCACCGGCGGTAAAACGGCTCAGATAGGCACTAAATCCACCTGTGGTTCCTTTGATTTCCAGAAAACCAGGATGGCGGGTAAATTCCCAGCCGGCCATGGCAGGCACGACTTTGCCATTTTTCAGTTTTGCCGGGCTATAGATAATGTCGCGCAGCTTTTTGTCTTTAACCAGCGTGCTGCCGGCAAGACCGATATCCCACTTACTGATGTCTTCCGCTGACGACCACAGACCACCATAGGCGTACAGATTATCAGTGGCGATCGCACTGACAGGCGCCAGTTTGTCACCCGCTGCGACGTAACCTGTTGCAGGCTCAACAGGGTTGATCCAGTCAATTTCTGACTTAAATTTCGAATGCTGATTATGTTGCTTATCAGGCGTCGGGCGATCAAGGAATGCTTTCGTTGGCATGTCTTTTGCGAACATGGTGCTTTGCAGACCTAACGGCGCAATTTGGTATTTGTTGACGAAGTCTACGTAACTCATTCCGCTGACTTTCTCGATAGCCATACCTAGCAGGATAAAGTCAGTTGCGCTGGAGTTGATATCCGTGCCGTTTTTAAATTCGAGCGGTTTATCTTTAACAAGATCAACCAGCTGCGCAGGTGTATATTTTTGCTCTTGTTTATAGCCGAAAGATCTGAAATCAGGGATCCCGGATGAGTGCTGCATTAATTCCAGAATCGTAATGTTATGCCAGCTTTCCGGTAGGCCAGGCAAATAAACACTCACAGGAGTATTCAGATCCAATTTGCCTTGCTCTACAAGTTGCATTACTGCGACTGCAGTAAAAGCTTGCGTGATAGGGCCAATTCCCCACATGGTTTTGGTGGAAGCAAGCTCATCATTGGCTGCTGTTGCCAGACCGTATCCCGCTGAGCGCGGAATATAAGGCGCCTGAACAATCGCCATGGATAAACCCGGCAGATTATTTTTCGCCATTACCTCAGCAATGATCTGATCGATATATTTGCCGTTGACCTTTAATTGTGGATCACCACGGTTAACTAAGTAAGTTGTCTCATTTGTATTGGCAGCGGCCAATACCTGAGTAGCTGAAACTGACATGGAAAGTAAAATACATGCCGAAATAACCTTTAACTTAAGATTCATGGAAAAGCTCCGCGCTTAATGAAATTTATTTTGATGGCTAATGGATAAGTGATGTTGTACATACAATTACCCTCGGTAACCGTACTCATAGCTATTACTTAGCTGCTGCCTTTACCTTTTCAACCGTGGTGTCGGTGTCCCATAAATCATTGGCAATGATGCGGTAGTTGGTTAGAGCGGCGAGATAACCGTCACCTTCCGGAATGCGCGGACCCGCTGTCGCATCTTTAACGACGACAACTTCAAAACCTTGCTCAATCAATTCACGCATATGGGATTCAATACACAGATTGGCAGCCATACCGGCGAGAATGACCTGTGAGACACCGCGTTTTCTTAATTGCAGTACCAGGTCGTTGGTTTCTGGTCCGAAAATCTTATGCGGTGAGGCAATGACCGTTTCGCCATCATAAATATATGGCTTAAACTGCGGTAAAAAGTCTGCGCCGGAATTTTC
Organism: Citrobacter sp. Cpo142; assembly: GCF_030332425.1. Lineage (NCBI taxonomy): Bacteria > Pseudomonadati > Pseudomonadota > Gammaproteobacteria > Enterobacterales > Enterobacteriaceae > Citrobacter > Citrobacter sp. Cpo142. The sequence goes on from NZ_JAOWHW010000139.1 coordinate 32,522, forward strand.
AAAATTTTCCATTGTCAGTGGACCTTTACGATTGAACATTCCAGTGCCGTGCATAAATGTTTCTCCCGGTGCGGTAGATTGCCATTTATGGTCGTGCGGAAAGTAATAATGCGGAGAGACAAAAACAGGCATTTGTGCTTCTTTTGCCATTTTGAACAACGTTTCGAGATTTTCTACGGTATTATTTTCAATAATGCTGTCTTTGAAAACCTCCCAGCCAATACCCTGAGGGCTTAAAAAATCGATCTGTGGATCGACTACCACCAACGCAGCTTCCTTATTATTAAGTGTTATACCTTTGCGTGGTAAGCCATAGGCCTCTGGTTCAGAATAGATTTCTGACATGCTCATCTTGCTCATAAAATTTACCTGTATTTTTATCTAATGTGATAGTGACTATCTGATTATTAAATAGCGCTGGTAAATATGGCATGGTTTCAGAACGGGGCATTTGTTCAGGACGCTGGGAATATTGTCATTACGTATTCTAAAAACGATAGCGGGCATATCACTGCCCACTCCATCAGAGGTCGTATTGCTGGCGTCGCCGTTCTAAACGACGATCGCGCAGGGTGGAATAAATAAAGGTCATCACAAACAGTAGCGAAAATAGTACGACGATGGTGGGGGCCGGTGCACTGTCGATGAAAAAAGACAGGTACACGCCCATAAACGAGGTAACGACCGACATAATCACCGCCAGCCACAAGGCGTGGGAAAATTTCCGCGTCATTAAAATCGCAATGGCGCCAGGCGCAATCAGTAAGGAGATCGACAAAATAATCCCTACTGATTTTAGCGTGGCGACAATCGTCAGGGCGATCATGCACAGCAGGCCGTAATGTAGCAGCGCAGTATTAAGCCCACTGGCCTTTGCCTGATGCGGGTCGAACGCATGCAGCAGCAGATCTTTCCACTTAAGCCCAATAATAAGCGCTATCCCAAGCGTAATAACCGCGGTTTGTATGATGTCGCTGAACGATACGCCCAGCATGTCGCCGAACAGAATATGATCGAGATGGACCTCTGACTGGATAGAGACGTAGAGCACCAGTCCTGCACCAAACATGCCGGAAAAGACGATTCCCATCAGGGTATCGCGTTTGATGCGGCTGTTATCGTCGAGATAACCCGTCGCCACCGCACAGAACAGCCCGGCGATAAATGCGCCAATTGCCAGTGGGATGCCCGCAATCCACGCCAGTACAATTCCCGGGAAAACCGCGTGGCTCATTGCATCGCCCATCAGAGCCCAGCCTTTGAGTACTAAAAATACAGACAGCAGCGCGCAGGGCACGGCGACAATGGTGGAGATGACCAGCGCATTGACCATAAAACCAAACTGAAAGGGTTCCAGCAGCGTTGTTAAGATCATACTGACTCCTTGTTCACCAGACGGGCGCGGCGGCGATTCGCCAGCAGACCGTGTTTTGGCGCGAAGACAAATGCCAGCAGGAACAGCAGCGTTTGCAGAACGACAATAATTCCGCCGGTTGCACCGTCCAGCCAGTAGCTCAGCCAGGCGCCGAAAAAGCTGGTCAGGCTGCCAATAGCTACGGCGATAGTGAGCAGGCGTGGAAAACGATCGGTCAGCAGCCAGGCCGTTGCACCTGGCGTAACCACCAGGCAAATCACCAGAAACGCGCCGACGGTTTGCAGCGCGGCGACTGTGGAAACGGAGAGCAGCGTAAAAAATAACAGCTTCAACCGGCCCGGATTCAGACCGATAGAGCGCGCGTGGTTTTCATCAAAAAAAACCACCATCAGATCTTTCCACTTCAAAAACAGGATGGTTAGCGAAATAACCCCGATGATGGCCAGTTGTAGAATATCTTCTGGCGCAATCGCCAGCACGTTGCCGAGAATAATGGTCTGAATGTTCACCGACATCGGATTGAGCGACACCATAAACAGCCCGATACCGAAAAAAGACGAAAAAATCAGTCCGATAATCGCATCTTCCTTCAGGCGCGAACGTTGATTAAGAAACAGCATACTGCCCGCCGCCAGTCCGCCGGAAAGGAATGCGCCAAGCGCGAAGGGAAGCCCTAACATATAAGCGCCTGCCACGCCCGGAACGATAGAATGCGACAGCGCATCGCCAATCAGCGACCAGCCTTTGAGCATCAGATAGCAGGAGAGAAACGCACACAGGCCGCCGACCATCGCCGAGACCCACATGGCGTTGAGCATGTACTGGTAGCCAAACGGCTCCGTTAGCCAGTTCATGGTTATTCCCCCTCGTTTGCCGTGCGTCGAGAAATAAACGGGCGTTCATCATCGGTAATCACGTGCTGTTCACCGCCGCTCAGCGCAACGTGACGCAGTACGCCGCTGAATGCCAGTTCAAGATTCTCGGGGGTAAAGGTGGTTTCGGTGGGGCCACTTGCCAGCACCGTGCCCTTAATCATCACCGTGTAATCACAAAACTCAGTGACGGATCCCAAATTATGGGTAGAGACCAGCATGGTTCGACCCTCATCACGCAGTTCACGCAGCAGGTCGATGATCCGGGCCTCGGTTTTTACATCCACACCGGTAAAGGGTTCATCCAGTAAAATAACCTGTCCGTCCTGTGCGATGGCCCTTGCCAGAAAAACACGCTTTTTCTGCCCACCGGACAGTTCACCTATCTGACGATGGCGATAATCCAGCATATCAACCCGCGCCAGCGCCGCATCCACGCAGGCGTGGTCAATTTGTTTTGGTCGACGCAGCCAGCCCATATGGCCAAAGCGTCCCATCATCACCACATCTTCCACCAGTACCGGAAACGACCAGTCCACCTCTTCTGACTGGGGGACATAGGCGATCAGATTCTGTTTGAGCGCCTTATTTACCGGCTGTTGCAGAATTGAGATTTCCCCCTGCGCCAGGCGGACAAAACCCATCAGCGCTTTAAAAAGCGTTGATTTTCCTGAACCGTTTACGCCGACCAGAGCGGCAATTGAGCCGCCCGGAACCTGAAAAGTGGCGTCCCGCAATGCGGTATGACCGTTGCGATACGTCACCGTAACCTGATTTACGGTAATCGCAGAGTGACTCATGGTTGGCTCTCCAGACCCTTGTTGATGCCGTTAACAATGGTTTGCGTGGTGACGCGCAGTAAATCCAGATAGGTCGGTACCGGACCGTCGGCTGCACTGAGCGAATCGACATACAGCACGCCGCCGTAATGTGCGCCAGACTCACGGGCAACCTGACGCGCAGGTTTGTCGGACACGGTGCTTTCGCTAAATACCGTTGGAATATGATGCGCTCTGATGGCATCGATAACCTTGCGTACCTGCTTGGGCGTACCTTGCTGATCGGCATTGATCGGCCACAGATACAGCTCCTTGAGATTGTTATCTCGAGCTAAATAAGAGAATGCGCCTTCGCTGGTGACCAGCCAGCGTTTATCAGCAGGGAGCTTTGCCAGTTCTGTATGCAGTGGCGCCAGAGTCTGCTGGATTTTCGCTTTATAATTCTGTGCATTATTCTGGTAGGTTGCAGCATTGTCCGGATCGTATTTCATCAGCGCATCGCGAATATTATCCACGTAGATAAGCGCGTTCTCCGCTGACATCCAGGCATGCGGGTTTGGTTTACCGTTATACGGCCCTTCGCTGATGCCCATTGGCTGCACGCCGTTTGAGACCATCACTTCCGGTACGCCGGACAAATTTTGGTAGAAGCGGGCAAACCATAGTTCGAGGTTAAGACCGTTGGAGAGAATAAGCTGTGCGCCTTGTGCCCGTTTAATATCACCTGGGGTTGGTTGATATTCGTGAATTTCAGCCCCCGGTTTGGTGATAGAACTAACGTCCGCCGCGTCACCTGCCACATTGCTAGCCATATCGGCAATCACCGTAAAGGTGGTTACCACTTTGAATTTTTCTTTCGCCCAGGCGGGTGACAGCGTCAGCGCTGTTAACGCGCTGGCAAGGAGAAATGACTTCAGATGGGGCAGATGCGGCATAGTATCCCTCACAACAAAGTGGTTAATTTATCATCGAATATAGCCTTTGCTATGTTATATAGCACATGGCATAAACAAATGAAAATAATTCTTATTTGCGTAGGGTGCTAAGGAATAGATGGGGGATAATGTGTTTCACGCCGGTACGATTGCCGGCGTGAAGGGGATGAATAACCCGGTGATTATGACTTTTGGAACTCAGTGACGGTTTCCCATGCTACCTGTTGTAACGCTTTGGCTGTGGCAGGGGTCATGTCTGTATCAACAGGAAGCGCGCCGCCGACCGGAGACCGGTTATACAGGGTGGCGAAGAATACGCAGGCGGCGAGATACGTTCCAGAAATAGAAGGGTGGACACCATCATGATAATACAGGTTGATTTCCGGATGGGTCTTGCGCGCTTTCTCGAAAGCAAGGCCTACCGGAGCCACATATCCCCCCGTTTTCTGCGCAATCGAGATATAAGCGTCCGCCAGTTTTTGGCTGTCTTCGGGTTTAGCTTTCTTCGGCCAGGTCATGAAATAGACAACTTTTGCACCCGCTTTATGTGCCATGTCGGCCATTTGGGTGGCAGAGTCAACGAAGTTTTGTCGGGTACTTTCTTTCTTTGAAATCGTTTCTGTGGAGTTTCCCTGTAGTACCACCACATCCCATTTCTGTAACGTATTCTGGTAGCGCATATTCTCAATCTGCCAGCCTAAATGACCGCTGGAAATCGTGATCCCCCGATATTTATAGCCTTTAGCATGGTCAGGCAGTAAAGACTGCGTCAAATCCCGTAATCGGGTATTGATATTATTGTTATAGAACGTGAACGAGTTACCATAAAGCGCGACGATTTTATTCTCGCCATCCATTTTTGCATGTGCGGAAGGCGCTAATAACGTATCCGCGTGAGCGCAGATACTGCTCAGCGCCAGGGCCGTTGCTGTGGCAAGCAAAGTTATCTTTTTCATCGGTTATCTCTTAGAAATCATAACGAAGTCCAACGATGAGCGCATCATCATTGGTTTTTTTGTTCTTACTGGCGAATTCTTTATCGTAAGTAAATGATAACCACGTATCTTCAGCCAATGTTAATTGTGCTTCAGCACGCCAGTCTTCTTTTTCCGCAATATCTTTACCATCTTCATTTAAAAAACTATATCCGGTGAGAACCTTGACGGTGCCAAAATTGTAGGAAATGAGTGAATCCATCCCTTTATAATTATTATCACTTTTGTTATCGCGAGAAATAGAAGTACGCAATGCGGTTACCGCGACTTCATAGGCTTTATAGCTGAGTTGTAATCCTCCCATAATTTGATCGTTTTGATTACGCCCATCGGTGGTCACTACGCCATCCTGTCGTTTGTAACGACTGGCCGCGAGTGCTGGTGTAATTCTAAAATCACCAAATTTGAAAGACTTGCGATAGCTGGCCATCGCGCCGTAATCCAGGGCTTCGTTATCGCTGTTGCCATTACCGGAAACCCATGCCAGCTGAATTTCATTTCCGGCAAATTTGGCGTTCCACTGTACGGTGCCATCCTGTCGGTTGAACTGGTACGAATCATCAATGGTTGTAATGCCATAGCTATAGATATTAGGGGTGAAATTTTTGTACTTATCGGTCATTTTCATAACCTGATACAACGGGTTTTTGGTTCTCCCGGTGATCAGTTCACCCCATGTTTTATTTGACAGACCGACATAGGAATAGCGGGCCTCCATATCGCTTTCACCGGTATTGTTATCATTTTTCTCGGTACGCACCTGCCATTCCAGGCGACCCACGATTTTGGTATCTGGCAGAAGATCCAGATCTCGGGTGAGGTAAATACCTACACGGCCACCCAGATCGCTTCGGCTTTCACTGCCAGCAAATGAATTCTGGCCACTCGCAATTTTACCCTCAACGCGGCCATAGATATCCAGAGTATTCCCATCCTTATTATAGACGTTTAAGGCGAACGCCGAGGAACTCATACCCATTAGTAATATTAGTGAATAGTTTTTTAGCTTCATGTCATCCCTCAAACCAACATTAGTTTCCTGACCATAAAATAAAGTTCACAGCGGGGTGATTGTTTGTGGAAAAGGAATGTTAGCGGTATGGGAATTATTTTTTCTCGTGATGAAATGTGATTATTCACGCATAAATATCACTAATTTCACTGTTGTATTAATGGTTCTTATATTTAATGCGCGTTTTTTATTAAATATTACGCCTACTTAAAATGTAATTCACAAATTACTGTGAAGTACATCGCATTTCTACTTGGTGAAAAAACTGAAAATGGGAATGTTGTATTCTCATTGCCGTTTTTTGGGTGGGAATACTATTTTCCCCTATAATCTGGAAAACAGATCCTGCAAAATTGATTAATCACATTTTCGATTATGACGCATTCATTGGCCGGAGAGGCGCTGTATGTTCGGTAAGCAAACAACGGTATTTGATTCTGATCTTTATTCTTCATTGTTCACCCAAGGTCGGATGCGGGAAATATGGTCTGACGACAATCTGCTGCGGTGTTGGTTGCGATTTGAGGCAACAGTCGCTCGCGTGCAAGGTGAGCTGGGGATTATCCCTGCGCAAGCCGCCGTCGAAATTGAAAAAACGTGCAGGGAAATACGGATAGATTGGCCAGCCCTTGCACAGGAAACACAGACGGTTGGTATGGCGATAAAACCGCTGATCGATCAGATCTCTGCTTGCGGTACACCGTTAGTAAGTCAGTATCTGCACTGGGGATGTACTACCCAGGACCTGCTGGACTCTGGCATGGCGATGAGACTGCAACAAACGTTGCAGCTGCTGCGCGAGCAATTGCTCGATGTTGGCGAAGTGATGAAAGCGATGGCAATACGTCATACCCGAACGGTGATGGTTGCACGCACCAATTCGGTGGATGCCTCTGCGACAACATGGGGGTTGCATGTTTGCAGTTATCTGGCAGAGATTAACCGCCATCTGATAAGACTTCAGCAGCTGTACCCGCGAGCTGTAACCGGGCTCTTTGGCGGCGCGGTAGGTAATTTGGCCTCCGTAGGCGAGCAGGGAATGGAAACGCGTGAACGACTGATGTTGGCACTGGGTCTGAACGTACCCTGCGGCATTAATAATGCCAGCCAGGATGCGGTTGTTGAAGTTGTGCAGTTTTTTGCCCTTGTTCACGGCACGCTATGTCGTCTGGCCAACGATGTCGAAACAATGGGACGCACGCCGATTGCTGAAGTGCTTGAGGGAGAAGGTGGTGGAGGGTCGAGCACGATGCCGCATAAGGTTAATCCGCGCGCCAGTAACATGATGCAAACGCTGGCAAGGATGGGATGGATGTATGCGTCTGGCGCCCCAGCAATGCTGGATCAACAGGATGTGCGAGCCGCCTCAATGAGGGTATTAAACTGGACAATCCTCCCGGAGGCCTCAAATGCTTTATCGACCAGCCTGACACGCGCAAAGAATCTGCTTTCGCATCTCATCATTAATGAAGAGAAGATGCGTGCTAATTTCGATTGCTCGAAGCACTTTATTATGTCGGAATCACTGACGATGAAACTTGCCGCCAAAATCGGCAGAGAGTCCGCCTATAACTTAGTGAAAAACCTGCTAAAGCATGCAACTGGAGAGCACAGCTTCATGGAGATCGTGCAGGCTAGCCCGGAAATCCGCGCATCATTGTCTGTAGAGGAAATTACCGCCGCCTGCGAGCCGCTGTCATATATCGGGGCTAACGACGCGCTAATCGCTGAAACTTTAGCTGAGTTCGATCGCGTGAAAACGGTAGAGATTGCCTGATTTGTCTTGCTGCCGGGAGGGGTAACTCTCCTGGCGGTGCTAAGTGTTGTGTGCTGATGCAGAAAACGTTTCGAAAAAGACAAATAATTCCTCCAGTTGTGCAAAATTCCCCTCGTTATCTCCCTTCTCATAAGCCAGATGCAATATGAGTTCGATAAAAAAGAAGCCGAGTATACGGCTTTGAAAAATGGACTGTACGTCGCTGGGAAGAACAAACTGCAGATCGCAGAACTTACCGTAAGGGTTCGCTTCTGAGTTGGTAACCAGTACCACGACGGCATTCTTTTTTCTGAACCATTTTGCAATATTGAGGGCAACCCGATTAAATCGATAGTAGGAGAACACAATCAGGACATCCTCTTCCTCAATATTGATGAGACATTTGGGGAGTTCGCTGATGTCCGTCGGTAACAGAGTGATGTCACTGCGAAAGTACTTTAGCAGTGTACAAAAATGCGTCGCCATTGCATGAGAAGATGAAGGGCCGACGACATAAATATGACGCTGATTGTTCAGTACCAGATCGATAAACGCATTAAGACTTTCAATATCGATATTATTTTTAAATTGATTAAATAATTCTGATACTTTATGGGTGAAATCAGTAACGATAGTTTCAGTTGTGATGCAAGGATTGTTACGTAGTTTGATGTTTTTCTCAAAAGGTGCAGATATTTTATTTTTTGACAGAGTAATGTCTAATGCTTTGCGGAAAGCAGCATAACCCGTAAACCCAATTTTATTTAAAAATCGGCCAATGGTTGCTTTACTTACCATCGCGTTTTGTGAGAGGTCAACAATGCCATGATAGGGAAGTTCATTGAAGTGTTTATTAATATACTCATTAAGTCGACACTCAGATTCAGTCAGATCACCCATATTAAGAGTAAGTGAGTTATACTCATCCAGACTTAATGTGTTTTTTTTGTACATGGATAACACCCGATGGCTGTTGTATATCAACGTTGTTATAGGGTAATACGCTTTCGACGTCAATCATAGAATGAATATGTTGGAAACCCGTATCCAGCCTTCTTTGGAAGGTGCGACCATATTCAGATGAGTTGCGATCTTACTCACAAAAAGGGGTGGGAAAACACCTTTCCCGTATTTTACAACCACACAACCCATTACAATTAAATCTCAATATTTGAGTATGTAATACGATAAATTTACGGACATATTATTGCTGCTTATATATGGGTGTGGTTTTTTACAATCCTACATAAGATATGATGATATGACGGGTAACCCTACCAGATTTGTATGGCATAGGAATTGTTATTATGACGGCGTTTATTATAGCAATAGTGATAACAGTTATTGCTGCATGGTTAATTGTGAAAAATTATCAGCCGCAAACTGTTTTATTACTCGCTGGACTGGCATTATTGACCATTACCGTACTGTTTTATCCTGAAAACAGTATTCTCTATGATAAAGCGAAATCCACTGGGTCAACCTGGTTGGATATCTTTAGCTTTGCAAAAGAATCGCTTACCACACAAATTGCTGGTATTGGTCTTATCATCATGGCTGCGGGTGGATTTGCCAGCTATATGGATCACATTAAAGCGTCGAATGCGATGGTCAATATGTGCATTCGCCCGCTGCAGGTAATTAAAGCGCCTTATCTGATCCTCGCGCTGGGGTATATCTGTGCACAGCTTCTGCATGTGGCAATTTCAAGTGCGGCGGGGCTGGCGATGTTGCTGCTGGTGACATTCTTCCCGGTTCTGGTTCGTCTGGGGGTCAGTAAAGCCTCTGCGGCCGCGATGATTGGTCTGTGCGCGTTTATGGATCTAGGGCCCGCGGTAGGTACGGCGAATCTGGCGGCTAAACATGCTGGCATGGAAAGCGCTATCTACTTTGCCCATTACCAGATGCCGGTGGCGGTGGTGGTGATGCTGGCCGTGGCGGTGGTGATTTACTTTACCGCGAAGTATTTCGACAAAAAAGATGGCTTCGTACCGGGGGCGCAAAGCGTGGCGCAAGCGGAAGAAGAAGGCCGAAAGGTACCCGCTATTTACGCGCTGTTACCCGTCCTGCCTGTCGTACTGGTGCTGGTCTTTAGCCCTTTGGTTATCAAGTCCATCAAAATAGACGTGGTCACGGCGATGATCCTTGGCGCTGTCGTCGCATTTTTCTTTGAACTGGTGGCTACCCGAGATTTCAAAAGCTGCTGTAAAGGGATACAGGTCTTTTTCAAAGGAATGGGCAGCATGTTTACCAGCATCGTTTCCTTGCTGGTGTGTGCGGATATCTATGCCCAGGGGCTGCAGAAAATTGGCGCGGTGGACTACCTGTTACAGTCAGTGCAAAACGCAGGGCTGGGCTTTACCAGCATGACCCTGGTGATGACCGCGCTGGTGGGCGTAACCGCCGTCCTGACGGGCTCTGGCGTTGCCGCCTTTTTCTCCTTCTCCGGCCTGGCCCCCTCCATTGCGGCAAAATTTGGTGAGAGCGCCGTCAATATGATCCTGCCTATGCAGTTAATGGCGGGAATGGGGCGCTCAATGTCCCCAGTGGCTGGAATCATTATTGCGGTGAGTAAAGCAGGAGAATGTTCACCGTTTATGATCGTCAGAAGAACGCTGCTTCCAGCGCTGGCCGGTATCGCGGCGATGCTGGTTGCCAACTATGTCCTGATTTGAATCCCGAGAGCCTGCTAATGCTGGCTCTTATTTTTTATCTGGTTGTAATTTATGGATGGCAACGTGACAAACGATGTTTTATACGTCCCGTTTACGGGGAAGTTACTGCTTGAATCTCCGTTATTAAACAAGGGAAGCAGCTTCACGCAGCAAGAAAGGCATGACTTTAACCTGAGTGGGCTACTGCCTTGCGCCATTGAGAATATTGATGAACAAGCCGAACGGGCGTATCAACAATATCTTGAGGCTGAATCCCACAACGCTCGACATATTTACCTGCGTAATATCCAGGATACTAACGAAACGTTATTTTATTACCTGTTGAAAAAGCATCTTCCAGAGATGCTGCCTATCGTTTATACCCCGGTAGTCGGGGCCGCCTGTGAAAAATTCTCGTGGATATATCGTCGTGCACGCGGTGTCTTTATCTCCTGGCCCGATCGCGATCGTATTGACGATATTTTGCATGATATTCCGCGGCACGATATCAAGGTCATCGTCGTCACCGATGGTGAGCGCATTCTGGGGCTAGGTGACCAGGGCGTTGGCGGTATGGGGATTCCTATCGGGAAACTGTCGCTCTATACCGTCTGTGGTGGGGTTAATCCGGCGAATACGCTACCCATTCTACTGGATGTCGGCACGAATAACGCGCGACTGCTGGACGATCCGCGCTATATCGGCTGGCGTCATCCGCGCATAACTGGTGAAGACTATTTCGCATTTATTGGAATGTTTATTGCTGCCGTAAAACGGCGCTGGCCTAACGTTCTGCTGCAGTTTGAAGATTTTGCCCAGCATACCGCGGTGCCGCTGCTGGACCGTTATCGCGATGAGCTGTGCTGTTTTAACGATGATATTCAGGGCACGGCGTCGGTGGCTCTGGCGACTCTGGTTGCTGCCTGCCGGGGCAGCGGTCGTGACTTCCGTCAGCAATCAATCGTAATTGTGGGGGCGGGGGCTGCAGGATGCGGGATCGCCCGGCATATTATTGCCTGCCGTATCAGTGAAGGAATGAGCGAGGCCGAAGCCAGACGGACCATTTTTATGGTGGATCGCGACGGTCTGGTGATGACCACCAATAATGCTTTAGCTGATTTCCAGCAGCCGCTGGCGCAGTCTCCCGAGGCCGTATCTGACTGGCAGTATGAGGGGCTGGCACCGTCATTATTGGAGGTGATCCACAATGCCAAACCCACGGTGATGCTGGGGGTGTCGGGTCAGGCTGGATTGTTCTCGCAGGAGGTCATTAGCACGATGTACCAATACTGCGAGCGCCCGATCGTTATGCCGTTGTCGAATCCCACTTCGAGAATGGAAGCGCGACCAGAAGATATCATTCGCTGGACCGAGGGGCAGGCCATCATCGCGACCGGCAGTCCCTGCGATGTGATTGAATTTAATGGACGCTCCATTCCGGTGGCGCAGTGTAATAACGTGTATGTTTTCCCGGCCATCGGTCTGGGGGCTATCGCCAGCGGCGCGACACGCGTAACAGAGGCTATGCTGATGGCGGCAAGCCGTGCGCTGGCTGATGCTTCCCCGTTGGTGCGTAACGGGGAAGGCGCTCTGTTGCCGGAGATTGGGACAATCGGTGAGGTGACCCGCAGCATTGCCTTTGAGGTCGGTAAGGCGGCACAGCAGTCGGGCGTGGCAGAGAAGATGAGCGACGACGCGCTGTTGCAAAGCATCAAAGATAACTTTTGGTTACCACACTACCGTCCTTATAAACGTAGGGCAATTTAGTCGCTGTGACGAGTAAGCGGTACTCGGGTCTTGGTTGCCTTCATGATTAAGGTGTATTATTTATGCAACTTAACTATGGAGGCATCATGTCCGGCAAACGTATTGCACGTGAAAAAATGACGATCCAGAGAATGATTTCGCTCTACGAGAGCCAGTGCCCGCAGGCTTCAGACGAACCGGGGCATTATGATGCGTTGTTTGCCTATGCGCAAAAGCGCCTCGACAAGTGCGTATTTGGTGAGGAAAAACCAGCCTGCAAACAGTGTCCGGTACACTGTTATCAGCCTGCTAAACGCGAAGAGATGAAGCAAATTATGCGTTGGGCTGGACCTAGAATGCTCTGGCGTCACCCGATCCTGACAGTGCGTCATCTGATTGATGACAAACGTCCGGTTCCGGAATTACCTGAGAAATATCAGCGCAAGAAGTAATCTGGTAATTTTGTGCCGGATGGCGGCGATGCCTTATCCGGCCTACAAGAGCAAGTGCATTGTCGCGTAGGCCCGATAAGCGTAGCGCCATCGGGCATTAACTATCCGGTACCGAATGGCGATTACGCTTTGGTGGCAATCAGAATAGCTGAGGCTTTGATCAGCGCAACAACGCGGCTTCCCTGGCTCAGTTTCATTTCTTGCTGACTTTCGTTGGTGACGACGGCAACAATCTCAAAGCCTGCGTCAGTTTTGATATGTACCGTGGCGTTGACTGCGCCTTCGGTGACCTGGGAAACACTGCCAGCAAACTGGTTGCGGGCAGAGAACTTCAGACCGCAGTCTTCAGTTGCCAGCGTCACCCATGGCGCTTTAATCAGGGCAATTGCCTCTTTCCCTTTCGCCAGACCCAGTGCCTGCTGGCTGCTATGGGTTACAATAGCGACCAGTTTCGCGCCGCCAGCCAGCGTCAGTTCAACTTCATCATTCACTGCACCCGTAGCGACTGCGCTCACCGTACCGGTTAATTGATTACGTGCTGATACCGCCATACTGCCTCCTTTCGTTGAGATATGACCCAGTATAGCCGCACTTACTAAACCAGCGCATCCTTATCAATACCCAATCGCTTCATGCGTGAGAGTAACGTGGTACGTTTCAGCCCCAGCCTTTGTGCCGCGCCTTTGGGACCGGCAACCACACCGTTGGTTTCTTTCAATACGCGCATAATCAACTGGTATTCATCTTCGCCGTCCTGCGCGACTTCGGTTGCCACCGGAGGCGTAGACGGCGTCAAAGGGGCAATATCCGGAAGGGACAGTTGCAGTACGTTGCCCCGGGTGAGCAGAACCGCACGTTCTACCACGTTTTCCAGCTCACGCACGTTACCCGGCCATTCCATACAGCTCAGCGTGCGCAGAGCCTCGGCAGGAATACTGTCGATATTGCGTCCCATCCGACGAGCAATTTTAAAGGTGAAGGCTTTTACCAGCAGCGGAATATCTTCCGGGCGCTCACGCAGCGGCGGCAGATGGATCGGGAAGACGTTCAGCCGGTAGTACAGATCGTTACGAAATTCGCGATCGGCAACCATCTTCTTCAGATCGCGGTTGGTAGCGGCGATCAGGCGCACGTCGGTCTGGATCAGCTTATTACTGCCCAGGCGTTCAAACTCCTGCTCTTGCAGTACGCGCAGTAGCTTAGGCTGAAGCTCCAGCGGCATATCGCCAACTTCATCGAGGAACAGCGAACTTTTATCTGCCAGCTCGAAACGACCAATCCGCTGCGTGCTGGCACCGGTAAATGCGCCACGCTCATGACCGAAAAGATCGCTTTCCAGTAATCCGGCAGGCATTGCCGCGCAGTTCATTTTCACCATCCGACGGGCGTTACGTCCGCTCAGGTTGTGAATGGCCCGTGCGATCAGCTCTTTACCTGTTCCGGTCTCACCCAGAATCAAGACGGTGCTGTCGCTTTGCGCCACCATTTCGACCTGCTTGAGTACGCTGTACATCGCTTCGCTGCGCCCGATGATTTCACCGAACTCACTCTCTACGTTGTTGAGTTGTTCAGTCAACGCCAGGTTTTCATCGACCAGACGTTCCTTCAGGCGGTGAATCTCCTGGTAGGCAAGCGCGTTATCCACGGCAATTGCCACACGCTCGGCGATTTGGCGCAATAGCTTGAGGTTGGCGGTAGTGAACACTTTCTCTTCACACTGTGCCAGCTTGAGTACGCCGAGCATAGTATTGCCGGACATCAACGGTAGCAGGCACAGGGTTTGTAACTGGTTGCCCCAGGTTTCGAACAGCATGCGTTCATAAGGGGCAAGGATGTCACGCTCGCTCAGGTTAATCAGCAGCATCTCTTTGCTTTTGAAGACCCGTTCAGAGAGCGTGCCCGCTTCGTCCACTTCACTCTGTTCGTGTGCCGGATGATGTTCATCCAGATAGTGAGTGGAATAGATACTGAGTTTATTTTTGCGATCGCTGCGTAACACGATACTGATGGCATCGATGTCGAAGTAGTGGTGGATCTCTTTGGCGACTTCGCTGACCAGCTCATCAATATCCAGCCGGGAGAGCACGGCATTGGTGATAGCGACCAGGATACGAAAGTTGTCACGCTCACGACACAGCAGATCGTAATCGACGTTGTTGCTGACTCTGCTTTGAATTTGTTCAGCAACGACGCCGACTATCTGAGTGAAGGTCTGTAGACGGTTATATTCTTTTTCACTCCACGGACGATCTTCGTTACGGATGAATTCGCAACCGCCAAAGATGCGCCCATCTGCCGCCAGCGGCAGCAGGCAGTAGTGGCCAAATTCAGAATACAGTCCACCTGAAGCCAACTGTGGCCAGGTTTCCGTGAACTCATGATAGTTGCAGTGCAACGCATCGGGGCGAGACAAAATACGGCGTACCGGACCATGTGCCAGCACCGTTTCGTCTTCATAATCGATGGGTTTACCATTTTCACGCGTTGCAAAATAACGCGCACGTTGCGTTTGTGCCTGCCATAAGACAATAGCCGCGCAGTCGGCGAGCGCTGAACGCTTGACCAGCTGCGAAAGCGCCTCGCTTAGAGACGGGAGATCGGGCTGCTGTAATAATGTACGAGTAATATCGAACAGGCCTTGCTGTCCGAGGTCACTCATCGGTGTATACGACATATTGCTTTTCCAGGGAAAGCACCGCAGAACGGTGCGAAAACGGTAAATGAATTATAGGTATAAGTCGTAAATTATTGCCGGATGGCCTGCCACTGAACTGGCCAGGATATACAATCCGTTGGCCCGATCAGCAAAGCGGTATCAGGCATAATGCAGCATTAACGCCGGATGTTGACGCTAATGCGTCTTATCCGGCCTACAGCATGCTGCCAACCGGCTGCTAGCATATACGAGGTAATGGTTCGGCGTGTGGTAAATCGAGGGTTCGTTTCACGCCGTAGAGTCCGGCAAGACGAACACCTTTGCGTTCGACCACTTCACCAATCATTGCAGCATCGCACCCTAACGGATGCGCGCGCAGCGCGGCAAGTACGGTTTCAGCGGCCTGGCGTTCAACGGCAATCACTAGTTTGCCTTCGTTAGCAAAGTTGAGCGCATCCAGACCCAGCAGCTCGCAAACGCCACGCACCGCTGGCTTCACGGGCAGGGCAGCTTCAGACAGCTCAATACCAAATCCGCATGCAGCGGCAAATTCATGCGTGACTGCATTCACGCCGCCACGGGTGGCGTCACGTAGCGCCTTCACGCCAGGAATATCACGCAGCGTCTGGATAAGCGGCGTTAATACCGCGCAATCGCTGACCAGTTCGCCATCCAGACCTAGCTGTTCACGTAGGTTAAGGATAGTTGCGCCGTGATCGCCAAGAGAGCCACTTACCAGCAGCACATCACCCACGCTGAGAGTCTGTGCACCCCAGTGAATGTTGGCGGGAATTGCCCCCATTCCGGCAGTGTTAATGAACAGCTTGTCTGCTGCACCACGCTGCACGACTTTGGTATCGCCAGTCACGATGGCGATACCTGCTTCGCGCGCGGTTGCTGCCATGCTGTTAACAACGGTTTTCAGTGTCTCCATCGGCAGGCCCTCTTCGAGGATAAAACCGCAGGAGAGGTAGCGTGGAATAGCTCCGCTGACCGCCACGTCGTTAGCCGTACCGCAGATGGCCAGCTTGCCGATATTGCCGCCGGGGAAGAACAATGGATCGATAACGTAGCTGTCAGTTGAAAACGCCAGACGGTCGCCTTCTGCCACCAGTTGTGCCAGTTCCAGACGCGCTTGATCTTCTTGTTCCGCCAGCCACGGATTCGCGAAAGCCTCCATAAACAGACTGTTGATCAACTGCTGCATAGCCTGACCGCCGCTACCGTGGGCGAGTTGTACGCTGTTCATGCTTCACACTCCTGCTGACGATACTGATACCAGGCGGCACATGCGCCTTCTGAGGAGACCATCAGGGCGCCAAACGCGGTCTCCGGGTTACACGTTTTGCCAAATAACGGGCACTGATGTGGTTTACATCTGCCCGTCAGCACTTCCCCACAACGCGCGCGCGGATCGTCATACACCTGCTGCGGCGCTGGCTGGAAATGTGCTTCGGCATCAAAGCGCTGATAGTCCGGCGTCAGGTGAACGCCAGAGGATTCGATAACGCCCAGACCGCGCCATTCGCTGTCACCATTGACGCAGAACACCTCGGCAATGGCCTGTTGCGCTAACGCGTTACCGGCATCCGGTACCACGCGGCGGTACTGGTTTTCTACTTGGCTTTGGGCTGCAATTTTCTGCTCAATTAACATCACTACGCCTTGCAGGAGATCAAGCGGTTCGAAACCGGCGACCACCAGCGGGCGATGGAAATCTGAAGCAATGAAGTTGTAGGCGTCGGTGCCAATCACCATGCTGACGTGGCCCGGTGCTAAAAAGGCGTCGATACCGTTGTCCGGCTGTTCCAGCAGGCTACGCAGCGTAGGGATAAGCGTGATGTGCTGGCAGAAAAAGTAAAAGTTCTGCACGTCACGCTGCTTTGCCTGTTGCAGGGTGATAGCGGTCGTTGGCATTGTGGTTTCAAAACCCAGGCCAAAGAACACCACTTTACGCGTTGGGTTTTCCTGCGCCAGCTTCAGTGCATCCATCGGTGAATAGACAATACGGATATCCGCACCGCGCGCCTTGGCTTGCAGCAGGGAGCCTTGCTTACCCGGGACGCGCATAGCGTCGCCAAAGGTGCAGAAAATCACTTCTGGATGGCTGGCAATTTCTACACAGCTGTCGATTCTGCCCATTGGCAGAACGCAAACCGGGCAACCCGGACCATGAATAAACTCCACGTTTTCCGGTAACAACTGGTCGAGCCCGAATTTGAAGATAGCGTGGGTATGACCACCACAAACTTCCATGATTCGCAGCGGGCGTTCAGCCGTGTAGGAGAGGTGGGCGGCACGTTCACACAGGTGCTCTATCAACTGCATCACCTGCTCTGGTGCGCGGTATTCGTCAACAAAACGCATTTATTTTTCCTCGCCGTACAGCAACGCGCCGACATCCGGCTCAACGTCAAACATGTTTTGCAGCGCGTCGAGCGTATCGCGCGCTTCAGCTTCATTAATGATGCTCATGGCAAAACCGACGTGGACCAGCACCCACTGGCCGAGGCGCGGTTGGCCATGTTCATCACAGCTACCGACCAGCGTCAGGTCAACGTCGCGCTGAATACCGCAAACGTCGACTTTGGCCTGGTTGCCATCAATGGTGCGGATTTGACCCGGAACACCTATGCACATCGCTGCGTCTCCAGCCAGGAGAGCCATTGATCCATCCCTTCACCACTGGTGGCGGAAATTAGGATAATCTCAATCCCCGGGTTCACTTCCCGGGCGCTGGCGATGCATTTTTCAACGTCAAAATTGAGGTACGGCAGTAGATCCACTTTGTTGAGCAGCATCAGCGATGCGGCGGCAAACATATGCGGGTATTTCAGCGGTTTGTCTTCACCTTCGGTTACTGAAAGCACGGCCACTTTATGGCGCTCGCCGAGGTCGAAGCTGGCCGGGCAGACCAGGTTGCCGACGTTTTCAATGAACAGAATACCGTTATCGTCAAGCGGCAAACGCGGCGCGGCGTCAGCAATCATTTGTGCGTCAAGGTGGCAACCTTTACCGGTGTTGACCTGAATGGCGGGTGTGCCAGTGGCGCGAATACGGGCGGCATCGTTCACCGTCTGCTGGTCACCTTCAATAACGGCGCACGGCACGCTATCTTTCAGCTTCATCAGCGTTTCGGTCAGCAGGGTGGTTTTACCAGAGCCCGGGCTTGAAACAAGGTTCAGTACCAGATGCTGACGGGCCGCAAAGCGGGCACGGTTGCGCTCGGCGAGGCGGTTGTTTTTGTCCAGTACGTCAATTTCCACTTCCAGCATACGGCGTTGGCTCATACCTGGTGCGTGGGTTCCTGCCTCACCGTGACCGTAGTGCAAATCGCCTTCTTCGGTCTGGCTCGGTGTGAAATTTGAGGTCTTCACACCGGTAATATTCAGCGCCGGACGAGCCGCTGGGGCAAATGGCGCGCTGCGAAACGCCGAGTGGGGATTATGCTCATCACCCTCTATATACAGGTTGCCTTCAGCGCAACCACATGTCGTACACATCGCTCACTCCTGATCTTTTTACTTGCGATACATCTGTTGCCGGATGGCTGCGTTGCCTTATCCGGCCTACAAACGAGCTCTTTCTGTAGGCTGGATAAGACGCTTAGGCGTCGCCATCCGGCGCTGGAGTTTCATCTATTTCAATACGTCGAATCTGTAAGCCGTCATCGGCCACAATTCTCAGCATATCGCTGTTGCATTGCGGACATCGGCGCACGCGTTGCGTCAGTAACGTGACGTATTGCTGACAAGATTCGCACCAACATTCGGCTTCTTGTTCTTCGAGGTGGAGTTTACAACCTTCTGCAAGGGTCCCGCGGCATACCAGATCAAAACAAAAGGAGAGAGCGCTGGTTTCTACGCAAGAAAATGCGCCAATTTTGAGCCAGACCCCAGTTACTCGCTGAGCACCGTGTTGCGTGGCCTGTTGTTCAATCAATTCCAGTGCCCGTTGGCAGAGGGTTATTTCGTGCATACCGCCTCCTGTGAAGTTGCCGTATTAAAAGCAATAAGCATGCCAGGTTGATTTTTTTCATTTGTGACAATGACGACGATGACGAAATGACATGTCGTCACCCGCCTTTGATTTTTTATCTATATGAAAATTAAGTGATTTAATTTTGGCATGAAATATGCTTAAGGCTGTTCATCTCTGCTAAACGGGTAACCTGACATGACTATTTGGGAAATAAGCGAAAAAGCCGATTACATCGCTGAACGGCATCGTCGCCTACAGGACCAGTGGCGTATTTACTGCAACTCGCTGGTTCAGGGGATCACCCTGTCAAAAGCGCGTTTGCATCATGCGATGAGCTGCGCGCCGGACAAGGATCTCTGCTTCGTCCTTTTTGAACACTTCACTATCTACGTCACGCTGGCGGACGGCTTTAACAGCCATACCATCGAATACTACGTCGAAACGAAAGACGGTGATGATAAACAGCTGATTGCACAGGCAGAATTGACTATCGACGGTAAGGTCGATGAGCGTATTAGCAACCGCGATCGCGAGCAGGTGCTGGATCACTATCTCGAAAAAATCGCCACCGTCTACGACAGCCTGTACACCGCGGTTGAGAACAATATGCCGGTGAATTTAAGCCAGCTGGTTGAGGGACATAGCCCGGCTTAAACCTCGGGTGCTGCCCACTTTGTCATGGTGCGGTCTACACACTGCGTCACGACGTTTTAGGGAATGGGCATGTCGAAAAATGTCGAAATGACATTTGGTAGACATGTTTTCGTCAAAAATGACTATCACCTGAGGAATGCCTGGTGAATCGTTTTGTAATTGCTGACTCCACTCTTTGTATTGGCTGCCACACCTGTGAAGCCGCCTGCTCAGAGACACATCGCCAGCATGGCCTGCAGTCAATGCCGCGCCTGAAAGTGATGTTAAATGAAAAAGAATCCGCGCCGCAGCTTTGCCACCAGTGTGAAGATGCGCCTTGCGCCACCGTGTGTCCGGTTAATGCCATTAACCGCGTTGATGGCGCCGTACAGCTGAACGAAAGCCTGTGCGTAAGCTGCAAACTGTGCGGGATCGCTTGTCCGTTTGGCGCGATAGAGTTTTCCGGTAGCCGTCCGCTACACATTCCGGCAAACGCCAATACGCCAAAAGCGCCTCCGGCTCCGCCAGCGCCTGCTCGCGTGAGTTCGCTGTTGGACTGGGTTCCCGGCGTTCGTGCCATCGCGGTGAAATGCGATCTGTGTAGTTTTGACGAGCAAGGTCCTGCCTGCGTGCGCATGTGTCCGACCAAAGCCCTGCATCTGGTGAGCAACATGGATATCGCCCGCGCCAGCAAACGTAAGCGTGAGCTGACTTTCAATACCGATTTCGGCGATCTCACCTTGTTTCAGCAGGCTCAGAGTGGGGATGCAAAATGAGCGCAATTTCACTGATTAACAGCGGCGTAGCCTGGTTTACAGCGGCTGCGGTTCTGGCATTTCTGTTTTCATTTCATAAATCGCTGAGCGGCTGGATTGCTGGAGTTGGCGGTGCGGTCGGCAGCCTGTGTACGGCAGCTGCGGGTTTTACCGTTCTGACTAATGCGCTGGCGGTGAGCGGCGTGATGCCGTTTATTGGTCACAGTCTGCAAATTACTCCGCTGAATGCTATCTGGCTGATTACGCTGGGCCTGTGCGGCCTGTTTGTCAGCCTGTACAACATTGACTGGCATCGTCATCCGCAGGTGAAAGCTAACGGCCTGCTGGTGAATCTGCTGATGGCCGCGGCGGTATGTGCGGTGGTTGCCAGCAACCTCGGTACGCTGGTGGTGATGGCGGAAATCATGGCGCTGTGTGCCGTGTTCCTTACCGGATGCAGTAAAGAAGGCAAACTGTGGTTTGCACTGGGGCGTATTGGTACGCTACTGCTGGCGGTCGCCTGCTACCTGGTGTGGCAACGTTACGGCACTCTGGAGCTGCGTCTTCTTGACCTGCGCACCCAGGAGCTGCCGCTCGGGTCTGACATCTGGCTGCTGGGCGTGGCAGGTTTTGGCCTGCTGGCTGGCATTATTCCGCTGCACGGTTGGGTGCCACAGGCACACGCCAATGCCAGCGCACCGGCTGCGGCGCTGTTCTCTACCGTCGTCATGAAGGTTGGTCTGCTGGGTATTCTCTCCCTGTCGTTGCTGGGCGGTAACGCGCCGCTGTGGTGGGGGATTACGCTGCTGGTGCTGGGCATGATCACCGCGTTTGTTGGCGGTCTGTATGCGCTGATGGAGCACAACATCCAGCGTCTGCTGGCGTACCACACGCTGGAAAACATCGGCATTATTCTGCTGGGTCTGGGTGCTGGCGTGACCGGAATTTCCCTGAATCAACCGGCGCTGATTGCGCTGGGTTTGACCGGCGGTCTGTATCATCTGGTTAACCACAGCCTGTTCAAAAGCGTTCTGTTCCTGGGTGCAGGCAGCATCTGGTTCCGTACCGGTCATCGTGATATCGAAAAACTGGGCGGTATCGGTAAACGTATGCCGGTTATCTCGCTGGCGATGCTGGTTGGACTGATGGCGATGGCCGCGCTGCCGCCGCTGAACGGTTTTGCCGGTGAGTGGGTTATCTACCAATCCTTCTTTAAGCTCGGCAATAGCGGCGCATTTGTCGGTAGCCTGTTAGGACCGTTGCTGGCGGTAGGGCTGGCAATTACCGGCGCGCTGGCGGTGATGTGTATGGCGAAAGTCTATGGCGTTACGTTCCTTGGCGCACCGCGCACGAAGGAAGCTGAAAATGCCTGCTGCGCGCCAATCCTGATGGGGGTGAGCGTCGTCGCGCTGGCTATCTGCTGCGTGATTGGCGGCGTTGCTGCGCCGTGGCTGCTGCCGATGATCTCCTCTGCCGTTCCGTTGCCGTTGGAAACCGCGAACACCACCGTTTCTCAGCCAATGATCACGCTGCTGCTGATCGCGTGTCCGCTGCTGCCGTTCATCATCATGGCCATTTTCAAAGGCAACCGTCTGCCGTCGCGTTCACGCGGTGCGGCGTGGGTGTGTGGTTACGATCACGAGCAGTCAATGGTGATTACCGCGCACGGTTTTGCCATGCCGGTGAAAGAAGCCTTTGCCCCGGTACTCAAACTGCGTAAATGGCTGAACCCGGTATCACTGGTTCCGGGCTGGCAGAATGCGGCTGCACCGGTGCTGTTCCGTCGCCTGGCGCTGATTGAGCTGGCGGTGCTGGTGGTGATTGTGGTTTCACGAGGAGCCTGAGAATGAGTGTTTTATATCCGTTAATTCAGGCGCTGGTGCTGTTTGCCGTTGCGCCGCTGCTGTCCGGTGTTACCCGCGTGGCGCGTGCGCGTTTGCACAATCGCCGCGGTCCGGGCGTTTTGCAGGAATACCGCGACATTATCAAACTGCTGGGCCGTCAGAGCATTGCGCCTGCGGATTCCAGCTGGGTTTTCCGCCTGACGCCGTTTGTGATGGTGGGCGTGATGCTGACTATCGCCACTGCGTTGCCGGTAGTGACCGTTGGCTCGCCGCTGCCACAACTGGGCGATCTGATCACCTTAATTTACCTGTTCGCCATCGCCCGTTTCTTCTTCTCTATCGCGGGACTGGATACCGGTAGCCCGTTTACCGCCATTGGCGCCAGCCGTGAAGCGATGCTCGGCGTGCTGGTTGAACCTATTTTGCTGCTGGGACTGTGGGTAGCGGCACAGGTTGCGGGTTCAACCCATATCAGCAATATCGCCGATACCATTTACCACTGGCCTGCTGCGCGCAGCATCCCGCTGATTCTGGCACTGTGCGCCTGTGCTTTCGCCACCTTTATCGAAATGGGCAAACTGCCGTTCGATCTGGCGGAAGCAGAGCAGGAGTTGCAGGAAGGTCCATTGACTGAATACAGCGGCAGCGGTTTTGCCGTGCTGAAATGGGGCATTAGCCTCAAACAGCTGGTCGTTCTGCAAATGTTCGTTGGCGTGTTCCTGCCGTGGGGACAGATGGAAACCTTCACCGCCGGTGGGCTGCTGCTGGCGCTGGTGATTGCCGTCGTCAAGCTGGTCCTCGGCGTGCTGGTCATCGCCCTGTTCGAAAACAGCATGGCGCGTCTGCGTTTTTGCGCCACTTCACGCGTGACCTGGGCCGGTTTTGGGTTTGCGTTTTTAGCGTTCGTCTCCTTGCTGGTGGCGTGATTTAAGAGAGTTTGAGCATGTCTGAAGAAAAATTAGGTCAACAATATCTCGCTGCGCTGCACCAGGCCTTTCCGGGCGTGGTGCTGGATGAAGCCTGGCAGACCAAAGATCAGCTGACGATCACCGTCAAGGTGAACTACCTGCCGGAAGTGGTTGAGTTCCTGTACTACAAACAGGGCGGCTGGTTATCCGTGCTGTTTGGTAACGACGAACGTCAGCTGTGTGGGCATTACGCCGTTTATTACGTGATGTCGATGGAGCAGGGCACCAAGTGCTGGATAACCGTCCGCGTTGAAGTCGATGCCAATAAGCTGGAGTTCCCGTCCGTCACACCGCGCGTTCCAGCAGCGGTGTGGGGCGAGCGTGAAGTGCGCGATATGTACGGTTTGATCCCGGTTGGTTTACCGGATGAACGTCGTCTGGTACTGCCGGATGACTGGCCGGACGAACTCTATCCGCTGCGTAAAGACAGCATGGATTATCGTCAGCGCCCGGCGCCGACTACCGATGCTGAAACCTACGAATTCATCAACGAACTGGGCGACAAGAAAAATAACGTGGTGCCGATTGGCCCGTTGCACGTCACCTCTGATGAACCCGGTCACTTCCGCCTGTTCGTTGATGGCGAGAACATTATCGACGCCGACTACCGTCTGTTCTATGTCCACCGCGGCATGGAGAAACTGGCGGAAACCCGTATGGGTTATAACGAAGTAACGTTCCTGTCGGATCGCGTGTGCGGCATCTGCGGCTTTGCGCATAGCACCGCCTATACCACTTCCGTTGAGAATGCGATGGGCATCGTGGTGCCGGAACGTGCGCAGATGATACGCGCCATTCTGCTGGAAGTTGAGCGTCTGCACTCGCACCTGCTGAACCTCGGCCTGGCCTGTCACTTCACCGGTTTTGATTCCGGCTTTATGCAGTTCTTCCGCGTGCGTGAAACGTCGATGAAGATGGCGGAAATCCTCACCGGGGCACGTAAAACTTACGGTCTGAACCTGATCGGCGGTATTCGTCGTGACCTGCTGAAAGAAGATATGATCCAGACCCGTCAACTGGCGCAGCAGATGCGTCGTGACGTGCAGGAACTGGTCGATATGCTGCTCAGCACGCCGAACATGGAACAGCGTACCGTTGGTATTGGTCGTCTGGATCCAGAAATTGCCCGTGACTTCAGTAACGTCGGCCCGATGGTTCGCGCCAGCGGCCACGCGCGTGACACCCGCGCCGATCACCCGTTTGTCGGTTATGGTCTGCTGCCGATGGAAGTTCACAGCGAGCAGGGCTGCGATGTTATTTCTCGTCTGAAAGTCCGTATCAATGAAGTCTACACCGCGCTGAATATGATCGACTTTGGTCTGGATAACCTGCCGGGCGGCCCGCTGATGGTGGAAGGCTTTACCTATATTCCTCACCGTTTCGCACTGGGCTTTGCTGAAGCGCCGCGTGGAGATGACATCCACTGGAGCATGACCGGCGACAACCAGAAACTGTATCGCTGGCGCTGCCGTGCGGCGACCTACGCCAACTGGCCGACGCTGCGCTACATGCTGCGTGGCAATACCGTTTCCGATGCCCCGCTGATTATCGGTAGCCTCGATCCTTGCTACTCCTGTACTGACCGTATGACCGTGGTCGATGTGCGTAAGAAGAAGAGCAAAGTCGTGCCGTACAAAGAACTTGAGCGCTACAGCATCGAGCGTAAAAACTCGCCGCTGAAATAAGGAATCGCCATGTTTACCTTTATCAAAAAAGTCATCAAAACCGGGGCGCCGACGTCGTCGTATCCGCTGGAGCCGATTGCGGTCGATAAAAACTTCCGTGGCAAACCGGAACATAATCCGCAGCAGTGCATCGGCTGCGCGGCCTGTGTGAATGCGTGCCCGTCGAACGCGTTGACGGTGGAAACCGATCTGGTCACCAATGAGCTGGCGTGGCAGTTCAACCTTGGGCGCTGCATTTTCTGCGCCCGCTGCGAAGAAGTCTGCCCGACAGCGGCAATCAAGCTGTCGCAGGAGTATGAGCTGGCGGTGTGGAAGAAAGATGATTTCCTGCAGCAGTCTCGTTTTGGGCTGTGCAATTGCCGCGTATGTAACCGTCCTTTTGCGGTGCAAAAAGAGATTGATTACGCCATTGCGCTGCTTAAGCACAACGGTGATACCCGCGCGGAAAATCACCG
This sequence comes from Citrobacter sp. Cpo142, assembly GCF_030332425.1. Taxonomy (NCBI): domain Bacteria; kingdom Pseudomonadati; phylum Pseudomonadota; class Gammaproteobacteria; order Enterobacterales; family Enterobacteriaceae; genus Citrobacter; species Citrobacter sp. Cpo142. The sequence continues at coordinate 58,075 of NZ_JAOWHW010000139.1, forward strand.
TGAAAGCTTTGAGACCTGCCCGGACTGTAAGCGCCAGAAATGTCTGGTGCCGTCTGACCGTATTGAACTGACTCGCCATATGAAAGAGGCCAGCTGATGAGCAATTTATTAGGCCCACGTGACGCCAACGGTATTCCGGTACCGATGACGGTGGATGAATCCATTGCCAGCATGAAAGCGTCGCTGCTGAAAAGCATTAAGCGCTCAGCGTACGTTTACCGCGTGGACTGCGGCGGCTGCAACGGTTGCGAAATCGAAATCTTTGCAACGCTTTCTCCGCTGTTTGATGCCGAACGTTTTGGCATCAAAGTCGTACCGTCACCGCGCCATGCGGATATTCTGCTGTTTACCGGCGCGGTAACTCGTGCCATGCGCTCTCCGGCGCTGCGTGCCTGGCAGTCTGCGCCAGATCCGAAAATTTGTATCTCTTACGGTGCCTGCGGTAACAGCGGCGGTATCTTCCACGACTTATACTGCGTATGGGGCGGCACGGACAAAATCGTACCGGTGGACGTGTATATTCCTGGCTGTCCGCCGACGCCTGCGGCAACGCTGTACGGTTTTGCCATGGCGCTGGGTCTGCTGGAGCAAAAAATTCACGCGCGTGCGCCGGGTGAACTGGACGAACAGCCGGCGGAAATTCTGCATCCGGACATGGTTCAGCCGCTGCGCGTGAAAGTGGATCGCGAGGCTCGCCGTCTGGCGGGATACCGCTATGGTCGCCAGATTGCTGATGACTATATGACGCAGTTAGGGCAGGGCGAGCATCAGGTGGCGCGTTGGCTGGAAGCGGAAAACGATCCGCGTCTGACCGAGATCGTCACGCATCTTAATCATGTTGTCGAAGAGGCGCGTATCCGATGAGTGAAACGGTGGTGTTCAGTCAACTGAGCCGTAAGTTTATTGATGAGAACGATGCGACGCCCGCTGAGGCGCAGCAGGTTGTCTATTACAGCCTGGCGATTGGTCACCACCTTGGGATCATCGATTGCCTGGAAGCGGCGTTAACTTGTCCATGGGACGAATATCTGGCATGGATTGCTACCCTTGCTGAGGGAAGCGAAGCCCGCCGGAAAATGGAAGGCGTGCCAAAATACGGCGAGATCGTTATCGATTTCAACCATGTGCAAATGCTGGCGCGCGCGTTCGATGATGCGCGTGCCGTGCAGACCCCGCAGCAGCAGGAGTGGAGCAAGCTGATGCTTAGCATGCTGCACGACATACACCAGGAAAGCGCCATCTATCTGATGGTGAGGAGACACCGTGACTGACGTTTTATTATGTGTGGGTAACAGCATGATGGGCGATGACGGCGCGGGCCCGCTGCTGGCTGAAATGTGTGCTGCAAATCCTCAAGGCAACTGGGTTGTCATCGACGGCGGTAGCGCGCCGGAGAACGATATTGTCGCCATCCGCGAGCTGCGCCCGCAACGTTTGTTGATTGTTGATGCCACCGATATGGGGCTGAACCCAGGCGAAATCCGCATTATCGATCCCGATGATATTGCCGAGATGTTCATGATGACCACCCACAACATGCCGCTGAACTACCTGGTCGATCAGCTGAAAGACGATGTTGGTGAGGTAATTTTCCTCGGCATTCAACCGGACATCGTCGGTTTTTACTACCCGATGACACAGCCGATCAAAGATGCGGTTGATACCGTCTATCAGCGATTAGCCGGTTGGGAAGGACACGGTGGATTCTCCGAGCTGGAAGCGCCAGAAGAGTAAACCGTATCAGTGCCGGATGTGAACGACATCCGGCCTGTTTTCCCAGTGTATCCTCGTCATTCAATTGCCTGCTCAATAATTAACTTCCCCTGCATCACTGATACATTTACTGCCGTACCGGTCGGAAATCCAGCTTGTTCCAGCCAGTCGCCGTTCAGCGTGAGTGAGGCGTGACGACTGATTCGTCGCGTATAACCCGTTTTTGGATCTTCATGGCGTTTTCTGACATAGCTGACTTTCAAGCGACGTACCGGTTTGGTGATTGCCACTGCTGTTTTGCCCTTTTTATCAAACATGCACGCTTCCTTGTGGTGAACGGCCAGGATTAAAAACTACTGAATAAAATGCCAGTAAAAAAGGGGGAGGGCAAACCTGAAACTGGAAGGACGATTCCAAATCTGGAATGTAATAAATGAAATGAAAATATGTACTTCTGCCGGAAGGCTGTAACCCCCTCCGGCAGATCCGTCATGCCAGATCGGCACCGTTACTGGCGATGACTTTTTTGTACCACCAGAATGATTTCTTGCGTGTACGTGCCAGCGTGCCGTTGCCCGCATCATCGCGGTCAACATACACAAAACCGTAGCGTTTGCTCATCTCACCGGTTGAGGCAGAAACCAGATCGATACAGCCCCAGGTGGTGTAACCCATCAGCGGCACGCCATCTTCAATCGCGTCTGCCATGGCGCGAATATGTTCGCGTAAATAGCTGATGCGATAGTCGTCATTGATCTCACCGTTAGCATCGATTTCATCTTTCGCTCCCAGCCCGTTTTCCACCAGAAACAGCGGTTTCTGGTAGCGGTCATACATCATATTCATGGTGATGCGCAGGCCGAGCGGATCGATTCCCCAGCCCCATTCGCTGGCGGCAATGTACGGATTACGCAGCGACTTCACCACGTTGGCAGCACTGGTATTGCCCGTGTTCATTTCAGCGGAGGCGCAGCGCGATGCGTAATAGCTGAACGAGACGAAATCGACGGTGTTTTTCAGGATGTCGTCGTCTTCCGGGGCTTTTTCGATTACCACGCCTTTTTCGCGAAACACGCGGGCAGAGTAAGCCGGGTAGGCCCCGCGCGCCTGCACATCAATAAAGAACAGGTTTTCACGGTCTTTTTCCAGTGCGGTCCACACATCTTCCGGCTTACACGAGTAAGGATAAAAATTACCGCCAGCCAGCATACAACCGACCTGGTTTTGCGGATTAATTTCATGAGCTATTTTAGTCGCAAGGGCGCTGGCTATCAGTTCGTGGTGAGCGGACTGATATTTCACCTGATCCTGATTTTCACCTTCTTCAAATACCAGCCCTGCGCCTGAAAAGGGGCTGTGCAGCATGATGTTGATTTCGTTGAACGTCAGCCAGTACTTCACCAGACCGTCAAAGGCCTCGAAGCAGGTACGGGCGTAGCGGGTAAAGAACTCCACCATTTTGCGGTTACGCCAGGAGCCGTACTCGGTGACCAGGTGCATAGGCACATCGAAGTGACACAGCGTGACTAATGGCTCAATACCGTATTTCTTACACTCGGCAAACACGGCCCGATAAAACGCGATTCCGTCTTCATTCGGCGTCAGCTCATCGCCGTTGGGGTAGAGGCGGCTCCAGGCAATGGAAGTACGAAAAACCGTAAACCCCATTTCCGCCATCAGCGCGATATCTTCTTTATAGCGATGATAAAAGTCGATCGCCTGATGGCTGGGATAAAATTCGTCATCCCGCAGCGTAAAGCGCTTCTCCTGACCCAGTTTGACGGGCATGCGGTGTGTGCCGTGGGGGAGCATATCGACGGTAGTCAGCCCTTTGCCGCCTTCCCGGTATGCCCCTTCAGACTGGTTGGCGGCCAATGCGCCGCCCCATAAAAATCCTTGCGGAAAAACAGACATAATTAACCTCAGTTCATACCAGTCAAATGCTGGCTCCATTGATATTGCCCGGTTGTGCGGCCTGGTTTTTTCTTGCCTGCGCGGCTGCATCTTCGACAGGAATATCTTCAAAGCCGAGAATCAGTGTTAATACAAAGGAAAGCACTACCGCCAGCGCCATCACGCCAAATACCCAAACGATGGTCATCGGATTGGCCGGATCGAAAAATTGTACGCTGGTGAACAGGCCCGGAGCCGCCATGGAATGGCTTGCAAGCCCGGCCATTCCGGCAACAGCACCGCAGATAAAACCGCTGATAAGGCTCGCAATCAGCGGACGTTTCAGGCGGATTGCCACGCCATACAGCGCGGGTTCAGAAATGCCCGCCATGATGGCTGAGGCGGCTGCCGCTAACGCAGTCTGGCGCAGCTCTGGGTTTTTGGTTTTCCATGCCACTGCCAGCGATGAACCACCTAACGACAAATTGGCGCCGATTTCCGACGGCATCACCATGCCTTCTTTTCCGGTTTCGGCAATGGTCTGAATAATGGTTGGCGTAAAGACACGGTGCATACCGGTCATTACCAGCAGCGGCCACAGCGCGCCCATAATGGCCACTGACAGCCAGCCGAGATAGCCGTGGATGGTATAGACCAGCGCTGAAATCGCGCTACCGATCCAGATACCGATCGGGCCAATGATGACGATGGCGAGCGGGGCGGCGATCAGCACGATCAGCATCGGTTTGAGGAAGTTTTTGGTCACCGCCGGAGTAATACGATCGACCCAACGTTCGATGTATGACAAGCACCAGGTCATGACCAGCGCCGGGATCACCGTGTAGGTGTATTTCACCGCCGTCACCGGGATTAGGGCAAACTCAACGTGCTCACCCTGCGCGGCCTTCGCCATCAGCTCGATAAAGCTGGGATGCACCAGTACGCCCGCGATGGCGATAGCCAGCGACATGTTGGTTTTAAATTTGATAGCGGCCGACGCGGCGACCATCAGCGGCAGGAAGAAGAATGCACCGTCGCCAATGACGGTCAGAATGGTGAGCGTGGACGATCCTTTCACCAGCACGCCGGTCATTTCCAGAACCATCGCCAGCAGCTTGAGCATTGATCCGCCGATAATCGCCGGGATCAACGGCGACATAGTGCCGATCAGCGCATCAAGGAGCCCCGCGCCAATCCGCTTCAGCGTTAGCCGGGGTTTGGTTTGCGGTTCAGCTGGCTGCATGTTGGCAGGCAACAGGCTGATCACTTCGCGATATGCCTGCGAAACGGTGTTGCCGATAATCACCTGGCACTGGTTCTCGTTGCGCACCACGCCCAGCACGCCAGTGAGGGACTTCAGCGTCGCGCTGTCGACCTGCGAGTCATCTTTGATAACGAAACGCAAACGGGTCATACAGTGGGTCACTGCTGTGATGTTGTCGACGCCTCCCAGAGCCGTCACAACGGAGCGCGCCAGCGCTGTATAATTCTTGGACATCGGATTTAATCCTGTTTTATCAGTAGAGTACGTTATGTTTTATCCGTTTACGTGGGTCGCTTTTCTGGGTTGATGAAACGCAGATAGGAAACCGGTTCCACAAAATCATGTTTAAATTACATAAACTGATCAAGATTTAATTTTGATCATTTCTTGTAATTGTGACTCCGATCACCAGATGTCAGCGTCTGCGATTTAGCAGCAAGGACAGCGGCAAAACGGTGCAGTACACTGCGTCACATTGAGAGAAAAGGGATGAGTAATATGACCACGATGCTGGAGGTGGCGAAGCGTGCCGGGGTGTCGAAAGCGACGGTTTCCCGGGTGCTTTCCGGGAACGGCTATGTTAGCCAGGAAACCAAAGACCGCGTGTTTCAGGCCATTGAAGAGAGTGGTTACCGCCCAAATTTGCTGGCGCGCAGTCTCGCAGCGAAAACCACGCAGACACTGGGTCTGGTGGTAACAAATACCCTTTATCACGGTGTCTATTTCAGCGAACTGCTGTTTCATGCCGCGCGGATGGCGGAAGATAAAGGACGCCAGTTGTTACTGGCTGACGGTAAGCACAGCGCTGAGGAAGAGCGCCAGGCGATCCAGTACCTGCTCGACCTGCGCTGTGACGCGATTATGATTTATCCGCGTTTTCTCAGCGTGGATGAGATAGACGATATCATCGATGCCCACAGCCAGCCGATTATGGTGCTTAATCGACGCCTGCGGAAAAACAGTAGCCACAGCGTATGGTGCGATCAAAAGCAAACCAGCTTTAACGCCGTTACTCAGCTCATTGCATCCGGGCATAAAGAGATTGGTTTTATTACCGGCTCGATGGATTCGCCAACCGGCGTGGAGCGACTTTCAGGCTATAAAGACGCGCTGGCACATCATGGTATCGCGCTAAATAATGATCTGATTGTTAAAGGGAAATGGACGCCAGCCTGCGGCGCTGCGGGTGTGAAAACTTTGCTTTCGCGCAAGGTCAATTTTACCGCACTGGTGGCCAGCAATGACGATATGGCGATCGGCGCGATGAAGCAGTTGCACGGGCATGGTGTGAGCGTTCCCGCACAGGTGTCGGTGATTGGCTTTGATGATATCGCCCTCGCGCCATACACTATTCCGGCGCTTTCCAGCGTTAAAATTCCGGTAACAGAAATGATTCAGGAAACGATTGGGCGCCTGATCTTTATGTTAGGTGACGGGGCGTTTACGCCGCCAAAAACTTTCACCGGTGAACTCATTGCGCGCGACTCAGTTGCGCCTCCCGCTTCGCGCTGACGGCTGTCATTTGTCATCGTCACTAGTGACGATGACACACCCTTCTTGCGTACTTCAAAACAAAATTCCTTTAATAACAGCAAATTAAATTCTGGCACGATTTGTGTATGTTTCGGCAGATATTCTGTCATTGCTGGAGAAATTGATGAACCGTTTCATCATTGCAGACGCCAATAAATGCATTGGTTGCCGTACCTGTGAAGTGGCCTGCGTGGTATCCCATCAGGATAACCAGGACTGCGCATCGCTGACCCCTGAAACCTTTTTACCCCGCATTCACGTCATCAAAGGCGTTAATGTCTCCACGGCGACGCTGTGCCGCCAGTGCGAAGACGCGCCGTGCGCTAACGTCTGTCCGAACGGTGCGATCAGCCGTGATAAAGGTTTTGTTCATGTAATGCAGGAACGTTGCATTGGCTGTAAAACCTGCGTTGTGGCTTGTCCTTACGGCGCAATGGAAGTGGTCGTGCGTCCGGTCGTGCGTAACAGCGGCGCAGGTCTGAACGTCCGCGCAGAAAAAGCTGAAGCCAATAAGTGCGACCTGTGCCACCATCGTGAGGCCGGTCCTGCCTGTATGGAAGTGTGCCCGACTCACGCGCTGATATATGTGGATCGCAATAAGCTTGAGCAACTGAGCGCGGAAAAACGTCGTCGCGCCGCGCTGGATTCCACCGCATCTTTGCTGTTCTGATATCTGAAAATCCGCGTAAAATACGGTAGTACTTATGCCGGATGGCGGCTTTGCCTTATCCGGCCTACTGTTCGCATCCACGTAGGCCTGATAAGCGTAGCGCCATCAGGCAAACCGGGATAGATGACTGCGGGAACGACTTAATGACAATAAACAACCACTCCGGCGTACAGCTGCGTATTCGCGGCAAAGTACAGGGCGTCGGATTTCGCCCCTACGTCTGGCAACTGGCGCAGCGGTTACAACTGCATGGCGATGTGTGTAACGACGGTGACGGTGTGGTTGTGCGCTTACAGGAAGATCCAGCGGAATTTATTGCGCAGCTGCATCAACACTGCCCACCGCTGGCGCGCATTGACAGCGTTGAGAGCGAACCATTCGCCTGGACGCAGCAGCCTGCCGATTTCTCGATTCGTCAAAGTGCTGGCGGCACGATGAATACGCAAATTGTTCCGGACGCCGCGACCTGTCACGAATGCCTTGTTGAAATGAACACCCCCGGCGAGCGCCGCTATCGTTACCCCTTTATCAACTGCACCCACTGTGGTCCGCGTTTTACGATTATCCGCGCCATGCCCTACGATCGTCCGTTTACCGTAATGGCGTCATTCCCACTCTGCGCGCAATGTGACAAAGAGTATCGCGATCCGTACGACCGTCGCTTCCACGCCCAGCCAGTGGCTTGTCCGGCATGCGGCCCTCATCTGGAGTGGTTCTGTGCGGGTGAGCGAGCGGAGAAAGAAGTGGCGCTGCAGGCGGCGGTATCGCGGCTGAAAGCAGGCGGTATTGTGGCGGTTAAAGGCATTGGTGGGTTTCATCTGGTGTGCGATGCGCGAAATGATAACGCCGTAGCGCTACTCAGGCTGCGCAAACACCGTCCGGCGAAACCTCTGGCAGTGATGCTGCCCTCTGATGAAGGATTGCCTGAACCCGCTCGTCGTTTGCTGACTACCCCTGCTGCGCCGATCGTGCTGGTGCAGAAACGCTATGTCGCTGCATTGAGCGAGAGCATTGCGCCCGGGTTAACGGAGGTTGGCGTCATGCTGCCAGCGAATCCGTTACAGCATTTACTCTTACAAGAGATGAATTGTCCGCTGGTGATGACCTCTGGCAACCTCAGCGGCAGGCCTCCGGCCATTACCAACGCCCAGGCGCTGGAAGATTTACACGACATTGCCGACGGTTTCCTGCTGCATAATCGCGAAATTGTGCAGCGGATGGATGACTCCGTGGTGCGCGACAGTGGGGAAATGCTGCGTCGTTCCCGGGGTTACGTGCCGGATGCGGTAGCACTACCGCCGGGATTTCTCGACGTGCCGCCGATGCTGTGCTTAGGCGCGGATCTGAAAAATACTTTCTGTCTTGTGCGTGGCGAACAGGCGGTTATCAGCCAGCATTTGGGCGATCTCAGCGATGACGGCATTCAGCAACAGTGGCGTGATGCGCTACGCCTGATCCAGAACATTTATGACTTTACGCCGCAGCGTATCGTACATGACGCGCACCCTGGCTATGTTTCCAGCCAATGGGCCAGTGAAATGGAGCTGCCAACTGAAACGGTGCTGCATCACCATGCGCATGCCGCTGCGTGTCTTGCGGAGCACGGCTGGCCGCTAGACGGTGGCGACGTGATTGCTCTGACGCTAGACGGTATCGGCATGGGGGAAAACGGCGCGTTGTGGGGGGGAGAGTGTTTGCGGGTCAACTATCGTGAATGCGAACACCTTGGCGGCTTACCGGCGGTAGCGCTGGCAGGTGGCGATCTGGCGGCAAAACAGCCGTGGCGTAACCTGCTCGCGCAGTGCCTGCGTTTTGTTCCTGACTGGCCGCGTTATCCGGAAACATCAGCGCTGCAACATCAAAACTGGAACGTGCTGGCGCGCGCTATTGAACGGGGAATTAACGCTCCGTTGGCTTCATCGTGCGGACGACTGTTTGATGCCGTTGCCGCCGCGTTGCAATGTGCACCGGAATCGTTGAGTTATGAGGGTGAAGCGGCCTGCGCGCTTGAGGCGATGGCATCGCAATGTGATGGTGTTGATCACCCAGTCACGGTGCCGCTTGATGACACTCAGCTGGACTTAGCGGTTTTTTGGCAACAATGGCTGAACTGGCAGGCCAAACCAGCAGAAAGGGCATGGGCGTTTCACGACGCGCTGGCGTGTGGGTTTGCCACTCTGATGCGAAAGCAGGCCGAAGCGCGCGGGATTAAGACGCTAGTATTCAGTGGTGGCGTGATGCATAACCGCTTATTGTCGGCCCGTCTGGCGTTTTATCTGCGTGATTTTACCTTACTGTTCCCGCAGCGTTTACCGGCGGGCGACGGCGGGTTGTCATTGGGGCAGGGCGTGATTGCCGCGGCGCGAGCGTTGGCGCAAAAATAAAAAAAGCCCCGGGACTGGCGGGGCAAGAAAAACATGTCGGGGCATACCGACAAGTGGCAACGCACATCCATGTGCGTGAGGTTAATAAATTAGTAGCAGCGTTGCCGGGCAAAGTCGTAGGCCGGAGGCGCCATTCGGCATCCCAGACTTACACAGGCAACGTTTTCAGTAGCGCAAAGGCCTCTTTCATGCGGTCTTCACTGACGACAAACGCACACAGCTGGCCTTCGTCGTTCATCCCTCTGGCGACCATTCCCTGCGCTTCGGCGGCGATGTGCCAGTTCAGATCGCGGCGCTGGGTTTCCCCGGCCAAATGCAGAGGCAATTCTGGCGTTTTGACTTTTACCAGCATGGCTGGCAGTTTCAATGGCGCATTGCCGCCGAGCAGGTTTTTCGCCAGATACATGGCACTCAGCTGAATCGGCTGCAGGAACGGGAGCACCTGACCGTTAATCTCCGCACAGTCGCCGAGAGCATAAATGTCCGGGTGGCTGGTTTGCAGGTAGCTATCGACGCAGACACCACGATTGATGTTCAATCCGGCGCGACGCGCCAGTGCGGTCTCCGGGCGTAAGCCGGTGGCGGCGATCACCGCATCGACTTCCACGCTGCGGCTACGATCGAGCGTGGCACGAATACCTGACGCCGTTTTCTCTAGCCCCTGAAGCTGTGATTTCAGCAGCAGGTGTACGCCCATATCGGTCAGACGATGCTGTAAGCGACTGCTGACTTCCGGCGGCATCAGCGAAGCCAGAATGCTGGCGGCGTTGTCGATAAGCGTTACCGCTTTACCGGCACGGCAGAAATCCATCGCCAGTTCACTGCCAATCAAGCCGCCGCCGACAATCAGTACCCGCTGGGCGTCACGCAGCTGTGTTTCACAAGCGCGATACTCTTGTTGGCTGTTCAATGTGAGCATTAACTCACGTCCGGTAACCGGCGGTACAAAGGCTGAAGCGCCCGTCGCCAGCACCAGCTTGTCGTACTGCCACTGCTGATCCTGGCTTTTCACTACGTGGGCATCAGCATCGATGTCGGTTACCCAGGTGTGCGGGAACAGGCGCAAATTAAACTGTTCGGCAAACTCCCCCGCCGACTGGCGGGTGAGGTCGTCTGCACGCTGTGACTGACTGATAACATGGCTGAGATCGGGCTTGTTGTACTCATCCATGCTGTCCGCAGCAATCAAGGTCAGCGGGACATTTGCATCCTGCTTACGGATATTTTTGACTAACTGGCGGGCGGCGAAGCCCGAACCAATAATGACAATTCCGCGGCTCATTTTGCCTCCGTTGCCAGGACGTCGAATACGTCTTTACCTAATGAACATTCTGGACACAGGAAGTTATCCGGCACGTCGCTCCACGGTGTACCCGGCGCGACATCCTGCAGCGGTTCACCTTTTGCTGGGTCGTAAATCCACTGGCACACGCTGCACTGCATGCTAGGGCCAAGATCGGCGGCAGCCGCAGCGGCGCAAGCGCACTCTTCTTCTTTGGAAGCTGTTTTCACGGTTGCTTCCGGCAGTGGAGCAAGCGCCCACTGACGCGCGATTTCACGGCCGTGCTGGCGGCACAGTTCCAGTGCATCCAGGTCCGGACGCCATTTCGCCTTCAGGCTCAGTGACATTTCGAAACCAGCATCTTGCAAACGCGTGGACAAACGGTCTACTGCACCGCCGCTCCAGCCGTGTGAGCCAAAGGCGCTGGCGCGTTTGTTACGAAAACGCAGGCCGGTCATCTCTTCCACCAAACCGGCGATTTTTGGCATCATCACGTTGTTCATCGTCGAAGTACCGACCAGCACGCCTTTAGAGCGGAATACGTTAGTCAGAACTTCGTTCTTATCGCTACGGGCGACGTTAAAGATTTTCACCGCCACGTTCGGGTCAACTTCGTTGATGCCCTGGGCAATGGCGTCGGCCATCATGCGAGTGTTGTTGGACATGGTGTCGTAGAAAATGGTGATGCGGTCTTCCTGGTAATCCGCTGCCCATTTCAGGTACATTTCCACGATTTGCGTCGGGTTGTCGCGCCATACCACGCCGTGGGAAGTCGCAATCATATCGACAGGCAGGTTAAAGCCGAGGATCTCAGTAATTTTCGGTGTAACCAGACGGCTGAACGGCGTCAGAATATTGGCGTAGTAACGCTGGCACTGTTCGAACAGTTCGGTTTGGTCAACTTCATCGTTAAACAGACGTTCGTCGCAGTAGTGCTGACCGAAGGCGTCGTTACTGAACAGTACCGCGTCGCCGGTCATGTAGGTCATCATGCTGTCAGGCCAGTGCAGCATTGGCGTTTCAACGAAGATCAGCTGTTTGCCGTTACCAATGTCCAGTGAATCACCGGTTTTCACCACGTTGAAATTCCACTCCGGGTGATGGTGATGCCCGTTGATAGAGTCAATGGCGTTGGCTGTGCAGTAAATCGGCGTATCCGGGATGCAGGACATCAGCTCGGTCAGCGCCCCGGCATGGTCTTCTTCCGCGTGGTTAATGATGATGTAGTCGATATCCGCGAGGTCAATTTCACTGCGCAGGTTCTGCACGAATTCACGGCTAAACTTGTGGTCTACTGTATCGATCAGGACATTTTTTTCTTCACGGATGAGATAACTGTTGTAGCTGCTGCCGCGCAGCGTTTTGTATTCAGTCCCGTGGAAATCACGAACTTCCCAGTCACGTTGGCCAACCCAATGAATGTTATTTTTAACCAGAATAGACATAGCAACCTCAGTAATTAATTCAGCGTTTTTCTAAAAAAGATGTTTTGCTTATTGCAGGTTGCGTGCCAACTTTTTATTTTGTTGATTTTAAAGGTTTTATTGTTTTCTGCTTATTAAGTGGTAGTCAAAATGACTATTCATTTTATTGTCAATATGACAATATGGATTGTCAAAATGACAATGAGGTAGTCATGAGCTTTTCCGTAGACGTGCTGGCGGGCATCGCCATTGAATTACAAAGCGGTATTGGGCATCAGGACCGTTTTCAACGCCTGATAACCACCTTGCGTCAGGTACTGGAGTGCGACGCGTCGGCATTGTTGCGCTATGAGTCGCGACAGTTTATTCCGCTGGCGATCGATGGGCTGGCGCAGGATGTTCTCGGCAGGCGCTTTACTCTGGAAGGGCATCCGCGTCTGGAGGCGATTGCCCGCGCCGGGGACGTGGTTCGTTTCCCTGCCGACAGCGATTTGCCAGACCCGTATGATGGTCTGATTCCGGGGCAGGAGAGTCTGAAAGTGCATGCCTGTATTGGGCTGCCGTTGTTCGCCGGTCAAAATTTGATTGGTGCGTTAACCCTGGATGGCATGGAGCCCGATCAGTTCGATGTTTTCAGCGATGAGGAGCTTAGGCTGATTGCCGCGCTGGCGGCGGGCGCGCTGAGCAATGCGCTGCTGATTGAACAACTGGAAAGCCAGAATATGCTGCCAGGCTCATCAACGGCTTTTGAGCAGGTGACGGAAACCCAGATGATTGGCCTGTCGCCCAATATGATGCAGTTGAAAAAAGAAATTGAGATTGTGGCGGGGTCCGATCTCAACGTGCTGATTAGCGGCGAAACAGGGACCGGGAAGGAGCTGGTGGCTAAAGCTATCCATGAAGGTTCGCCGCGCGCGGTGAATCCACTGGTGTATCTGAACTGTGCGGCGTTGCCGGAAACCGTAGCCGAAAGTGAGCTGTTTGGTCACGTAAAAGGCGCATTTACCGGGGCTATCAGCAATCGTAGCGGTAAGTTTGAAATGGCCGACAATGGGACGCTGTTTCTCGACGAGATAGGCGAACTCTCGCTGGCGCTACAGGCTAAGCTGCTGCGCGTATTGCAGTACGGCGATATTCAGCGCGTGGGTGACGATCGCAGCCTGCGCGTGGATGTGCGGGTGCTGGCGGCGACGAACCGTGATTTACGCGAAGAGGTGCTGGCCGGGAATTTCCGCGCGGATTTGTTCCACCGTCTGAGCGTCTTCCCCCTTTCTGTACCGCCTCTTCGCGAGCGCGGCGAAGATGTGGTGCTGCTGGCCGGCTATTTTTGCGAGCAATGCCGACTGCGGCTGGGTCTTTCCCGCGTGGTGCTAAGCCCCGGCGCGCGTAGTCATCTGCTGAATTACGGCTGGCCTGGAAATGTGCGCGAGCTGGAACATGCCATTCACCGGGCGGTTGTTCTGGCAAGGGCTACCAGGGCAGGTGATGAAGTGGTGCTGGAGACGCAGCATTTTGCCCTGCAGGACGAAGGTCCGGCTTCGCAGGCGGCGGAAGTTGTTGCGGAGATCCCGCAACATCACAATCTGCGTGAAGCAACAGAGTCGTTCCAGCGGGAGATGATCCGCCGGGCATTGGTGCAAAATAATCACAGTTGGGCGGCAAGTGCGCGGGCGCTGGAAACAGACGTCGCCAACCTGCACCGGCTGGCGAAACGTCTGGGTCTGAAGGATTAGATAATACCGGCCTGATAAAAATCCTGCAGGTTGATAGCACCGGTGAGTTTACCGTTTTCATCGACCACCGGTGCGGCAGTGATTTTACGCTTCATCAGGATCTCTTTGGCGTCAATCGCGCGGCTCTGCGCCTGTAGCGTAATGCCATTCTTAGTCATTGCTTCGCTCACCTGGGTGGTGAGCGCTCCGCCGCCAACCAGCCAGCGGCGCAGGTCGCCGTCGGTAAAGACCCCTTTCACCAGTGACTGGTCGTCGCAGACCGCGACCAGGCCAAGACCCGTGCGGCTGAGTTCCAGCATCGCGTCCATCACGCTGGTGGTGAGCTTCACCTGAGGTATGGCATCGTCACGGCGCATCAGATGATGCACTTTATTCAACAGACGAGCGCCCAGCGCACCTGCCGGATGTGAGCGGGCAAAATCTTCTTCGTTAAAGCCGCGCGCCTGCATTACGGCGATCGCCAGCGCGTCGCCCATCATCAACGTATTCACGGTGCTGGACGTCGGTGCCAGGCGCATCGGACAGGCTTCGCGCTCAACGGAAATATCCAGCACGGCTTTGGCGGCCAGGCCCAACGGTGAGGTCGGTTTTCCGGTCATTGCCAGCAGCGCGACGGATTTGTCTTCCAGGCGTGGGATGATGAGATCCAGCTCTTTCGCGCCGCCGGAGTAGGAGATAAACAGCATGACATCGCGGCTTTCAATCATCCCTAAGTCACCGTGCAGCGCTTCCGCCGGATGCACAAAAAAGGCGGGCGTGCCGGTACTGGCGAGGGTCGCCGCAATTTTTTTGCCAATATGACCTGATTTACCAATACCGGAGACAATGACTTTGCCTTCACAGTGGATAATCGTATTGGCGGCGCGGACAAAATCATCGCCCAGGCGTTCTGGCAGTCGGCTGGCTTCCTGTAGTTCCAGCATTAACGTCTGACGGCCCGCGTTCAGTAGTGCATCACTCATTGGTTTCTCCGGTTATGATCACTTCAATCCCTTTTGCTTCCAGCGCCTGACGAAACGCAGGGTCGATGCCCGCATCGGTAATCAGCTTGTCGACGCTTTCCAGACTGCATACAACATTAGGGCTTTTGCGCCCAAATTTTGACGAGTCAGCCATCAGAATCACTTCGCGAGCGGCATTGCACATCGCTTTACTGACGCTAAACACCTCATTAAAGGTGGTCACGCCGGCATTGAGGTCAATGCCGTCGGTGCCCATGAAGAGTTTATCAAAGCTGAACTGCTCAAAGGCGTTTTCTGCCAGCTGACCGTGAAATGACGCAGATTTTTTGCGAAAGGTCCCGCCGGGCATCAGGATAGTTTGCTCGTTGTCCAGCTCCGAAAGGGCGTTAACAATGTGCAGACTGTTGGTCATGACGGTGATGTTGCTAAAGCGCGTGAGCATCGGCACCATCTGCAGTACGGTGCTACCCGCATCCAGAATAATAGAGTCGCCATCGTGTATAAAACGGACGGCGGCTTCGGCAATCTGCTCTTTTTTATGCGTATTGATTAGCGTTTTGTGATCGATTGGCGGGTCGGATTCGTCTTTATTTAATACTACGCCGCCATAGGTACGAATGACGGTTCCGGCATTTTCCAGAATGACCAGGTCTTTGCGAATGGTCGTGCCGGTCGTGTCAAAGTAGTGGGCCAGTTCTTCAACCGAGCATTTTCCCTGCTTTTGCAGATGCTCCAGTATGGCAGCCTGACGCTGACGAGGTTTCATAGGCGTGATTACCCTGACTTAATAGGTTGCAAAATGATAATTTCGCAAGCTATTAGCATTCACAACGAAATTACCCATGTTTCAGTTTAAGCGCCAATGATAGTGCATTCTGCGCTAATGGATCATGGGGAAAGATCACATCAGGCTGTAAATCATCAAGATGTTTGCCCATTATTGTGGCAATTTTGCCGGGTCTGGCGAATACCGTAAGACCTTTCATAAACAACGTATCGGTAACCCGTTGCTGCTCATCCAGCGCAATGGCTACCACCACGCGCGGTTTAAAACGCCCACCGGAGCGACCAACACCAACCCGACCTTGCTGGCAGAGTTGATCAAACGCCCGGTTAAAGCGGGATATTTGCCAGCCACCAAGCGCCAGTTGCAGGCACCAGGCGATAGCGGCGACGGTAATCAGTGCGGAAACCATTATGTACTCCTTTGATTTTGCCGGATAAGCGCAGCCGCCATCCGGCAATTCAACATTAAAACATCACCTGACCGCCGGTCACGTTGATGGACTGCCCGGTGCAGTAAGAGGCTTTTGGACTGGCGTAAAACAGCAGCATGTTCAGTACGTCCTGATAATCGCAGCCGCGTTTAAGCGGAACCTTATCAATGTAGTACTGCTCCACTTCGTCTGGCTTAAGGCCCAGCTTGGTCGCATATTGCGGCAATAACGACTGAAACATCGGTGATTTCAGCAGATTACCGAGCATCAACGAATGCACGGTAATCCCGTATTCCGCCAGATCCAGCGCCAGCGACTGGGTTAGGCCCACGCCGCCAAATTTTGCCGCGCTATAACCTGAGTTGTGTTTACTGCCCACTTTCCCTGATTTGGAGTTGATCTGGATAATGCGTCCCTGCACGCCATCGCGGATCATCAGGCGTGAAAATTCACGTGCACAGAGGAAGTAGCCGACCAGATTGACCTGCAGCGAGCGGTCGAAATCCCCAAGCTGAAAGTCGCTGATAAACGCGGCTTTAGCGATACCCGCGCTGTAAACCAGCAGATCGACACGACCGAATATTTCATCCACTCCGCGCGACAGCGCCAGCACGCTCTGTTCGCTGGTGGCATCTGCGCCAAAACCGTACGCGGTACCTTCGCCAAACTCGGCGTTAATTTCTTGCGCGACGTTGGCAGCTTTATCGCTTTGAATATCCACCACCGCGACGCGGTATCCTTCTGTCGCAAGCCCACGGCAAAGGAATGCCCCCAGGGTCTGGCCTCCACCAATGACAACGGCAACCTGATTCATTTTTATCTCCTTCAATCTTAAGCAACAAACTTCAAAATACAGCCCGGGGCGATACCGTCCGGGACGGGGCCCGCAACGTGTACAGTGCCGGGGAATTCCGCTTCGCTCTGCCCGTCAAAGCGCAGGGTTATATGCCCGAGTTCACGTAAGTTTTGTTCCGCAACGCTGCCAACGGCGGTGACCGGGTAGTGGTGCTGGCCCAGTTCAAACTGGATCCCGGCTTGCAAAGAGCCGTTCAGCTCCCCGTGGCAATGGATGAAACAAAACTCTTCGATATCCGCTGGCGCGCCTTCACGAAAGGTAATCAGCATCTGGTCGCACAGTGCATCCGGGGCGCTCTGGCCGATACGGGTAATGGTGGTTTGATAAATTACGGTCATTTTTGAGTGCCCCTTATTGGTAAATAAAGCCAGAAACAAACCAGGCGATGAGAACGGTAGGCGCGCCGGTCAGAAAACGGCTCACCAGTACGGATGGCACGCCGACGCGGACCGTGTCCTGACGCGCTTCGGCCAGCGACAACCCAACCGGAATAAAGTCACATGCAGCCTGGGCGTTAATGGCGAACAGGGCAGGTAGCGCCAGATGCGGAGGAATGTTCCCCAGACCAATCTGTACACCGATCAGCACGCCGATAACCTGGGCGATAACCGCACCGGGGCCGAGGAAAGGCGACAGCAGCGGGAAAGAGCAGATCAGCGCCAGAGTAACCAGTCCCAACGGATGGCTGGCCAGCGGCGCGAGTCCATGGGCAATCCAGTCTCCCAGACCCGAAGCCATAATGATGCCGATCAGTGCCGAGACGAACGCCATAAATGGCAGAATAGTTTTCAGGACGGTATCGATGGTGTCGCGCCCGGACTGGAACAGAACCGCAACGGCTGAACCCATGCCCATTCCCACTTTTGCCAACAGGCCATCGCTTTGTTCGGTAATCTTTTTACTGGTGTCGTAATCGCGACCGATAGTGCTGCTGGCTGGTTGCGGCGCAGCGGATGCCTCCCCGACAATCGTGATGTTTTCTTCTTTCACGCCAGAGACATAGATATCTTCGACAATGTACTGAGCCAGCGGGCCGGATTTACCCGTAGCGTGAATATTCACTGTCGGTATTCTGCGTTTGGGGTAGATCCCACAGCGCAGCGTGCCGCCGCAGTCGATGATCGCCACACCAATTTCGCTCTCCGGTGGCTCGCCTTCTTTGAAGCCATCAACGGCCTGCCAACCGGTCAGGCTTGCTATCTTGTCGACTATTGCGGGGCGAGTTCCTGCGGTGATATAGACAATTTTCTTGCCCGGAACGGCATCCAGTTCAAGGGGGCCGCCCCAGCCGCCGGTGCCTTTTTCAATACGAATACGCGTCATGATGTTGCTCCCGCCAGATGCACCTTCTGCTCAAGTTGAATGCCCATTTTTTTCTCGAAGATAGTGGTGGTGAAATCGGTCACCCAGCCACGGAAGAAGTTAGTCACCAAACCGACCAGTAAATAGCTCACCGCCAGTGGGCCAAGCGGAAGCCCCAGCGTGGTCAGGCCGCTGGCGATCCCCAGATAGACAAACAGTTCGCCGGGGTTGATGTGCGGGAATAAGCCGTTCATGGAATGGCAACTGTAAGAGGCGGCGGCGTAGTAGCTGGGCTTGTATTTTTCTGGCATAAAGCGGCCCAGGCTCAGCGTCATTGGGTTACAAAACACAAATGTGCCGATGCACGGCAGCAGCAGATAGCGGGACAGCGGGTTTCCGGCGCAGCGCTGGGCAAAACGTTCAATGCGCTGCTGACCGATAAAGTTAATTAGCGCATTCATGATGACCAGCAGACTGATCAGCAGAGGCAGAATACCGGTTACCATGCCGGTAAAGACCTCTCCGCCTTTCTGGAACAACCCGATAAACCACTCAGCACCGAGTGTGATGGTGTCGATCATTATTCTCTCCTGTAGGGTTTTTAGTTATCTTGCCAAACGGTGGTTGATTTTAATCACATTGAAAGATTTGAAAGTGTTATTTTGATCTCAAATTGAAAGGTAAATATTTTAATTTGAAAGTTATTGCGTGAAAGATCGCAAATGTGATGGTCAGAGATGATAGGGGATGTAAATTCTGTGAAGGAGAGCGACTACCGCTTCCTTGTATGGCGGAGGATGCTTTACCATACTTCTCCCAGGCTGAATTTGTTTAATGGATGTCTCATGTTCAAGCGTCGTTATGTAGCGTTACTCCCCCTTTTCGTACTGCTCGCTGCCTGTAGCAGCAAACCTAAACCTTCAGAGACTCAAACGACTACGGGTGCGCCATCCGGCGGCTTCCTGCTTGAGCCACAGCATAACGTCATGCAAACGGGCGGTGATTTTGCCAATAATCCAAACGCGCAGCAGTTCATCGAGAAAATGGTGAACAAGCACGGTTTTGACCGCCAGCAGCTGCAGGAGATCCTGTCGCAGGCCAAGCGTCTGGACTCGGTATTGCGTTTGATGGACCGCCAGGCACCGACGACTCAACCGCCAGCCGGTCCTAACGGCGCATGGCTGCGCTACCGCAAACAGTTCATCACACCTGACAACGTGCAAAATGGCGTAGCCTTCTGGAATCAATATGAAGATGCTCTGAACCGTGCGTGGCAGGTCTATGGTGTTCCGCCGGAAATTATCGTTGGCATTATCGGCGTTGAAACGCGTTGGGGCCGAGTGATGGGCAAAACCCGTATTCTGGATGCGCTGGCGACGCTGTCGTTTAACTATCCTCGTCGTGCGGAATACTTCTCTGGTGAACTGGAAACCTTCCTGCTGATGGCGCGAGATGAAAGCGACGATCCGCTCGATTTGAAAGGTTCTTTTGCCGGCGCGATGGGTTACGGCCAGTTTATGCCGTCTTCCTATAAACAATATGCCGTTGATTTTAATGGTGATGGCCACATTAACCTGTGGGATCCGGTTGATGCCATCGGTAGCGTGGCGAACTATTTCAAGGGCCACGGCTGGGTGAAAGGCGATACGGTCGCGGTTCCGGCAAATGGTCAGGCACCAGGGCTGGCGAACGGCTTTAAAACCCAGTACAGCATTTCTCAGCTTGCTGCCGCGGGTCTGACGCCACAGCAGTCGTTGGGTAATCATCAGCAGGCCAGCCTGCTGCGCCTGGATATTGGTACCGGCTATCAGTACTGGTATGGATTGCCGAACTTCTACACCATCACCCGCTACAACCACAGTACCCACTACGCGATGGCCGTGTGGCAACTGGGTCAGGCGGTCGCGCTGGCGCGCGTGCAGTAATCGCTCCACCGGCCTACAGGACGATATCGCTTGTAGGCCGGATAAGATGCCCTGACATCGTCATCCGGCAGGTCTTATTTCTGCAACGGAGCAATTTTTGGAATCCCCCTCGTAAAACGTTCTCTCCATCCCCACATTGGTTATGAAAGTGCTATCTTGTCCGGCATATTTTTTAACTGACAGAGGCTGAAATGACTGACAGTGAACTGATGCAGTTAAGCGAGCAGGTTGGCCTGGCGCTGAAAGCGCGTGGGGCGACCGTTACGACGGCGGAATCCTGCACCGGCGGCTGGGTGGCCAAAGCGATTACGGATATTGCCGGAAGCTCCGCCTGGTTTGAACGCGGGTTTGTGACCTACAGCAACGAAGCCAAAGCACAGATGATTGGCGTGCGCGAAGAGACGTTGGCCCAGCATGGGGCGGTGAGCGAGCCTGTGGTGGTGGAGATGGCAATTGGCGCGCTAAAAGCTGCCCGCGCGCATTTCGCGGTCTCGATCAGCGGTATTGCCGGGCCGGATGGCGGCAGTGAAGAAAAGCCCGTGGGTACCGTATGGTTCGCCTTTGCCAGCGCGAACGGCGAGGGGATTACCCGCCGGGAATGCTTCAGCGGCGATCGCGACGCGGTACGTCGACAGGCGACCGTCTACGCGTTACAAACCCTGTGGCAACAATTTCTACAAAATACTTGATACTGTATGAGCATACAGTATAATTGCCTCAACAGAACATTATCTATCACGTTTCGCGGTTTAACCCGAAAGCGGCATGACAGGAGTAATTAATGGCTATCGACGAAAACAAACAGAAAGCGTTGGCGGCAGCGCTGGGTCAGATCGAAAAGCAATTCGGTAAAGGCTCCATCATGCGCCTGGGTGAAGACCGTTCCATGGATGTGGAAACTATCTCCACCGGTTCGCTTTCTCTGGATATCGCATTGGGCGCGGGCGGTTTGCCAATGGGCCGTATCGTCGAAATCTACGGGCCTGAATCCTCCGGTAAAACAACGCTGACCCTGCAGGTTATTGCCGCTGCGCAGCGTGAAGGTAAAACCTGTGCATTTATCGATGCGGAACACGCGCTGGATCCGGTCTATGCCCGTAAGCTTGGCGTTGATATCGACAACCTGCTGTGTTCTCAGCCGGATACCGGTGAACAAGCGCTGGAAATCTGTGATGCGCTGGCGCGCTCCGGTGCGGTTGACGTTATCGTTGTCGACTCCGTTGCCGCATTGACGCCGAAGGCAGAAATCGAAGGCGAGATTGGCGACTCTCACATGGGCCTTGCGGCGCGTATGATGAGCCAGGCGATGCGTAAGCTGGCCGGTAACCTGAAGCAGTCCAACACGCTGCTGATTTTCATCAACCAGATCCGTATGAAGATTGGCGTTATGTTCGGTAACCCGGAAACCACCACCGGTGGTAACGCCCTGAAATTCTATGCGTCTGTTCGTCTGGATATCCGTCGTATTGGCGCGGTGAAAGAAGGCGACAATGTGGTCGGCAGCGAAACTCGCGTTAAGGTTGTGAAAAACAAAATTGCAGCGCCGTTCAAACAGGCTGAATTCCAGATCCTTTACGGTGAAGGCATCAACTTCTACGGCGAACTGGTTGACCTGGGCGTGAAAGAGAAGCTGATTGAAAAAGCCGGTGCATGGTACAGCTACAACGGTGAGAAAATCGGTCAGGGTAAAGCGAATGCGACCAACTGGCTGAAAGAGAACCCGGCAACTGCGAAAGAAATTGAGAAGAAATTACGTGAGTTACTGCTCAATAACCAGGATTCAACGCCAGATTTCTCCGTTGATGACAGCGGCGAAGACGTAAAAGAAACGAACGAAGATTTCTGATAATCTGTTTTGAATCGCATGTTGTGAATCACATATAGTAAAGGGCTGCATATCATGCAGCCCTTTTTCATTTCTGAAGGCTTACTATGACAGAAGCAACTTCCCGCCGTTCTGCTTATTCCCGACTGCTTGACCGCGCCGTACGTATTCTGGCGATGCGCGACCACAGCGAGCAGGAACTGCGGCGCAAGCTGGCCGCTCCGGTGATGGGGAAAAATGGACCAGAAGAAATTGATGCCACGCCGGAGGATTACGACAAGGTCATCGCCTGGTGTATTGAAAGTCGTTATCTGGATGATGATCGTTTCGTGCGGCAGTTTATCGCCAGCCGTAGCCGCAAAGGTTATGGACCAGCCCGAGTGCGCCAGGAATTAAACCAAAAAGGGATCGCACGTGAAGCTATCGAGCGGGCCATGCGTGAGTGCGAAGTTGACTGGGCAGTGCTTGCACGCGAGCAGGCCATTCGGAAGTACGGTGAACCTTTACCTGTCGATTTTTCAGATAAGATAAAGGTCCAGCGTTTTTTGCTCTATCGCGGCTATCTGATGGAAGATATTCAGGCAATATGGCGAAATTTTGACGATTGACCGCATACGGGATTTTACTTCCCAGTAAAGAAAACTTATCTTATTCCCACTTTTCGATTGCCAGAGGCGCAGTTTGCGTGCCGATGCTGGTAATGACATTTCGTTAGCTTGATTTCTTCAGGATAATTATGAGCAAGAGCACCGCTGAGATCCGTCAGGCGTTTCTCGATTTTTTCCATAGTAAAGGACACCAGGTAGTTGCCAGCAGCTCCCTGGTACCGAACAATGACCCTACTTTGTTGTTTACCAACGCCGGGATGAACCAGTTCAAGGATGTTTTCCTTGGCCTCGACAAGCGTAATTATTCCCGCGCAACCACCTCGCAGCGTTGTGTACGTGCGGGCGGTAAGCACAATGACCTGGAAAACGTCGGTTACACTGCACGTCACCACACTTTCTTCGAAATGCTGGGCAACTTCAGCTTCGGCGATTACTTCAAACACGACGCTATTCAATATGCATGGGAACTACTGACTGGTGAAAACTGGTTTGCCCTGCCAAAAGAGCGTCTGTGGGTAACCGTCTATGAAACTGACGATGAAGCCTATGAAATCTGGGAAAAAGAAGTCGGTATTCCGCGCGAACGTATCATCCGTATCGGTGATAACAAAGGTGCGGCTTATGCTTCAGACAACTTCTGGCAGATGGGTGATACCGGTCCTTGCGGTCCATGCACAGAAATTTTCTACGACCACGGCGACCATATCTGGGGTGGACCTCCGGGAAGCGCAGAAGAAGATGGGGATCGCTACATTGAGATCTGGAACATCGTCTTCATGCAGTTCAACCGTCAGGCTGACGGCACCATGGAACCGCTGCCGAAACCGTCCGTGGATACCGGTATGGGTCTGGAGCGTATTGCGGCCGTGCTGCAACACGTTAACTCCAACTATGAAATCGACCTGTTCCGCTCATTGATCGAATCCGTGGCGAAAGTCACTGGCGCAACCGATCTGAGCAACAAGTCTCTGCGCGTTATTGCCGACCATATCCGTTCCTGTGCATTCCTGATTGCCGATGGCGTTGTCCCGTCGAATGAAAACCGTGGCTATGTGCTGCGCCGTATCATTCGTCGCGCGGTACGTCATGGCAACATGCTGGGCGCGAAGGATACCTTCTTCTACAAGCTGGTTGGTCCGTTGGTGGACGTCATGGGCTCTGCAGGTGAAGAACTGAAGCGTCAGCAGGCTATGGTTGAACAGGTTCTGAAAACCGAAGAAGAGCAGTTTGCGCGTACTCTGGAGCGTGGTCTGGCGCTGCTGGACGAAGAACTGGCAAAACTGTCTGGCGATACGCTGGATGGCGAAACCGCATTCCGTCTGTATGACACCTACGGTTTCCCGGTTGACCTGACGGCAGACGTTTGCCGCGAGCGTAACATTAAGGTTGATGAAGCGGGCTTTGAAGCTGCAATGGAAGAACAGCGCCGTCGTGCGCGTGAAGCCAGCGGCTTCGGCGCAGACTACAATGCGATGATTCGCGTTGATGGCGCCTCTGAATTTAAAGGCTACGAGCACCTGGAACTGAACGGCAAAGTGACTGCGCTGTTTGTTGATGGTAAAGCGGTAGACGCAATTAACGCAGGTCAGGATGCCGTTGTCGTACTGGATCAGACGCCGTTCTATGCGGAATCTGGTGGTCAGGTTGGCGACAAGGGTGAGCTGAAAGGCGCAGGCTTCGCGTTTGCCGTTAGCGACACGCAGAAATATGGCCAGGCCATTGGTCACATCGGCAAGTTGTCTGCGGGTTCTCTGAAAATTGGTGATGCGGTACAGGCTGATGTGGATGAAGCCCGTCGTGCGCGTATTCGTTTGAACCACTCCGCAACGCACCTGATGCACGCGGCGCTGCGCCAGGTTCTGGGCACGCATGTGGCGCAGAAAGGCTCGTTGGTTAACGATAAACTGCTGCGCTTCGACTTCTCTCATACCGAAGCTATGAAGCATGCTGAAATCCGTGCCGTTGAAGATCTGGTGAACGCGCAAATCCGTCGCAACTTGCCGATTGAAACGAACATCATGGATCTCGAAGCGGCAAAAGCCAAAGGCGCAATGGCACTGTTTGGCGAGAAATATGACGACCATGTGCGCGTTCTGAGCATGGGGGATTTCTCTACCGAACTGTGTGGCGGTACTCACGCCAGCCGTACAGGTGATATCGGTCTGTTCCGCATTGTGTCCGAGTCAGGTACTGCGGCAGGCGTTCGTCGTATTGAAGCCGTAACCGGTGAAGGTGCTATCCAAACCGTGCATGCTGAGAGCGATCGCTTAAGCGATATTGCGCAGCTGCTGAAAGGCGATAGCCAGAATATTGGTGACAAAGTTCGTTCCGTGCTGGAGCGTACACGTCAACTGGAAAAAGAATTGCAGCAATTGAAGGAACAGGCTGCGGCGCAGGAGAGTGCAAATCTTTCCAGCAAAGCGGTTGATATCAACGGCGTGAAGCTGCTGGTCAGCGAACTCGCGGACGTTGAGCCGAAAATGTTGCGTACCATGGTTGATGATCTGAAAAATCAACTGGGGTCTACCGTTATCGTTCTGGCAACGGTAGTGGAAGGTAAGGTTTCTCTGATTGCGGGTGTGTCTAAGGACGTGACAGATCGCGTGAAAGCAGGGGAACTGGTTGGAATGGTCGCTCAGCAGGTCGGCGGCAAGGGTGGCGGTCGTCCGGACATGGCGCAAGCCGGTGGTACGGATGCAGCGGCTCTGCCTGCAGCGTTAGCCAGTGTGAAAGGCTGGGTCAGCGCAAAACTGTAATAATTATAAGCGTAAGTCGACGCTGCGGACTTCAATCCGCAGCGTTTGTATCAACGCTATCGACAACGATAAAGTCAGGTTGAAGTTGTGTATATCGGCTAAACTTAGGTTTAACAGAATGTGATGCCGTGACTGCTTACACTTAGGTGTTTGTCATCGCTTACTTTTTGGCGTTATATGATGGATAATGCCGGGATACAGAGAGACCCGACTCTTTTAATCTTTCAAGGAGCAAAGAATGCTGATTCTGACTCGTCGAGTTGGTGAGACCCTCATGATAGGCGATGAGGTCACCGTGACAGTTTTAGGGGTGAAGGGCAACCAGGTGCGCATTGGCGTAAACGCCCCGAAAGAAGTTTCTGTCCATCGTGAAGAGATCTACCAGCGTATCCAGGCTGAAAAATCCCAGCAGTCCAGTTACTAAGGTTTTCGCGTCTCACCTCTCTGGTGAGGCGCAACCTGATTGAGTGACCCTTTTTCTTCTCTTTTCTTCTTCGTCTTCCCCATTTTTCCGATTCCACTGCGCGTAATGCCTTTTCCTGCGAAGTTTCCGTTTGCTCACTCCTTCAGGAAATTGCCAATTTATCTGTTGATAAAACACTCTTTTTGCCGTTTTTGCAGACTAATTGCGCGTGAAATGTGCAAACGATAAAAGCTCTGGAAAAATTGTTTGACTTATAAGTCCCAGAAAGTAATATGTGCGCCACGCAGCGACGATGAGCAGAAACAAGTTCTTCGAAGCACTCGCAAGAGGCGTGTTGGTGAGGTGGCCGAGAGGCTGAAGGCGCTCCCCTGCTAAGGGAGTATGCGGTCAAAAGCTGCATCCGGGGTTCGAATCCCCGCCTCACCGCCATTTGCATCCGTAGCTCAGCTGGATAGAGTACTCGGCTACGAACCGAGCGGTCGGAGGTTCGAATCCTCCCGGATGCACCAATATTAATTGATAGCGCTTTAGCAGCGACATCAAATCTGCAGTAAAGTAAGTTTCCCTGATGCATCCGTAGCTCAGCTGGATAGAGTACTCGGCTACGAACCGAGCGGTCGGAGGTTCGAATCCTCCCGGATGCACCATCTCTTACTTGATATCGCTTATCACGATATCAATATCGGCAGTAAAGCAAGTTTCCCGATGCATCCGTAGCTCAGCTGGATAGAGTACTCGGCTACGAACCGAGCGGTCGGAGGTTCGAATCCTCCCGGATGCACCATATTACTTGATAGCGCTTTAGCAGCGGCATCAAATCTGCAGTAAAGTAAGTTTCCCTGATGCATCCGTAGCTCAGCTGGATAGAGTACTCGGCTACGAACCGAGCGGTCGGAGGTTCGAATCCTCCCGGATGCACCATCTTCTCCCAAATAACAGCTAAACTGTTTTTTCATGGTCTGCGAGATAATTGTCAGCACCATCTCCCCCTCCAAATCATTTCCACATATTCTCTGAACACTCCCTAATTCGCTGTCAGCGACAAAATCAATCAATTACGATAAAATAACGTCTGGTCATTCGGCTTGTGAGAAGACGATGTACGAACGTTATGCGGGTTTGATTTTTGATATGGATGGTACCATCCTGGATACCGAGCCTACGCATCGTAAGGCGTGGCATGAGGTATTGGGGCATTATGGACTACGGTTTGATGAACATGCCATGGTCGCCCTCAATGGCTCCCCAACGTGGCGTATTGCGCAGTCGGTAATTGAATTAAACCATGCCGATCTTGATCCTCATGCACTGGCACGTGAAAAAACCGACAAGGTAAGAAGCATGCTGCTGGATAGCGTCCAGCCTTTGCCGTTGGTTGATGTCGTGAAAGCCTGGTATGGTCGACGTCCTATGTCGGTAGGTACGGGTAGTGAAAGCGCAATTGCAGAAGCGCTGCTCGCTCACCTTGGTCTGCGTCGCTATTTTGATGCTGTAGTCGCAGCCGATCACGTACAACACCATAAACCGGCTCCTGATACGTTTTTGCTTTGTGCCGAACGTATGGGGGTTGTTCCAGCTCGTTGCGTCGTGTTTGAAGATGCCGATTTTGGAATACAGGCGGCGCATGCCGCGGGAATGGATGCCGTGGATGTCCGGTTATTGTGAGTGATGGGCTGTCGCTCCTGTCACTGTTTGCCAGCAGTTTTCTCAGTGCCACGCTATTACCCGGCAATTCTGAAGTTGTTCTGGTTGCTTTGTTGGTTTCCGGGGTCAGTCATCCCTGGGGCTTAGTCTTAACAGCAACAATGGGTAATAGCCTTGGAGGGTTAACTAACGTTATCCTTGGGCGTTTCTTTCCATTGCGTAAAACATCGCGCTGGCAAGAAAAAGCCACTGGCTGGCTGCGGCGCTATGGCGCTGTCACACTATTATTAAGCTGGATGCCGGTTGTGGGGGATTTGCTGTGCCTGTTAGCCGGGTGGATGCGCATCTCGTGGGGCCCAGTTCTCTTTTTCTTATGCCTTGGCAAGGCGTTGCGCTATGTTGTTGTCGCAGCGGTTACGACGCAAGGCATTATGTGGTGGCACTAATTGTGTTGTGGGATAGCCTTCAGGGTAACCAATACCATTATGCTAATTAAAACGATTTTGACAGGCGGGAGGTCAATTTGATCCCGGACGTATCACAGGCGCTGGCCTGGCTGGAAAACCATCCTCAGGCGTTAAAGGGGATTCAACGTGGTCTGGAGCGCGAAACGCTGCGTGTTAATGCAGATGGGTCATTAGCAACGACAGGCCATCCTGAGGTGTTAGGCTCAGCGCTAACGCATAAGTGGATAACCACTGACTTTGCCGAAGCATTGCTGGAGTTCATTACTCCACCGGGTGACGATATTGAGAAAATGCTCACGTTCATGCGCGACTTACATCGTTATACCGCCAGAAACCTTGGCGACGAGCGTATGTGGCCGTTGAGCATGCCTTGCTATATTGCCGAAGGTCAGGATATCGAACTGGCGCAGTATGGTTCGTCGAATACCGGTCGCCTGAAGACGCTGTACCGTGAAGGCCTCAAAAACCGCTACGGCGCGTTGATGCAGACAATCTCGGGCGTACACTACAACTTCTCACTGCCTATGGCTTTCTGGCAGGCGAAATGCGGTGTAACCGAAGGTGAGGATGCCAAAGAGAAGATCTCCGCGGGCTACTTCCGTCTGATCCGCAACTACTACCGTTTTGGTTGGGTGATCCCGTATTTGTTTGGTGCCTCTCCGGCCATTTGTTCCTCATTCCTGCAAGGAAAACCGACAACTCTGCCGTTTGAAAAAACCGACTGTGGGATGTATTACCTGCCGTACGCAACGTCGCTGCGCCTGAGTGACTTGGGCTATACCAATAAGTCGCAAAGCAATCTCGGAATTACGTTTAACGATTTGCATGAGTATGTGGCAGGATTAAAGCGCGCGATTAAGACGCCTTCCGAGGAGTACGCGGCGATCGGTCTGGAGAAAGACGGTAAGCGTCTGCAAATCAACAGCAACGTTCTGCAGATTGAAAATGAGCTGTATGCGCCTATTCGCCCGAAACGCGTCACTCGTCGTGGAGAAACGCCATCAGATGCGCTTCTGCGTGGCGGTATCGAGTACATCGAAGTACGCTCGCTGGATATCAACCCGTTCTCGCCTATCGGCGTGGACGAGCAGCAGGTGCGCTTCCTCGATCTGTTTATGGTCTGGTGTGCGCTGGCTGATGCCCCGGAAATGAGTAGCGATGAATTGCTGTGTACGCGTAAAAACTGGAATCGCGTGATTCTCGAAGGGCGTAAGCCTGGGCTGACGTTAGGTATTGGCTGTGAAACAGCCCAGTTCCCGCTGCCTAAGGTTGGGAAAGATTTGTTCCGCGATCTGAAACGCGTGGCACAAACGCTGGACAGCATCGATGGGGGAGAGGAGTATCAGAAGGTCTGTGATGAACTGGTTGCCTGTTTTGACAATCCTGAACTGACTTTCTCTGCCCGGATCCTACGGTCTATGATTGATGAAGGCATTGGCGGCACGGGCAAAGCGCTGGGTGAGGCTTACCGAAATCTGCTGCGTGAAGAGCCGTTAGAAATAGTGCAGGAAGCTGAATTTATTGCTGAAACCGAGGCTTCAAAGCGTCGTCAGCAGGAGATCGAAGCGGCTGATACTGAGCCGTTTAGTGTGTGGCTGGAAAAGCACGCTTGATACAAAAGAAAAAGGCCACTCGGGAGTGGCCAAAATTTCATCTCTGAAAACAGGGATGATGATAACAAATGCGCGTCTTTCATATACTCAGACTCGCCCCGGAACAAAGAGTTCAGATTATTTTTAAAAAATTTATCGGAGGTGGCTAAATGCCGTTGTTAGATAGTTTTACTGTCGATCACACCCGGATGGAAGCTCCCGCGGTCCGGGTTGCAAAAACGATGAACACCCCGCATGGCGACGCAATCACCGTGTTTGATCTGCGTTTCTGCATTCCGAACAAAGAAGTGATGCCTGAGAAAGGTATCCATACGCTGGAACACCTGTTTGCAGGTTTTATGCGTAACCACCTTAACGGTAACGGCGTTGAGATTATCGATATCTCTCCGATGGGATGCCGTACCGGCTTCTACATGAGCCTGATTGGTACGCCGGACGAACAGCGTGTAGCCGACGCGTGGAAAGCGGCAATGGCGGACGTGCTGAAAGTACAGGATCAGAACCAGATCCCGGAGCTGAACGTTTACCAGTGCGGTACGTATCAGATGCACTCTCTTAGCGAAGCACAGGATATCGCGCGTCATATTCTGGAGCGTGATGTACGCGTGAACAGCAATGAAGAGCTGGCGCTACCGAAAGAGAAACTGCAGGAACTGCATATTTAGTCTTATTGATTAGCTGTTCTAGTATTTATATTAACCCCGGTTTATGTCCGGGGTTTTTTATTTCTTAATATAATGTGTGCTTATTATATTTGCGGCGAGAATACATTTTAATTTAAGTGATGCCTGACCTGTCGAATAATAAAGTGTGATCTGGTAAACAGAAAGAGGCGGGTAATTAACGATGCCAGAGTGTATTGATCACATAAACTAAAAAACATAAATAATTAATAGAAAAACATAATGGAATGTGCCAGATATCCGGGTAATAACAAGACTCTTTTAAGGAAGGTGCGAATAAGCAGGTCATTTCTTCCCAAGCTGACTCGCTGATTAAAATTTCGCGGATCTGGGCCGAT